>DATLZB010000229.1:0-57774 GCA_035574175.1 Hyphomicrobiaceae bacterium
CTGCTTTCATGCAGCCAATCTAAAGCTCAAACCCAAGAAAATCGCGGTTCGGGACCAGTCGAGCCGCTGGGGGTCATGCTCGACGACGGGCGTGTTGTCGTTTTCATGGCGGCTGGTGCTCGCGCCTCCTTACATCCTCGACTATGTCGCAGCCCACGAGGTGGCGCATCTTGCCGAAATGAACCACGGACCCCGGTTTTGGAAGCTGGTAGAGAGGATGGTGCCGCGCAGCGGCGAGGCGCGTGAGTGGTTGCGCGTCTACGGTATGGATCTGCACTGCTACGGCGCGGCATGAACTAAACCTCGGCGTGCATGCGCCCCGTAAACAGCCAAGCAAAAAACGTGATCACAGCGCCGACCACGATGCGGGCAAGCAGCGTGAAGCCCATGAGCATGATCGCGCTCTCGTGCAAAACGAGGCGGGCGACGAACTCCATTTTTGGCGATGTGATACGGGCGAAGATCAACTCGCGCAGCTCGGCGGCCAGCTTGAGGAGCTGGAGCGCGGTGTCTTCGTAAAACATGGCGCACAAGGCGATCGCCAGGACGCCGAGGACAAGGGAGAAGGCAACGTTGCCGAGCGCAAGGAAGTAGCGGGCGGTGAATGACACGTGATCACCTCCATCCTGGAACAGGGTCGCCTCTGATCGTGCTTGCAGCGTCAGCATAGCACCCGCAAACTGGGCTCAGGAACAACAACGCCGGGTGCACCCAGACCATGGCTAGGATCGCGCGTCTCGAGAAGACACTGAAGGCAGAGGCGACGGGCCTCATCCTGTTCGACACGCTCAATGGCTACCTGCATCCCAACGAGCGCGCCAAGCAAGAGTTCCTGGCCGAGCACAACGTGCTCGCCAACCTGCAGCGGCTGCTGGCTGGGGCTCGAAGGGTGGGGATGACCACGTTCTATCCATGTGGCGCGCATGCCGCCGACGGCTCGGATATCGTCGAGAGGCTGACCGATACCGACATGGATCTGGGGCCCGGCGGCGATGCGGCGCGCCCGATTCGGCCGCGGTTCACCAAGGGATCGCGCGAGGCGGAGATCGCGGCAGAGCTGCGGCCGGGCGAGGGCGATGTCGTTATCCCGAAGCATCGCTGGAATGCTTTTCACCAGACCGATCTCGACCTCCACCTCAGAGTGCGCGGCATCGAGACAATCATCATCGCCGGAGGCTCGACCGATGTCGGCATCGCTGCCACCGTGTATGCGGCACGCGACATGGACTATGGCATCGTGGTGGTGCGCGATGCCTGCTACTCGATGCGCGGCAACAACAACGCGTTCTTCATGGAGCGTGTATTTCCGCGCATGGGTCGCGTGATGACGGTCGATGATACCGTAGCACTGATGCGCCAATAGATACGGGCGGCCGGCGGAACAGCTAATCTTCGGAAATGCTGCGCCCATGTCGGTCGAGGACGTAGCGGCCATAGGCGGCTGCCGCCGTGTCCCAGACCAAAGAGTGATGAGCGGCCGCAGCGTGGATGTCGCGGAACTTGCGCTGCAGCTCGTTGCTCGCATAGAGCGCGCGACCGCCGGCGGCATTGAACAGGCGCTGCACCGCGCGCAGGGCGAGTTGAGCAGCGTAGGCAGCATTGCGCTTGCCCCGGAGCTGAGCATGGCGGCTCACGGTCTCGCCGCGGGCCAGCATCTGCATGGTCTCCCGGATGGCGCCAAGGTACATACGCGAGGCAGCCTCCACCTCGGCTGCCGATAGACCGGCGCTGATCTGTACTCCCATCTGCTCCGCCACGACGGTCCCGCGCGACAGTCGCGGTCCGGTGTATCGGAAGTACTCGGTGAGAAACCCTTCGGCGATGCCAACGACAACCGAGGTAAAGCTCACAGCCGAGACGCCGCCACGCGGAAGCTTGGTAACCGGGGCACTGTAATGGAGTGTCCCCGGAGCCTCACCCTTGTCGACGGCTTCTTTATCTAGGATGCGATGCGCGGGGACAAAGGCTTTGTCGACAACAAAGGTCTTGCTGCCGGTGCCGGCCAGGCCCAGAACGTGCCAATCGTCGACGAGGGTGATGTCACGCCTGGGGATCAGCACCGAGCAACCCGACCTTCTGTCGCCATGTTCAATGTGGCCGCTCGCCATCACCCAATCCGCGTGGTCGACGCCGCTCGAGAACCCGTGCCGACCCGACCAGAGGACACCACCTTCGACCGGCTGGCCGCGTCCCACAGGGGCGACGGCGTTGGCGAGCTTGGCATTGCGGTCCCTACCCCAAACCTCGTCCTGTGCCTGCAGCGTATAGGCGCTGAGTTTTAGCGCGTTGTCGGCGAACACCATGTGAACCCAGGCTTGCGAGCCGCAGCCGCGGGCAAGCGTCTGGCTCACCTCGCACAGGACGTCATAGCCGAGCTCGAAACCGCCGTACCGGGCGGGCTGGCAGATGCGCAGTAGGTCGCCCGCTATGAAGTCGGCGATGGTCTCGTCGGGGCAGCGGCGGAATCTCTCCCCGGCCTCCGCGCGCTCTTGCAGCACTGGCACAAGCGCTTCGGCGCGCGCAAGCAGCACCTCGCGTGTCGGAGCGTAGGCTTGTTTGTCGGTGTTCGTGTCAGTGCTCGTTTCAACCGGCCGCACCGAGCGGTCTCCTGCAGGGCCCATCACCGCGCCTCGTGCGCTGCGTCAGCAGCGCGTCGGTCGGCGGCGGACCTTACGCCCAATGCCGCGGTCGGTGTCAATGGCGAGCAAGCAAGAGGAGGGTCAGTTGCTGGCCAGGGCGTCGGCGAGCGGGCTTCGGCCGCGTAGGCGCCTCCAGTCGCGGACGACAAGGCGATGTCTGCCCAGCGACTCGATAATGCCGGCTGTACGCAGGGCGCTCATGATCCGGCTCAGCGTATCGGCGTTAAGGCCCAGATGATCTGCCATGTCGGCTCGCGACAGGGGCAAGTCGACCTCCGCCCGATTGCTGCCGAAACGGCCATGCCGCATTGCCATGGTTAGCAGGAACGAGGCAACGCGTTCCTCCCCAGACAGCTTACCGATCATCGCGTTGCTCACCAGGAGCTGCTTCATGGCGATGGCCGAGAGGCGCAACAGCAGCCTCAGAAGGTCGGCACGCTCGGTCAGGATCGACTCAAGGGTCTGTGGTCGCAGGCGCCAGACCTCCGTCGGTGCGGTGGCGCTGACAGCGAGCCCCGGGAGAGCGGGAAGGTTGGCTGTCTCGAGCACGTCGCCTGGGTGCCAGAAACCGACGATCTGGCGGCGTGGGGTGGCCGTCTGCAGGGCGAGAAGGCCGCGGCGGACGAGACAGGCGCCGGCCGGGTGCAGAGGAAGACGCTGGTGACGGGCCAAGCGCAGCAGCGTGCTGTTCTGCTCGAAAAAAGCAAAGAGTGCAGCCGTGCCAGGCGCTGGCGACGCATTGTGCAGCTCGGGACCTTTGTTCGTGCGTCCCGTCGGCACGCCATTGGACAACGCCATGTTGCGCTTCCCCGCTAGCGCCCGCTACTTGCCGTTCGATCTCCCTGCCCCCGGAACATCGAACAACGCGAGACACTGCAAGGCGGCGGCGTCGAGCATCGCCCATACCGGGTACGTCCTTTTGTGTCAAAGGGGGTGTGGCAGGAGGGCCATTGCTGCGGGAGCCCAGCCCGAAAACTGATCCAGATCAGAAAACGGGACGTGCATAACTCTGGAGTTCGCTTGCGAAGCAATGTCCCTTGGTGGGTGGCGTCCTCCACTGATTCGGTGCGTTTTCGGTCGCCCAACGCTGCCCACGGACGCGCGCGTCCGCCTAGAGGACCCATTGCCTGCTTCGGCGAGCCGCGCCGGCGTGCGCGTTTGGGCGTTGTGTCAAGACCCGCAACCCAGATCCGGAAAGTCGTCGCATGATCGTCATTGTCGATGAGCGTGAGACCGTGACGGAGGGCTACGCGTCCTGGTTCGACCGGGAGGGAGTGTCGGCCACCGGGCTCCGTCCGGCCGATTTCGAGAACTGGGTGGAGACTGTATCGGATCCCGACATCTCCTCGGTCGAAGCCTTTCTGCTCGGGGACTTCAGCCGGCGCCGCGTCCTGCCAAGAAAGATTCGCGGACGCTCGCGTGCCGCCGTGATCGCCATGAACGACAACAAGTCGCTCGAGGACACGCTGGAGCTGTTCGCCGCGGGGGTGGACGATGTCGTGCGCAAGCCAATCCACGTTCGCGAGATCCTAGCGCGAATCAAAGCCATCCGCAGGCGCGCAGCGATCGAGCCGGACTGCACGATCATCGGCGACATGCGCGTCTATTCCGATGGTCGGGATCCTGAGATCCGCGGCGAGGTGCTGCCGCTGCCGCGACGGGAGCGCCGGATCCTCGAGTATCTCGTCAGCAACAAAGGTCGCAGGGTAACCAAGACGCAGATTTTCAACTCCGTATACGGGCTGTTTGGGGAGGATATCGACGAGAACGTGGTCGAGAGCCATATCAGCAAGCTGCGCAAGAGGCTGCGCCACAGGTTGGGCTACGATCCGATCGATTCGCAGAGGTATCTCGGGTACCGGTTGGTTTACGATTGAGGGTAGCTTTCCCGCTGCAGCCTGCCTGCAGCGAGATTGAGCGAGGCCCCGACAAGCCCCATCGAGCGTCAGCTTCGCACAAGTTGCGCATGGTCCACTCGGAGGGGGAATAGATTCAAGCGGGGATGGGACTATGGGCCTTTCCGGGATCATGAGGACGAGCGCATCCGGAATGGCTGCGCAGGCCAATCGCCTTAGCACGGTGGCCGACAACATCGCCAACGCGAGCACGACCGGGTACAAGCGCGCGTCGACCGAATTCTCCTCGATTCTGCTCGAGTCGGGATCGGAGTATCTTTCGGGCAGTGTGAAGACAAACGTCCGTTATGCGATCAGCGAGCAAGGGGCGTTCTCCTTCACCACCTCTGCCACCGACCTTGCCGTCAACGGCAATGGGTTCTTCATCGTCTCCGACAGTAACCAGCAGACGTTCCTCACCCGAGCGGGATCGTTCGTGAAGAACGGCGACGGTGATCTCGTCAACGCCGCCGGATACCGGCTCATGGGCTACAGCCTGGCCAACGGCGCGCCAAACGTCGTCGCCAACAGCACGGCGGGTCTGGAGGTCGTCAACATCGGCAACCTGGCACTGCAGGCAAACCCCCCAAACCTCGGTACCTTCTTCGTCAACCTGCCGCTTAATGCCGCCATCGTTGCGCCTGCCGATCTGCCTTCTGCCAACGCCGCGACGGCCACTTACACCGCCAAGACCTCGCTCGTTTCCTACGACAACCTCGGCAATCTGGTGACGCTCGACGTCTACGCAACCAAGACGGCTGCTCATACATGGGAGATTGCGGTCTTCAATCAGGCGGACGCCGGCGCGGGCGGCGGCTTTCCCTATGCGGCCGCTCCTCTGGCGACGGAAACGCTCACTTTCGATCCGAACACCGGACAGCTCGACGCTGGAAGCCCAACGGGGATCAGTATACCGATCCCGAACGGCGCCACGGTTGATCTCGATATGTCGCAGACGAGCCAGCTAGCTGCGGATTACATCGTGCTCGAGGCGACAATGAACGGCAACGCGCCGAGCCAGGTGGAGCGGGTCGAGATCGATGACGACGGCGTCCTTTACGCGGTCTTCGAAAACGGCGCGCGAGTGGCCACCTATCAGATCCCGCTTGCCACGGTGGCCAGCCCGGACAATCTGAAGCCGCTCGCCGGAAACGTATTCGCCCCCAGCATCGATTCCGGCAACGTGCAGATCGGATTTGCCGGACAGGGCGGGCTCGGCAGCATCGTCTCGAACGCACTCGAACAATCGACCGTCGATATCGCGTCCGAGCTCACCACCATGATCGAGTCCCAGCGGAGCTATACGGTCAACTCGAAAGTGTTTCAAACCGGTGCAGATCTGATGGATGTGCTGGTCAATCTCAAGCGGTGAGCGGTAGGTCGGAGCCCAGCGGAGCCAAAAAGGTGGCTGAATGACGCTCAGCGCGGGTCTGGAAGTCGCCCGGTCCGGGCTCGCCGTAACGGCAGGCCAGACCGCGGTCGTCTCACGCAACGTCGCCAATGTCGGAAACCCGCTGGCATCTCGCAAGATCGCCAATGTCGTTACCTCGCCCAGCGGCGGCGTGGCGCTGGCGTCAATTACCCGAGTGACCAACCAGGCGCTGTTCGACAATCTGCTGGCGGCGACCTCGGCATCGAACGCCCAGCAGGCGATCATGGCGGCTCTCGATCGCCTCGACCAGACCATCAACGATCCCGAGCTCGATGCCTCTCCCGCGGCGCTCGTCGGCAAGCTGGCCGATGCCATTCAACAGTACGCAAGCGGACCACATGACGGCACCCGGGCCCAATCGGCCGTGATGGCCGCAAGCCGACTCGCACAGGCGCTCAACAGCGCGACGCGGACCGTGCAGGACGTGCGGGCGCAGGCGGATGCGGATATTGCCAACTCGGTCGAGCGACTGAACGCGCTGCTCGCACAGTTCGAGACCATCAACACCGAAATCGTCAAGGGAACCAGGGCGGGAGCCGACATTACCGACTATCTCGATGCTCGAGACCGAACGCTGGCGGCCATCTCTGAAGAGGTCGGCGTCAGAACCATTACACGGGCCGACAACGACATGGTCGTGTTCACGGACAGCGGCGTGACCCTGTTCGAGACGCGGGCGCGAACAGTCACCTTCGCGCCCACTCTAATCTACTCGGCGACCACGGTGGGCAATCCCGTTTACGTGGATGGTGTGCCGATCACCGGCAGCGGCAGCATGGCGATCGGAACCGGGCGGTTGACCGGCCTCGTCAGCGTTCGCGACGACGCGGCGGTAACCTATCAGCGCCAGCTCGACGAGATCGCGCGCGGCCTCATAGAGATTTTCGCCGAAAGCGATCAGAGCGCGGTGCCGGCACTGCCCGACGCCACAGGCCTCTTTACCTGGCCGGGCGGCCCGGCCGTCCCGCCCGCCGGTGTCGTGGTCGACGGGCTCGCCGGGGTGATTGCCCTCGCGGCCAGCGTCGATCCGCTCCAGGGTGGGAATCCGGCGTTGCTGCGGGACGGCGGCATTGCCGGACCTGCATACGTCTACAACACTACGGGTGCGGCCGGCTTTGTCGATCGCCTGCAAGAGATTCTTGACAGGTTCGCCGAGCCACGGGCGTTCGATCCGAGCAGCAACATCGACCCTTTGGCGACGATCGGCGGCTTCGGTGCGGCTTCAGCTGCTTGGTTGCAGGAGGCGCGGCGCTCTGCTGCCGCGGAGGTGGAGTACCGGACGACGCTGCTCGAACGTTCGGCGGAGGCACTGTCCAAGGAGACCGGCGTCAACCTCGATGAAGAAATGACCCGGCTCCTGGAGCTTGAGCGCGCCTACCAGGCATCGAGCAAGCTGATCTCCACTATCGATACCATGCTGGGCTCCCTCATCGCGGCGATCAGATGACGGCATGAAGACGACCTTCATATCGACCCAGGCAATCTCGGAATCGACCCGGCTGTCGATTGCTAAGCTGCAGCTCAAGCTCGCTGGGGCGCAGAAAGAAGTGGTCACCGGACGGCTCGCCGACGTGGGCCTCAGCCTTGGATACAAGACGGGGGAGACCGTCTCGCTGCGCCAGGAGTACGAGCGAATTCGAACTATGATTGATACGAACGGCGTCGTCGAGAACCGCCTAGAGCTTACGCAGGCGGCGCTGCAGGCTATCGTCAACGCCGCCCAGGATTTTGTCGGCGATCTGCTCGCCGCTCGCAGCAGCGATTCCGGACCCGCTCTGGTGAAGAGGCAGGCCGAGATGGCGTTGAGCGGCCTGCTCGACAAACTCAACACGGCATCGAACGACGCCTACCTGTTCGCCGGCATCAACACCGACGTGAGACCGGTAACCGATTATTTTCAGGTTCCAACGCCGGCAAGCCGGCAATCGGTGGCAGACGCGTTTTTCACCCAGTTCGGCATAACTCAGTCGGATCCTGCGGTCGTCAACATCACGGCGGCCAATATGCAGACGTTCCTCGACACGACATTCGCGGGACTGTTCGACGCGGCGGCGTGGGCCGCCAACTGGTCCTCGGCTTCCGACCAGAATGTGCGCAGCCGCATCTCAACTTTTGAGCTGGTCGAGACCTCCACGAACGCCAACGAGGCGGCGATACGCAAGCTCGCCAGCGCCTTCACAATGGTCGCCGACCTCGGGACAGAAAACCTCAATCAGTCGGCCTTCTATGCTCTCGTGGACACCGCCGCGCAGCGTGCTGGCGAGGCCGTGCAGGAGCTGTCGGTGCTGCAAGGCACGCTCGGGACCGTGCAGGAGCGGGTGTCGATAGCCAAGGAGACCATGTCGGTTCAGGTCGACATCATCGCCAGCCACATCAATCTGCTCGAGGCTGTCGATCCGGCCGAGGCTTCAACCCGCGTCAGTACGCTGCTCACGCAGCTTGAAAGCGCGTACGCGCTCACCGCGCGCCTGCATCAACTCAGCGTACTCAACTACCTCTAATTAACGGACTGGAACGACGACGATGTACCGGTTTAGCTACGCCGAAATTCTCGACGAGGCACCGAAGCAGGCCAGAGATCGCGAGCGCGAGGCCATCGAACGGTCAATTGAACTGTTGCGGGCAGCGGAAGCCAAAGGATCGGGTACCCGCGAGGCACTCGATGCGGTGTTGTTCGTCCATCGTCTGTGGGCCGCGCTGGTCGAGGACTTGGCCAAGCCGGAGAACGATTTGCCGAAGGCGCTGCGCGCCGATCTGATCTCGATCGGTTTGTGGATCATGCGCGAAGCCGAACAGATCCGGCTCGGCAAATCAGAGAACTTCAAGGGTCTCATCGAAGTGTCGAGCGAAATCGCCGAGGGGCTCAGGTGAAGAAGAACATCCACATCTCGCTTAAGGGTGGCGAGAGGATCTACATCAATGGCGCGGTGCTGCGCGTGGACCGAAAGGTGTCGATCGAGTTCCTCAACGATGTTACTTTTTTGCTAGAAAACCACGTAATTCTTGCCGAAGAGGCAAAAACGCCGCTCAAGGCGCATTACTTCATTGTCCAGACGATGCTCATCGACCCCACTGGCGCGGCCGCGGCACGCGACATGTTCGCAAGGTCGCACGCCCTACTTATGAGCACGTTCGAAACGTCCGAGATACGAGCCGGACTCGAGATGGCGCGCAGTTTGGTGGAAAGAGACAAGGTGTTCGACGCCCTCAAGGCGATTCGAGCGCTGTTCCCTCTCGAGAACAGCATACTCGCCAATGCCTCTGACCGCATTCAACAGCCCAAGGTGGCATCATGCAGGTAACCAACGACGTCACGATACATGCTGCGGCAAGGCAGACGGCAGCACAACCGTCGATCTCGGTCGACTACAATGCGTTTTTGAGGCTGCTCATCGCCCAGATGAAGCACCAGGATCCGACCAATCCGATGGAATCTTCCGAGTACGTCGCACAGCTTGCCACGTTCTCGAGCGTGGAACAGGCAGTGCAGACGAACTCCAAGCTTGATGCGCTGCTGACGTCCTTTGCGTTGGCTCAGGCAGACGGCATCATCGGGCGGACGATTTCGTCCCCCGACGGCAGCGTTGTCGGAGAGGTGGCCTCTGTCCGGATCGTATCGGGCGGAGCAGTGGCGGTGCTCAGCGATGGGCAGGAGCTAAAGCTCGGCCCGGGGGTCACGATCACCTGATATGAACCAGGCCGATGCCCTTGAGATCGTGCAGGCCGCGATCTGGACCATCATCCTTGCCTCAAGCCCGGCCGTCGTCGCCGCAATGGCGGTCGGCGTCGTTATCGCGCTGCTTCAGGCGCTGACCCAAGTACAGGAAATCACGCTGACCTTCATCCCGAAGATCGTGGCAATACTGCTCGTCTCAGCGCTCACGGCCCCCTTCGTCGGGGCCGTGATATTCACTTTCGCCGAGCACGTCTACGGGCGCATCGAGCACGGCTTCTGAGAAGGGAGCGGCCGGCGCGAACGGGAGCACCTTCGCGCAAGGTTGGTGGTTCAGGCTGGCGGCGAAGCATCAGCTGCGGGGACCGTCATGGCCGCGTCGTTTGCATCCGTGAAACCGCTCGAGCGATCCGGCGCGCAGGACGTTGGGTTCGCGATCGGTATTGTCTTCATCCTGACAGTACTGTTCCTGCCGCTGCCGGCGACACTGATCGACGTGGGGCTCGCCTTCTCAATCGCCTTCTCGGTGCTCGTCCTGATGGTCGCGCTGTGGATTCAAAAGCCGCTCGACTTCTCCGCCTTCCCCACCGTGCTGCTGATCGCCACCATGCTGCGGCTGTCGCTCAACATAGCGACGACCCGGCTGATCCTTTCCAATGGAGCGGAAGGCTACACCGCGGCCGGTCACGTCATTGCTGGTTTCGCCAACTTCGTGATGAGCGGCGACTTTGTGATTGGAACGATCGTGTTCCTGATCCTGATCACGGTCAACTTCCTGGTGATCACAAAGGGTGCGACGCGCATTGCGGAGGTTGGAGCACGGTTCACGCTCGATGCCATTCCCGGCAAGCAGATGGCCATCGATGCGGACCTCTCTGCAGGCCTCATCGACGAGAAGGAGGCGACGAGACGCCGGCGCGAGCTCGAGGAGGAAAGCGCGTTCTTCGGCGCCATGGACGGCGCCTCGAAGTTCGTCCGGGGCGACGCCATCGCCGGGCTCATCATCACGGCCGTCAACGTGTTCGGCGGTATCGTGATCGGGGTGGTTCGGCACGATATGTCGCTTGGTGCTGCTGCCGACGTGTACGTCAAGCTCTCGGTGGGCGACGGTCTCGTCACCCAGATCCCGGCGCTCATTGTGTCGCTGGCGGCCGGACTCCTGGTCTCGAAGGGCGGCACGCGCGGTTCGGCCGAGAAAGCGGTGTTCCAGCAGCTCGGCAACTATCCGCGCGCGCTCGTGGTGGCGGCACTCGTCATGTTCGTGTTGGCGCTGGCGCCGGGACTCCCCTTCCTGCCGTTCGCTCTCCTGGCCGGTACAATGGGTTTCATCGCCTATGCCATCCCCCGGCGCCAGGCGGAGGCCAGGGCGCTCGAGGAGGCGAAGGCGCGTGAGGCAAAGCAGGCCGCCGAGGAAGAGGTGCGCCAGTCGGTGCGCGAGTCGCTCAGAACGGCCGAGATCGAACTGTGTCTCGGCAAGCAGCTCTCGAGCGCGATGCTGCCGGCGCATGGGGAACTGGCGCAGCGCGTCGCCAAGATGCGCCGCAAGTTTGCCAAGCAGTACGGATTCGTGGTGCCCGAGATCAAGCTCAGCGACGACCTCGCTATCCCGCCGAAGTGCTACCAAATCAAGATCCATGGAACGGTGGTGGCGAGCGAGGAGCTGCGCATTGGCGATGCACTCGTGATCGTCGGCGACGGTCCGCGGCCGGACGTGCCCGGGGATGAGGCGCGGGAGCCCGCGTTCGGCATGAAGGCCATGTGGATACCCGAGTCCTTCCTGAACAACGTCAAGCGCGAGGGCTTCACGGCGGTCGACAACATGTCGGTGCTGCTCACCCACCTCGGCGAGGTGATCCGAAACAACCTGGCGCAGCTTCTTTCCTATAAGGACATGCGCGGCCTGTTCGATAGATTGGAGCCCGAGTATCGTCGGTTGATTGATGAGATCACTCCAGCGCACATTTCCTATTCGGGTCTGCAAGCCGTCCTCAAGCTACTGCTGGCCGAGCGCATCTCGATCCGCAATCTGCACCTGATCCTAGAGGCGATCGCCGAGATCGCGCCGCACGCGCGCCGAGCCGAGCAGATCGTCGAGCACGTGCGGATGCGGCTTGCTCAGCAAATCTGCGGGGATCTGTCCGACAACGGCGTGCTCAAAGTATTGCGTCTCGGCAACCGCTGGGACCTGGCGTTCCACCAGAGCCTCAAACGGGATGCCAAGGGCGATGTGGTGGAGTTCGACATCGATCCGCGTCTGATCGAGCAGTTCGGAGCAGAGGCGACCAAGACGATCCGCAGCCTCATGGATCAGGGTCACAACTTCGTGCTGGTGGCGGCGGCCGATGCACGGCCCTATGTGCGTATGGTCACGGAGCGGCTGTTTGCGACGCTGCCAGTTCTCTCCCACGTGGAGGTTGCCCGTGGGGTTCAGATCAAATCGCTCGGGACGATCTCTTGACGTTTCTGAACTCGGAAACGGTGCTTCTGGTTTTCCTGGTTTTCTGCAGGATCGGCGGTTGTCTCATGCTGATGCCGGGTTTCTCCAGCACACGGGTGCCAATTCAAGTCAGGCTGTTCCTGGCTGTTGCGATCACTCTGGCAATGACTCCCCTCGTCCTGCCCAAGCTGCTGCTCGCGCTGCCGGAGATATCGCCGGGGCGGGCTCTGCAACTCATCTTTTCGGAGATGCTGATCGGCGGCCTGCTCGGGCTGATCGGACGGCTGTTCTTCTTGTCGTTGCAGTTCATGGCGGTGGCGGCCGCCTCGTTCGCAGGCTTTGGCAACCTGCCCGGCATGCCCATAGAGGATGCGGAACCTTCACCGCCGTTCGCAGCGCTCATCACGGTCACCGCAACGGTGCTCATTTTCCTTACCGACCAGCACTGGGAAGTGTTTCGAGCGCTGCTCGCCTCTTACAGCGCCCTTCCGGTAACCATGCCTTTCGGCGCCAGGTTCGGCTTGGAACAGATCAGCGGCGCACTGTCGGGGGCCTTCCTGCTGGCACTCCAGATCAGCGCTCCGTTCGTGGTCTATTCGCTGATCGTCAATTTCATGTTCGGTATTGCCAACAAGCTCACGCCGCAGATCGCCGTTTATTTCATCTCACTTCCGTTCGTGGTCGCCGGGGGTCTCTTCGTGCTCTATTTCACCATAAGCGAATTTCTGCGCCTGTTTATGACAGGTTTCGCGAGCTGGCTTGCGGGAGCCTGATAACCCCATGAGCGAACGGAGCCGCAGAGCGGAACGCATCGTGGCCGTACAGCGGCAAATGCACCGCGTGGAGACGTGGAAGCTTGCACAACTGCAGCAAAGGCTCGCTGAGATCGAAGCGTCCAAGGTCGGGCTGATCGGTGCGCTCAACAGTGACGAGGCGCTGCACGGCCTCTTCATCGATGCGATGGCTAAGCGTCTCCGCTTCGTGTCGGAGGAAGCGGCCCGCATCGCCAGCGAGCGCGATCTGCAGTCGCGAAAGGTGGTCGAGCGGCTGCGCCACGTGAGGCTCGCGGAGCGGCTCAGTTCCATAGTCGAGACGCAGGAGCAGCGGGCGGAGATGGGCAAGGAGTTGGCGGAAACGATCGAGCACTTCCTCAACCGATCCTGCGCAAGGCTCCCGTAAGTTTGTCGCGGCAGGTTGCGCGAAGAACCCACAGATTCGCGGACGGCGACGTTGGCCATCAATCCTCCAGGCGACATCATACTCGGCGTGGCTCGCGCCGCCGATCCCTTAAAGTATCAGGCGGCCAAGGAGCGCCTCACGCGGATTGGGGGTGAGGCTGCGACCCAGGCTGATCCGAGAGTGCGTCTGCCGACTGCCGAGACCAGCAATTACTCGCCACCGGCGCGGGCAACGCAAGTGCTTCAGGGGGCATCGCCGGCTGCGGCCGGCCGGGCTCCAAGACCATTGCCCGGAGCGGCCGATGCGCTCAGCCAGTTCGAGGCGTTCGTGCTGCAAACGTTCGTGCAGGCGATGCTGCCCAAGCATGCCGACGGCGTGTTCGGACGTGGCCTTGCCGGCGAAGTGTGGAAGTCGATGATGGCCGAGGTGCTTGCCAAGGAGCTTGCCGAAAGCGGACGAGCGGGCATCGCCAAGCAGATTGCAGGGCGGACGAGCGTGCCGTCTCCCGTCGACCCCGCGTCGGCGCTGCACAACACGCTCGCCTATCTTGCCATCGCGCCCACCGATCGGAGCTGATGCTATGTCGAATGCTTCTGCTGCTGCACTTCCGGCTGACTTTCAGGGCTATGGAACCGGGGGGCCGGCCTTCACAAACGGGGCGTGGTCGCAAGCCGGCGGACGGACCGTCGAGGAGGGGCAGGCGGCCACCAGCGGCCATCTCGAGAAAGTCATCGAACGGCTGGAGGCGGTGGTCGAGTCGGAGACAGCGGCACTTCGCGACCGCGTCAAGGCCGACTTCAACGACTTCAATCACCGCAAGAGCCTCGGCCTTCTAGAGCTCAGCCGAGCAATGCGGCACCAGAACACGGCCATGCTCGGGGATGCGGTGCGCAAACGCCTGGAGCGACTGAGGGTCAGTCTCGAAACCAACCGGGCGATGCTCAAGCTGCATCTCGAGGCGGTGCGGGAAATCGCCGCAATTGTCTCCGAGGCAATTCAGAACGCCGAGTCCGACGGTACGTACGCGCCGGTGGTTAAGAACGGTCAGAACAGGCCATGATCAAGCTCATTCTGGTTGGGGTGTGGGCGTGCGCGGTGACGCTGGGTTCGAGCTATGCGGTCGCGCTGTTCTCCGCCTCAGGCACCGGGCACGACAGTCACAGCACCGACAAGGGGCATGGGCCCAAATCCGAAAAGAGCGTGGAGCACCTACGGCCGAGGATGATCAGCGTGCCGGTCATTGCCGAGGGGGCCGTGCGGGGATACGTGGTCGCCCAGTTCGTGCTCAGTGTCGACGCCAAGGAACTGAGGCAGCTTGGGATGCCACCAGAGCCATTGTTCCTTGACGAAGCGTTCAAGGCGATTTACGCCGACGAAGCGATCGATTTTCGTCGCTTCCGCAAGCAAGACCTGGCAGCGCTTGGCAAGCGCATACAGGCCGGTGCGAACAAGCGCTTTGGTGCCAACCTGATCCAGGACGTCCTCATTCAGGAGCTCAATTACGTACCCAAAGACGAAGCGCGGGGCCGGATCGTACAGTAGGATGCGGTTTCACGTGGAGAGCGCCTGCGCCACGTCTTGGTATGCGTCCTGGCTCGGTGGCGAATCCGGGCTCTGTTTCAGGATCTCGTAGATCTTCGGCACCATCTCGATCGCCTTGTCGAGAGCGGGGTCTGTGCCGTTGCGGTAACCGCCCATCAGGCGTAGGTCCCGCGTGTCTTCGAATTGAGCGATCATGGCCTTGAGCCTGATCACCAGCCTGCGCTGCTCAGCAGTCCAGACTTGGTCGGCAAGGCGCGAAACCGAGGTCAGAAGGTTGATGGCAGGGTAGCGGCCCTGGTCGGCAATGGCACGATCGAGCACGAGGTGGCCGTCGAGCGTGCCACGAATGCAGTCGGCAACCGGGTCATTGTGGTCGTCGCCATCGACCAGAACCGAATAGATGCCGGTGATCGATCCGGCGCCTTCCTCGCCCGGACCGGCCCGCTCCAGCAGCTTCGGTAGGTCGCTGAAAACGCTGGGCGCATAGCCACGTGCGACAGGAGGCTCGCCGGCGGCTAGGGCAACGTCGCGCGCTGCGTGCGCAAAGCGGGTCACGGAATCGAAGATGAGCAGGACGTTTTCCCCAAGGTCGCGGAAACTCTCGGCGATGCACATGGCGGTTTTGGGGGCAAGCCTCCGCATCATGGGGCTCTCATCACCGGTCGCGACCACAGCCACGGAGCGGCTGCGATCCTGGCGCAGCGCATCCTCAAGGAACTCACGGACCTCGCGTCCACGTTCGCCCACGAGGGCCAGGACGACGGAGTCAAAGCCGCGCGCGCGCGCCAGCATGGCAAGCAGCGTCGACTTGCCGATGCCGGAGCCAGCGAAGATGCCCAGGCGCTGGCCGGCGCAGAGGGGGGTGAAGAGGTCGATCGCCCGGATGCCGGTCGGCAAGCGGGTTCGCACGCGCTGGCGGCGCATCGGCGGCGGCGGCTCGCGGTCCGCGGGAATGGCGGCATTGCCCTGGCGCAGCGGACCCCCGTCGTCGATCGGTTGGCCCAGGGCGTTGATGATGCGGCCTTTCCAGGAAGGATGCGGCGCTACCGAGAGAAAACCCCGGCGCCAAGCCGTGGTCGAAAGGCCGGCATTGGTGGTGGCCTCGAACAGCTTGACGGTGGCACCGTGCTCATCGATGCGCACGACTTCGCCAAGTTGCTGGCGTCCGCCAGCAGCGAGGTCGACGCACTCGCCGAGCTTCAGGAACTGCGAGAGACCCGAGACGCGGCAGTAAGCCGGCGTCACCTCGGTAACGAGGCCCCCGATGCGAACCTTGGACAGGCCGGGCTCGGCCGTGGCGAAGATCCGCTCCAAAGCCTGGAGCGCATGCGCCGGACCCTCCAGGGGTCGTTCAGAAGCGTTCATCGGCTTGGCGAACCGAGCGTGGTGATTGCCTCCTGCAGGGAGGCTTCCGAATCAGTGATGGCGGCGGTGACCGCCTCGAAGGCACGCGTTACCGCGATAAGGCGGGCGATCTCCATAACGGGATTGACGTTGGATCGCTCGATGTAGCCTTGCGCCACGCCCACCCGGGCGAAATCCAAGGCGGGTGTGGCCGGCACATCGGGTATCACGCCCGAGTTCTCAAATCGCGACAGGTTCGCTTTCTCGTCGATCGTGAACAGGCCGAGAGCGCCGACCTGATTGTTGTTCTGGGTGATCATGCCGTCGCGTGCGATGCGCGGCGGGCCGGCATTGGGATCGAGCAGAATGGGAGCGCCACCGACGTCAAGCACCGGATAACCGTTGAGCGTCTGCAATTCACCCGTTTGAGCCATCTGGAAGCGGCCGTCGCGGGTGTAGACGGTGCCGGCGGGCGTGCCGATGGCAAGCCAGGCGTCGCCTTCCACGGCCACGTCGAACAGATTATCGGTCTTCACGATCTCGCCCGACCGGCGCGATAGGTAGGGTGTGCCAGGAGAGGCATAGCTCACAGGATCGAGGGACAGCTCCGAGAGCAGGGTCTCGAACTTCACCTCCTCGGCGCGAAAGCCGGCGGTCGAGGCATTGGCGACGTTGTTGGCAATGGTCTCCAACCGCTTCTGCAGGGCCATCTGCGCAGACAGGGAGACGTAGAGGTTGGATTGCATGCGCTATTGCCCGCCGAGTTTGAGGTTCTGCAGACTGGCCAGCAGCCCCGAGCCCAGCCCGTACTCGATCGGCTGACCGACGATGATCGTGGGGGCGGCCGGGGGCTGCGTGGGGTTCTCGATCTCCCACAGGCTGGTAAAACGGTTAAGGAAGGTGCGGAGCTTGGCTGGATCCTTCAGGTCCGCCAGATCCAGACGTTCCTCTATGAGAGCAGCCTGGCGGTCGATATCGAGGGCGGAGGTGGCGGGGGGGAGGCCAAGCGCGATCTGTGTCACCTTGAGGAGCGCGGGGTCGGCGAGAATGGCGAGGGCGCTGGTGATCGTGGGCGCCTTGCGCTCGAAATAAAGGGCGAGCCTAACGCCCTGGTTGTGACGGCCGCTGTCCTCTTCCAAGATCTGGCGGACGTACTTGTCGACCGTGCCCTGCCGGGTGCGCTCGAAGATGGTCGTCACCTCGCCGTGACGGGCGAAGTTGAACGTTTCGGCGAACTCGCGGTAACGGGGATCGGTCAGCTTGTTGGCGAAGCTTTCGCGGTTGTCGATGCCTTCGGTCAATACCTTGCGCATGAAACCCTTCGCGAAGGTCATGTCCTCAAGTCCGAAGGCCTTCATGGCGAAGGCGAATATGCGCTGATTGCCGAGAAAATCGTCGATCGACTTAATCTTCTCGATGTTGGCGAGGTAGTACTCGGTCTCGCGCGCCACTTGGGGTTTGGCCGCGGTCACGCTCAGGAACCGCGGAAGGTCGCGCGCAATCTGCATGTAGCTGGCGGTGGTCGTCAGCACGGCAGTGGCCCCTCCGAGCACTGAGTTTCCGCGAGCGTGCCGCGCCGGCCTTGCCTGAGGCTGGCGTCACACTCCCTGGCCCCGGGGCGATGCGCCGTGCCAATCAGGCTCGCACAAGGATGAAGCGCTTTAGAGAGAACTCAAGCAGGTGGCAGACGGGACAGGCACGTGACCATCATCGTCGGGCTGATCATCACGCTGGGATGTCTCCTGGGCGGGTTCGTCGCCATGGGGGGCCATGTCTATGTAATCTGGCAGCCGTGGGAATACGTGATCATTTGCGGCTCGGCGCTCGGCACGTTCGTCGTCGCCAATCCGATGAAGACGATCAAGGACACGGGCAAGGGCGCTGTGGAGGCGTTCAAAAACGCCATCCCGACAAGACGGGAGTACCTCGATGTGCTCGCCGTCCTCTATTCGCTGATGCGCGAGTTGCGGAGCAAGCCGCGCAACGAAGTCGAGGGACATATCGACAATCCGACGGAGTCTCCGATCTTCCAACGGTTTCCGAGCGTTCTCAAGAACGGGGACCTGATGGCGTTCATCTGCGACTACTGCCGACTGATCATCATCGGCAATGCGCGCACGCATGAAATCGAGGCGCTGATGGACGAGGAGATACAAACCATCCGCAACGATAAGCTCAAGGCCTACCACTCGATGGTTACCATCTCGGAAGCGTTCCCGGCACTCGGCATCGTGGCTGCCGTGCTCGGCGTCATCAAGGCGATGGGTGCGCTGGACCAGTCGCCGGAAATCCTTGGCCATCTGATCGGCGCTGCGCTGGTCGGCACCTTCGCCGGCATATTTTTCTCGTATGCCGTGGTGTCTCCGATCGCAAACAAGATCAAGACGGTGCGCGAGAAGAAGCTGCGCCTCTATGTGATCGTCAAGCAAACGCTTCTCGCGTTCATGAACGGGGCCATGCCGCAGATCGCGCTGGAACACGGACGCAAGACCATCTCTGCCTACGAGCGACCGTCGATCGACGAGGTCGAGCAGGAGACGTTTGCGGTGAATGCCGGTGGCGACGTCGAGCAGAAAAGGGCAGCGTGATCGGCGATGGCTCTTCAGAGCGCACAGACGACTTCGCGCAAGGACACCCAAGAAGGTCCATTCGGATCGGCGCCGAACCTGGTTGAGCGCATGCCCATGCTGCGGGTCGTACTCGATCGCGTCGCGGGGCTCTGCACGGAGAATCTGCGCGGCGCGTCGACCCAGCCGGCCCACATTCTGCTCAAGGGTATCGACGTGGGTCCCGCCGGGGACATGGTTGCCGCCCTGGACGGCGCCTCCATCGTTGGTGTCCTCAACACACCGAAGTGGGATTCGCGCCTGCTCGTGGTTGCCGATCGTGCGACCGTCTTCGCGCTGGTCGAAATGTTGCTCGGCGGCGACGGTTCGCAGCCCCCCTACTCAGCCGAGCGCCCCTTCACGAAACTCGAGACCAAGGTGATGGGTGCCTTTTTCCATCGTGTAGGGCAGGCACTCAGCACAGCCTTCGCCCAGATCGCGGCGACGCCAGTGGTTGTGGAGGCGTGTTCGGAGCGCTGCGACCTCGATGCGGTCGGCGGCCGCAGCACGCAGGTGGTCCTCGTTAGATTCGGTGTGGAAGTGTGGGACCGTGCCGGCGAGTTTCTGCTTGCAATCCCCCGTGCGGTTCTCGCGCCGATGCGGGAGGCGCTGTCGCGGGCGACGGCCAAAGACGCACCGAAGATCGATCCCGTGTGGAGCCAGAGAATCCAGAGCGAGATCAACCGCACCAGTGTTTCCATCAGGGCGGTGCTCGACGAACGCTGGATCACGCTCGGGGAAGTAGCGGACCTCAAGGTCGGTCAGGTGATGCCACTCAACGCGACGCCGAGCAGCCGAGTGCGGGTGGAGTGCTACGACGAACCGCTTCTGTGGTGCCAGCTCGGCAAATCCAACGGCGTCTACACGCTACGTGTCGACGAGTTCATCGATCCGCAACAGGAGTTCATGGACGATATCCTGTTCGGATAGCGGACGCAGTCGTGCAATCAAAGGACGGGTGAAAGAGATGTCGAATCCAGCATCCGCGGTGAAGCCGGCGACGCCGGGGCAGGACTTCGCGACGGAGCGGCTGTCACCGCTCGATCAGCTCGCCTCCGGCGGCGCAGGACGCCCGTCCACGCCGGAGGCGGCGGCGCCCGCGCGCAACCTGGACATGGTCATGCGCATTCCCGTTTCCGTCAAAGTGGTACTCGGCTCCGCCACGATGCCGGTCGCGAACTTGGTGGCGCTCGGCAGGGGGGCGGTCATTCCCCTCGATCGCCGCGTCGGCGAGCCCGTAGACGTGGTGGTCAACGGTCGAATCGTGGCGCGGGGCGAAGTGGTGGTCATGGACGAGGATGGCTCCCGCTTCGGCGTATCTCTCACGGAAGTGGTTGAGCCGGCAGGTTCGTACAAGCCATCCTGACCGATATGAACGCGAGCGCTCAGCCTAAGCCCGCGCCGCCGCCGGCTAGGCCCCTGACCGGGCCGGAAAAGGTCGCGGTCGTGCTGCTCGCGCTCGAGAAATCGCGCGCAACCCAGCTGCTCAAGCGGTTCGAGCCGAACGAACTGCGCCTGATCACCAAGGCGGCGGCCCAACTGCGGCCGGTGGGAGCCGCCGATCTCGAGGCGCTGGTCGAGGAATTCGCCAAGCAGTTTTCGAGCGGCGTCAACTTCGTGGGCACACTCGAGGAGGTCGAAAAGCTGCTGGCCGGGGTCATGACCGAGGACCAGATCGCCGAGGTGATGTCGGACGAACAGCAGCGAAAGGACGTTCCGGTGTGGGAGACGGTTTCCGCGTTGAAGCAGGATGTCATTGGCGCGTACCTGTCGGGCGAGCATCCCCAGGCTGCCGCGCTCATCCTGTCGCGGATCGACTCGGCTTCGTCGGCAAAAATCATCGCCTCGTTCACGGCCGAAGTGCGCAACAGTCTGTTGTGCAGGATGCTCGGCATCAGGTCGGTGGCCGACGACGTGATGCGCGTGGTCGAGCGCGTCGTTTACGAGGATCTGACGGCAACGGCCTCCGCGGCCGGGGGCGATGCCCACCTCGGCGTCGCCGACATCCTCAACAAGCTCGACAAGGCGCAGACCGACGAGGTGCTCAAAACCTTGCACGAGCAGAGGCCGAGCGATGCCAAGGTGCTCAAGGGCATGTTGTTCTCCTTCGAGGACCTGGTGAAGCTCGACGCCAAGACGCGAACCACTCTGTTCGACCAGGTACCGATCGACCGGCTGGTGTTGGCACTCAAGGGCACCGAAACGGAGTTCCAGGGCGTCATCCTTTCCTCGCTCGCCTCCCGCTCCAAGCGCATGGTCGAGGCGGAGCTGCAGGCGGGAAGCTCCGCCTCGCCGCGCGAGGTGGCAGAGGCGAGGCGAGCGATCGTCGACATCGTGCTCAAGATGGCGGCCAAGGGCGAGATCGTGCTCGATGCCGGAGACGGCAGCGGGGGCGAAGCGGCGCCCGGCAGCTGATTGGAATTGAAGCCCAATGTCGGAGCCACACGACAAGGAAAGCAGGACCGAGGAACCGACCGAAAAGCGGATCCGCGATGCCATAGAAAAGGGCAATGTTCCGGTTTCGCGAGAAGCCTCGACGTTCGCATCGCTGATCGGAATGCTGGTCGTGGCGAGCTTGTTCTTCGGGGGCAGTGTGGCACAGCTTCAAACCTCGCTCGCGTATTTCATCGACAATCCTGGCGGGTGGGCGCTGGAGAACGGGAGCGATGCAGTGGAGCTATTCCAAATCGTGGGTCTTGAGGCGGGACGGCTTCTCGCACCGGTGCTGGTGGTGCTGACGGTGGCAGGCATTTCCGCCTCCCTGCTGCAGAACTCGCCAAGCTTCGTCGTCTACCGGATTCGGCCTGATGCTTCACGAGTGTCCCTCGCGAAGGGATGGAGGCGCGTGTTCGGCGTTCACGGGCAGGTCGAGTTCCTGAGGGCAGCGTTCAAGTTCGCGGTCATCTGTGTCGTGGCCCTCGTGTTGCTGGCTTCGGCGCAGTACGACACGCTTAATGCCATGTACATGGAGCCCTCGGCACTCGGCGAACTGATACTAGACATGGCAATCCAGGTCATGGCCGGTGTGGCGGTCGCCACCACCATCCTCGTCGCGGCCGACCTCGTGTGGTCGAGGGTGTCCTGGCAGCGCAACCTCAGGATGACCCGCCAAGAGCTCAAGGACGAGATGAAACAGGCGGACGGCGACCCCATCGTCAAAGCTCGCATGCGCTCGTTTGCCCGCGACCGGCTGCGCAAGCGCATGATCGCCCAAGTGCCACGGGCGACGCTCGTCATCGCCAATCCGACGCACTATGCGGTGGCGCTGCGCTACGTGCGCGAGGAGGGCGGTGCGCCACTCGTGCTGGCCAAGGGCAAGGACTTGATCGCGCTCAGAATCAGACAGGTCGCAGAGGAACACGGCATCCCCGTGGTCGTGGACAAACTGTTGGCCCGGTCGCTCTACGATGCGGTCGAAGTCGACCGTTTCATTCCGCCTGAATTCTACAAGGCCGTCGCTCAGATCATCTTTTTCCTGTTCTCGCGCAGAAAGCAGCAGGCATTGCGAGCATAGAGGGGCTCATCATGCGGAAGCCAGGGAACAAGACAACGTTCGAGCGCGAGAAGGCGCTGGCCGAGGGCTTGCGAGAGGTCGCCTCAGAGCTCAGGCTCGTAGAGGCGAGCGACTACGTCGCGTTCATCCGAACCGGGCAGTTCGGCAACGTCAGCAGTCTGGTCAGCTCTTCGACGGAGCTGTTCTTCAAGCCTGGAACAGTGCGGTTCGGTTGTTCCGGCGACGTCGACCTCAAGTGGGACGGTACGCCTTCGATCACCCTCGACATGGAATTCAGCCACATGCAGGTCAATGTGCACTTCCGCCTGCTGCTCGAGGCGCTACAGGCCGGCGTCGAGATCGACTACATCAATTTCGAGGGCGCCTCGGCCGATGCCGAGGAGAACACGCAGCGCCTCGTCGCTGCGATCGCGGACGCGCGACTGGTGCCGGTCTCGAACAACGCACAACAGGGTGAGATGAGGTCATAAGTCGGGTCGCTGAGATGCCCTCCGAGCAGGTGCGCAAACACCTTCATCCCGCAACTCCTCTCACAAGCCTCGGACAAGATTGGGAGGATATGAAGGGATGGCGGCAGGATGCGGGGGCCGCTCGCCATGGATTCCATCTACCTGTTTGGGCTCGCTTCACGGCATAATCAGTGGTTGGCCGTCCGGCAGGCGACCATCGCCGGCAATATTGCGAACGCGAACACGCCCGGGTTCAAAGCGCTCGACACGCAGCCGTTCGAGGACGTGTTGCAATCGACCGCGCTTGCCATGAGGGCGACGCGCCCCACCCATCTTGCGCCGACCCAACGCAACGTTTCCGTCACGGAGGTGGGTGCGGATCAGGGTTGGGAGACGAGCCACTCGGGCAACACCATCAGCCTGGATCAGGAGTTGCTCAAAGCCGGCGAGGTGAATCGCTCATTTGCGCTTAACGCCAACATTCTCAAAGCCTTCCACCGCATGTTGCTGATGAGTGTGAAGGGATAGCGTTATGACCGATCCGCTTGAGGTCACCCTTAAGGTCGCTGCATCGGGCTTGCACGCCCAGTCGCGACGCCTCACCGTGGTTTCGCAGAACCTTGCCAACGCCGAGGCGACAGGGAAGACGCCCGGCGCCGATCCCTATCGTCGGCAGACGATCAGCTTCAATAGCGAGTTCGATGAGGTCATGGGCGCCAACCTGGTAAGGGTAGAGAGCATCGACCTCGACACCGCGCCGTTCCGCATCGAACACAATCCGGGCCATCCCGCGGCCGACGCCAATGGCTACGTCAAGCTGCCCAACGTCAATATGCTTGTCGAAATGGCGGACATGCGGGAAGCCAACCGGTCCTACCTTGCGAATTTGCAAGTGATCAAGCAGGCGCGGGAGATGATCTCGATGACCATCGATCTGCTGAGGAGCACATGATGATCGACCCCGTTGGACCGATGGCGAAGGCGGTCGGCGCGGGCCCAGCCCAATCCGTGGGCGCGGCGGCCGTGTCTGGTGCGACGCGTGCGACTGCCGCTGAAGGGCCGTCTGAATTCAGCGCCGCGCTGGTCGAGGCGGCGATCGACGCTGCCAATGTGATTAAGGCTGGCGAGGCGGCGGCCATCTCCGGCATCCGCGGTCAGGCATCCGTGCAACAGGTGGTCGAGGCGGTCATGGCCGCCGAGCAAACGCTGAGCACGGCGATCGCCATCCGCGACAAGGTCGTATCGGCGTATCTCGAGATCAGCCGTATGCAGATATGAGGTCCGGGCCGTGAGAGCACTCGCCGTCGCCGCAACCGGCATGAATGCCCAGCAGCTTAACGTGGAGGTGATCGCCAACAACATCGCGAACATCAACACGACCGGGTTCAAGCGCGCACGAGCCGAGTTCACCGACCTCCTCTACCAAGTCGAGCGCGCGGCCGGCACGCCCAATCGAGGCGGCGGCGAGCCGGTGCCGGAAGGAGCCCGCATCGGTCTCGGCGCGCGCACGGCGGCGGTGCGCAATCTGCACCTGCAGGGCGCCATGACCAATACCGGCAACAAGTTCGACCTCGCGCTCAACGGGCGCGGCTGGTTCCAAGTGACGGGCGCGGACGGAGAGACCTTCTACACGCGGGCCGGCTCGTTCAACAAGAATGCCACCGGCCAGCTGGTCACAATCGACGGCTATCTGGTGCAGCCGGCGATCACCGTTCCGACCGAGGCGACCGAGGTGATCATCAACCAAACCGGAGAAGTGTTCGCTCGGGTCGCCAACGGTGAGCTGCAGAATCTCGGCCAGCTCACACTCGCCAACTTCGCGAACGAGGTCGGCCTCGATCCGTTGGGAGGCAACCGCTACCGCGAGAGCGCAGCTTCGGGTCCGCCGGTGATCGGCGTCCCGGGCGATCCGGGATTTGGCACAGTGCATCAGGGCTATCTGGAGAACTCGAACGTCGATCCAGTGAAGGAGATAACCGAGCTTATCTCGGCACAGCGCGCTTACGAAATGAACTCAAAGGTCATCCAGGCGGCAGACGAAATGTTTGCCACGATCGCAAAAGGGATTCGCTAGCAGGAGGGAAAGCCGTGCGGCTCGGGCGCGCATCGCGAGTGGCGCAAACGGCGCTGGCGGTCGTCTTATGTCTGGTCAGCGTGTTGCCGGCAACCGCGGAAGAGATAGAGCTGCCAGTGCCGCGAGCCGCTATCTATCCGGGCGACGTGATCGGCGAGGAACACCTCTACGGGCGAATGTTCATCGCGCATACGGTGACCCGCTCGTCAGTTTTCGAGGCGCGCGAAGACGTCATCGGCAAGGTGGCACGCCGCACGTTGCTGCCGGGTCAGCCGATTCCGGTCTCGGCGGTACGCGACCCTTACGTGGTGGTGCAGGGAAAGCAGGCGCTGATCGTGTTCAAGTCGGCCGGTCTCACAATCTCCACCTATGGCATGCCGCTGCAGTCGGGCGGCACAGGCGACGTCATCTCGGTGCGCAATATCGATAGCGGTCTCGTCGTCAAGGGGCGGGTCGAGGCCGACGGCAGCATCCGCGTGGATGGCAGATGACCGGGCGGTTATTATCGGTGGTCTTGGCAGGCCTGCTCGCCACCGAGGCCGCAGCGGCGACACGCATTAAGGACATCGTGTCGGTGCAGGGCGTGCGCGCCAACCAGCTCGTTGGCTACGGGCTGGTGATCGGTCTCAACGGCACCGGCGACAGCCTGCGCAACTCCACCTTCACCGAGCAGTCGATCCAGGCGATGCTCGATCGCATGGGCATCAACGTGCGCAACACCAGGCCGCGCACGCGCAACGTTGCCGCGGTGGTGGTGACGGCGGAGCTGCCCGCCTTCATCGGCAGAGGGTCGCGTATCGACGTTACAGTGTCCTCGCTCGGGGATGCGACGTCGCTGGCCGGCGGCTCGCTGGTTTTGACACCGCTCTATGGCGCAGACAACCAGATCTACGCCGTGGCGCAGGGGCCATTGGCGGTGACCGGCTTTGCATCGCAAGGAAAGGCCGAAACGCTCACTCAGGGCGTGCCGACGTCGGGACGCATCCCCAATGGTGCGCTCGTGGAGCGAGAGGCGCCGGGTCACTTCTCCGAGGAAAAGGTGATCGTGCTCGAACTGCGCAACCCCGACTTCAAGACGGCAGTGCGCGTGGCCGACGCCATCAACACCTACAGCCGGCATCGCTTCGGGCAGAGGGTGGCGCGGGACGAAGACCTGCGCAGGGTCATCCTTCACAAACCGGCCAGCGTCGGCGCGGCGCGTTTCATGGCCGAGATCGGCGAGCTGCTGGTGCAGCCCGACGTGCCCGCCCGGGTGGTCATCGACGAACGTACCGGCACGATCGTGATCGGCAGCGACGTGCAAATCTCGACCGTGGCGGTGGCGCACGGCAACCTGACCGTGCGCGTCACGGAGAGCGAACGTGTGTCGCAACCGTTGCCGTTCTCCGAAGGCGAGACCGTGGTGTCGCCGGACACGGTGGTCGAGGCCCACGAGGAGGGCGGCAATATCGCCATCGTCAAGGGCACCAACCTGCAGACGCTGGTCGGCGGCCTCAACCGCATCGGGCTCAAGCCCATGGGTATCATCGCCATCCTGCAAGCGATCAAGTCGGCAGGGGCGCTGCAGGCCGAGCTGGTCGTGCAATGACCCGCTCCCCCATCATGATTCGGTTACGGCAGTCGGTGATCGGCGCTCTCGTCCTGCTGCTGGCGGCCGCGTCCGGCGCGGCAGCCCAGCAAGGTTGGGCGCCGGTTGTGGTGCGTGGGCCCGATAGGGAGCCTGTTCAGCCGCCCACTCCGTCCAACGGCGCGACAGGCTTCGATCGGCCGCCGCGAGTCGCCAAGGCGACGTCCATCGAATCGCCGGCGATGCCGCAACGGCCGCCATTTCTGGAGACACGGACAGCGGAAAAAGCGCCGTCGCACGACACGGCAGGGGGCGGTAGCAAGACCACCCAGCCGGCGGCCAAGCGCGAGCCTCCGTCACCGACAGAGCCGGCAAACAAGCCGCCCGAGGAGTTGGGGCCCGGAGCGAGCGCGGCGCAGCTCTATTGCGCCAACATCGCGGATGCGGCGGCGGACGCCAGATTCGCCTGGCAAAAAAAGACGCTTACCGAGGTCCAGAAGGAGGTAGAGAAAAGCATAGCGAGGCTTGAGGCGAAAATCGCTGAGTATCAAAAGTGGCTTGCCCGCCGCGACGAGTTCTCGAAGAAGGCGCAGGAGAGCTTGGTCAACATCTACTCGCGCATGCGCCCCGACGCAGCGGCCTCGCAGCTCGTCAAGTTGGATGAGGAGACGGCCGCCGCGTTGCTGTTGAAGCTCGATCCGCGGATCGCCAGCACCATCCTCAACGAGATTCCTCCCGCGCAGGCCGCGCGGCTCGCGAGTACCATTTCCGGTGCGGCGCGGACAGCCAAGGAGAAAAAATCATGAGCAGGGTCGGTCTTTCGATGTTTGCGGCCCTGCTCGCGGGGTGTGCGGTCAACGCCAGGGACATCGGGCGCGAGCCGCACCTCACGCCGGTTGGCAGCGGGCTCAAGGCAGAGCGCGTGCCGGTGCTGAGCCAGCCGGCCGGCGGGCCGGTCTATGTTCGAGGCAATTCGTTCTGGCAGGACAGCGCCGCAGACTTGTTTCGCGATCCCAGGGCAATGAAGATCGGGGACGTGATCACCGTCAAGATCGCGATCAAGGACAAGGCCAGCCTCGACAGCACCTCCAACCGCGCTCGCGACTCCAAGAACAGTCTCGATTTCGGTCAAGCGTACGACCTCAACACCAATCTGCTCAAAGGCAAAGGCGCGGGAACGATAACCTCCTCGATCGATGCCAAGACTTCGACCAAGGGCGAGGGAGAGGTCACGCGCTCGGAAACCATCGAGCTGCTGGTCGCTGCGGTGGTCACCGACGTGCTGCCCAACGGCAATCTGGTCATCAGCGGCAGCCAGGAGGTGCGCGTCAACTTCGAGGTGCGCGTGTTGAGCGTCGCCGGCATCGTGCGTCCACGCGACATTTCTACGGACAACACGGTTTCCTACGACAAGATCGCGGAAGCTCGTATCTCCTACGGGGGGCGCGGGCGAATTACGGAAGTGCAGCAGCCCGCCTGGGGCCAACAGCTGCTCGACATTCTCGCGCCGTTTTGAGGCGGCGATACAGCGACATGGCAGGCTCAGAGAAATCACCACCAGTTCCTACCCCGGCGGCGGAAGGCGAGCCGAAGGCCTCATCGTTGATGGCGCTGGTCCTGCCCCTGCTGATCGTGACAGTGCTTGCCGCCGGCACGGGCGCGGTGATCGGCCTCATGCTTCCGCAGCACAACAACGAGGTGCAGACGGCGCAGACCGGGCACGGCCAAACGTCGCACGACAAGGACAGCGGTCGGCGGGCTGCCGGCGCCAGTCTCAAGGCGCTGCCACCGATCACAACCAATCTCGTGGATCAAAAGTCGACCTGGGTCCGGCTCGAGGCGGCGATCGTTCTCGAGGGGGAGCCGCCCGCGGACATCGATGTCCTCGGCGGCAAGGTCGCCGACGACATTATGGCATTCCTCAGGACGGTCCAGCTCGCCCAGATCGAAGGCCCGAGCGGCCTTCAGAACCTGCGCGAGGACCTCAACGACTTGGTCCGGATCCGCAGCGCCGGCAAGGTCCGCGAACTCGTGCTGCAGTCGTTGATCGTCGAATGAGCAAGATAATTGCAGCGCTGATCCTTCTCGTGATCGGGTCGACGGAGGCCGCCGCCCAAATAAAAGGACTTGAATCCCTGGTCCCACCCGGCGACGCGACGGCGGCAGGGCGAATCATTCAGCTCGTGTTGCTGATAACTGTGCTGTCGGTCGCGCCCGGATTGCTCATCATGGTGACATGCTTCACGCGGATCGTCATCGCGCTGTCCTTTCTCAGGGCCGGGCTCGGGCTGCAGACCACGCCGGCCAACTTGGTGCTTATCAGCCTAGCGCTGTTCATGACCTTCTACATCATGGCGCCGACCTTCGACCGCGCCTGGCAATCGGGCCTCGCCCCGTTCATGGAGAACAAGATCAGCGAGGAAGAGGCCTACGTTGAGATCACCCGGCCCTTTAAGGCCTTCATGCGTGCAAACGTGCGAGAGAAGGACCTGCAACTGTTTCAAGAACTCGCCACTCAGAGCGGGCAGCAGCCGGCGCAGGACGCCGAAATCGAGCTGCGCGTGCTGATCCCGGCGTTCATGATCTCGGAGTTGAGGCGGGGGTTCGAGATCGGCTTTCTTATCGTGCTGCCCTTTCTGGTCATCGACATGATCGTGGCCACGCTGACCATGTCGATGGGGATGATGATGCTGCCCCCCACCGTCATTTCATTGCCGTTCAAAATCCTGTTCTTCGTTTTGATCGATGGGTGGAACCTGTTGGTCGGCGGACTGGTCCGATCGTTTGCCTGATTGCGCCTCGTTAAGAGGGCGGCAACGATCTTGGACTAATTGTTACCGCCATGGCAGGTGGGACCCCGAGCTCGCGCGGTTCCATAGGCATGATGCCGCTCTGCCATACCGGCCGATCCGGTATGCCATTCTCCCACCCAGCCACCGAGGGACGTCCCCATGAGTAGCATCAATACCAACGTCGCAGCCATGACCGCGCTGCAGACGCTGAGCATGACCAACAAGGCGCTGACCGAAACGCAGAACCGGATATCGACCGGCCTCAGGGTCGCCGATGCGTCCGACAACGCCGCTTACTGGTCGATCGCCACCACGATGCGGTCGGACAACGCGGCGCTCTCCACCGTGCGTGATGCCCTCGGGCTCGGCGCCGCCACCGTCGACGTCGCCTATACCGGTCTCAACAGCGCCATCGAGGTCGTCGACGAGATCAAGAGCAAGCTCGTGGCAGCCCGCCAGCCGGGCGTCGACCGCGCCAAAATCCAGAGCGAAATCACGGAGTTGCAGGCTCAGCTCCAAGGCATCGCCGACTCGGCCACGTTCCAGGGTCAGAACTGGCTGTCGGTGGATTCGGGGGCGGCGACCTACAACGCCACCAAGTCGATCGTCGCCTCGTTCACGCGCGACACGGCCGGCGCCGTCAGCATCGACACCATCGATATCGACATCACGGCGACCGAGCTCTATGACGCCAACGACCAGAGCGGCATCATCGACCAGGACCGTACGGTGGGCGCGACCACCTTCAAGGTGTCGACCATCGATATCTCGGCACTGACGGACGCAGCAGCCGACATCCAGACGCTCGAGGACTACATCACCGGCGTCGATGCGGCGATCACCGAAATGACCGACGCGGCCACTACGCTGGGTGCCGCCAAATCGCGCATCGATATCCAGCAGGACTTCGTGAAGAGCCTGATGGACGCCATCGACCGCGGCATCGGCCAGCTCGTGGACGCCGATATGAACGAGGAGTCCACCCGGTTGCAGGCGCTGCAGGTCAAGCAGCAGCTCGGCATCCAGGCGCTCAGCATCGCCAACTCGTCGAGCCAGAGCATCCTGCAGCTCTTCCGCTAATACAACTTACGACGCACCACGCGATCCAGAACCGGCCGCGCCCCTGCCTGGGCGCGGCCGGTCTGCTTCGTTTGAGCTCGGAGAAGCATGCTCCACGCAAGGTGAACCGCCCACACTGGTCCGCGTCGACGAATCGTGATCCGATCGCGACAGCGGTAGCGCGCGTCCTTCTCCACGGCGTGATGCCCTCAGCCGGAGCGGCCAGGGCTTCAGATGTTCCCTGCGTGTTCCGACACGAGGCCTAAGCGAGGCAGGCATGAGCAGCATCAACACCAATGTCGCAGCGATGACGGCGCTGCAGACGCTGACGCAGACCAACAAAGAACTCACCCAGGCGCAGACCCGAATCTCAACCGGCCTCAGAGTTGCGGATGCTGCCGACAACGCCGCCTACTGGTCGATCGCCACGACCATGCGCTCCGACAACGCAGCGCTCTCCACCGTGCGGGACGCGCTCGGTCTCGGCGCGGCTACGGTGGATGTCGCCTACACGGGGCTCAACAGCGCCATCAAGGTGGTGGACGAGATCAAGAGCAAGCTCGTGGCAGCGCGCCAGCCAGGCGTCGATCGTGCGAAGATCCAGAGTGAAATCAACGAGCTCCAGGCGCAACTGCAAGGTACGGCGGATGCAGCCACGTTCCAGGGTCAGAACTGGTTGTCGGTCGATTCCTCGGCTCCCAGTTACAACGCAACGCAGTCGATCGTATCGTCCTTTACGCGGGCCGGGGGCGTGATAACGATCGGTACCATCGCCATCGACATTACCGCGACCGAGCTTTACGACGCCAACGATCAGAGCGGCATTATCGATCGGGATCGTACGGTCGGCGCGACCACCTTCAAGGTGTCGACGCTCGACATTTCGGCTCTCACCGACTCGGCAGCCGACATTCAGACGCTGGAGGACTACATCACCGGCGTCGACGAGGCGATTACCGATCTGACGGACGCGGCTACCACTTTGGGGGCAGCCAAGTCGCGCGTCAGCCTTCAGCAGGATTTCGTCAAGAGCCTGATGGATGCCATCGATCGCGGCATCGGCCAGCTCGTGGACGCCGACATGAACGAGGAGTCCACCCGGTTGCAGGCGCTGCAGGTCAAGCAGCAGCTCGGCATCCAGGCGCTCAGCATCGCCAACTCGTCGAGCCAGAGCATCCTGCGCCTCTTCCAGTAGCAGGTCCTCGCCACGTCCACGCCTACTCGCAGCCGGCCGCGCTCCACTCGGGGCGCGGCCGGCTCGTCATTCTCGCACAAGGTTGCCCGGTGAAGATGGTCCGATCCTATCGGCCGGGGTCGGGGGGCTCGGATGATCGGGCGCGAACAATTGGCGCGACTGTGGAGCAATCTCCTCGCTCTTGGGGCGAGGCGTCTTGCCGCGCTCGCCGTCATCGGGCTCGGCGTGTTCGCCGCGGTCGGGTTGGGCAGCTATTACCTCAGTCGACCGGACTACGAGACGCTCTATGTCGGCCTCAATGCTCAAGACGTGAGCCGCATCGGCGCGGCACTCAAGGAAGCAGGAATAGCCTTCGACGTCGGTTCCGACGGAACCAAGGTCTTGGTGCGCAACGGCCAGACGGCGCAAGCGCGAATGCTGCTCGCCGAGAAGGGCCTGCCGAGCAGCGCAAACTCGGGGTACGAGTTGTTCGACAAGCTTGGGCCGATGGGCCTTACCTCCTTCATGCAGGAAGTGACGCGCGTGCGGGCGCTGGAGGGAGAAATCGCACGCACCATCCAGGCCATGAAAGGGGTGAAGGCGGCCCGCGTTCATATCGTGCTGCCCGACTCAGGGTCCTTCCGCCGCACGCCGCAGCCGCCGTCCGCCTCGGTCGTCATCCGCACCGAATGGGCCGGCGATACTTCCTCGGCGCAGGCGATCCGGCACCTCGTCGCCGCGGCGGTGCCCGGCTTGAATGTCGATCAAGTCACGGTCCTCAATACCGACGGCACCGTGATGGCGGCGGCGGGCGACTTGGAAGGGGCGGCGCCGGGAAGAATGGCCGCCCTTGAAAAGGGTGTCAGCAAGGAACTTCAGCACAACGTCCGCAAGACTCTCGCGCCGTACCTCGGCCTCGACAACTTTGAGGTGAGCGTGGCGGCGCGAATCAACACGGACAAGCGGCAGATCAACGAGACGGAGTACAACCCGGAGACCAAGGTCGAGCGCTCCGTGCGTGTGGTGAAGGAGACGGGAAGTTCACAAAATGTGAACAGTCGCGCGGCGGCCAGCGTCGAGCAAAACCTGCCTGCCGATCAACCCTCGACAAGGTCGGGGGACCAGTCCTCGCGGCAGAACGAGCGCCGAGAGGAGCTCACCAACTACGAGATGAACACCAAGACCATCTCGACGCTCAGCGACGGCTACAAGATCGAGAATCTGACCATAGCCGTCGTGGTCAACCGCAAGAGGCTGCTCGCTTCTCTCGGCAAGGACGCCGGCCAAGAGGCAATCGATCGCCAGCTCAAGGAACTCGAGGCCTTGGTCGGATCAGCCGCCGGGGTCGACAGCAAGCGCGGCGACCGGGTCACCATTGCGGCGGTCGACTTCTTCCGTAACGAGCAGCCGATGGAGCCGGTGCCCTCGCCCGGCATTCTGGAACTGCTGCTCGGGCACTTGGGCAGCCTGCTTAACGCCGGCGCGATCGTCATCGCTACACTCATTCTGATCTGGTTCGGCTTGCGGCCCACGGTACGAGCCATTCTGGAGCAGCCAGCACCGAAGGCGATTGCCGGCGGCGGACTCGCGGTTGAGAAGTCGGGCGCGGCACAGTCCATCGCGGGACCCAGGCCGATCGGAGAGCCGGAGCCCAATCTCATAGCAGATCTCACGAGCAGGCTCGGACGCACGCCGCAGAAGCGGCTCGAGCAGATGGTCGATCTCGACGAGGACCAGGCGGCCGCCATTCTCAAGCAATGGGTGCGAGGGGCCGGACGGGCATGACCGCTATTCCCGCTGCAAGCTATCTGGTCGAGTTCGGTTCCAGATCGCGAGCGGGCGAGCCCGCCGACGACGCGGCCGGCCGCATAGAGGAGGCGTTCGCGCGCGGCATGGCCGAGGGTAAGGCCGCGGCAAGGCGTGAGTACGAGGCCGAACTGGACCGGCGCAACGAGGCGTTTGCGCAAAAGCTCGCGAGCGAGCGCGAGGCATGGGCGGCCGAGACGGCGGAGAAACTTGCGGTACAGATGGCAGCGGGGATGCGCAGCATCGAGGAGAGTATCGCCAACAGCCTAGCCCACGTTCTGGAACCATTTCTGATCGCCGAGCTTCGCCGCCAGGCGATCGACGAGCTGGTGGGGATCATGCGCGGGCTCGCGGCGAAAGACGGAGCCGTGAGCCTCGAGGTGTGCGGGCCAGAAGGTCTGCTCGCCGAAGTGCGAGATCGGCTTGCCGACGACGGCCTAATGGTCAGGTTCACGCCGGGCGAAGCCCGCGACGTGCGCGTCCATGCCGATCAGACCATCCTTGAGACCCGGCTCGGTACCTGGGTCGAGAAGATAAAAGGGGCGGTTCGTTGAGCACCACAGAGGATACCAGCACGCAGGAACTTGTCATCATTCGCCGGCGGGCCAACGGCGAGGAAGCCGCGCACAAGGGCGGCGTCTGGAAGATCGCGTATGCAGACTTCATGACCGCGATGATGGCCTTCTTCCTGGTGATGTGGCTGATCAACGCCTCCGACAAGCAGACGCTCATCCAGATAGCCACCTATTTCAATCCGCTGCGCCTCACCGACCGCGTGACCAGTACACGTGGCGTGCACAACTTGGAGTCGGGGGCGCGCGGGCAAGAGGAAAACTCGGGAAATGCCAAAGACAAGGCCGGCACCACGACCTCCGACAAGAAGGCGGAAGCGGGGACGCCGAAGCAGACCGAGGAGGCGCTGTTCAAAGACCCCTACGGCATTCTCTCGAAGCTTGCCGTGCTGGCCAAACGCAACGACGCCGAGGACCAGTCACGGCCGGCACCGAAGATCGAGATCGGAGAAAGCCTGATCTCCGGCGAGGCCTACCGCGATCCCTTCGAGCCGCGGTTTCGAAAGGAGTCGACAGGCAAATCGCCCGAAGGCAAGCCTGCCCCGGAGGCTGCTAGGCCCGACGCCGGTGCGGCCGCTGCTGCCCTCGCTCACGGGGCTCCATCGGACGCGCTGGTATCGGCAGCCCCGCCTGTTCCATCGCCGCCAGCACAGTCCGTAGAGCCAGAGCAGGCCAATCGGAGTCAGGCCGGGAGCTCCGCCACCCCAGAAGCGGTGGGCGGAGCTCCTGATCGCGACGCCGCCGGTCTGCAGGCAGCCTGGCAATCGGTGCGTAGGGACGCGCAGGAGCAAGCCGCGGAGCGTGCCAAGATCGAGCAGGAAATCAAAGAAGCCATACAACAAGCAGCTCTTGGCATCGTCCCCAACATCGACGTGACCGTCACCGAAGACGGAGTGCTCATCAGTCTCACCGATCGGTTCGATTTCGGCATGTTCCGAATCTCCTCGGCCGAGCCCCGGCCCGAGACGGTGGTTGTGATGGAAAGGATCGCCAGGATCATAGCGCCGCGCGGCGAATCGCTGATCGTGCGGGGGCACACGGACGGCCGGCCGTTCAAGTCCGGCACCTACGACAACTGGCGGCTCTCAACCGCACGGGCGCATATGGCCTATCACATGCTGGTGCGCGGCGGAGTTTCCGAGCAGCGGTTCGAGCGCGTCGAAGGCTACGCCGACCGCAGCCTCAAGGTTCCCGACGACCCCGGTGCGGCGTCCAACCGCCGCATCGAGATACTGCTGCGCAGGCCGAAATCATGAGGCGCCTCCAATCATGTATCGTTGCGATGCTGGCGCTGGCGAGCCTCCTGAACGACGGCGAAGCCTCAGCCCAAGAGGCTCAGCGCATGCCGTTCGAACTGGTCCGCGCCCTCCGTGCCGCTCAGGACAGGATTGCGCACGGCGATGCCTCCGCCCAAGAACGCCAACGACAGCTCCTCGCAGCAATCGGCGCGCAGATGAAGCGCGCCGATAGCGCAGCCTGGAAGGATCCGCGCAATGCGCGCGCCGCGGTCATCTACGTGCTGAGCGGCGGCGATCCCTCAGTGCTGCAGAGTCTGCAAGGGCGCGGGGCGGTCGGCGGCCTTGAGGACAATCTTGTGAAAGGAGCGATCGGTTACGGCCTGGGCCGGAGCGCGGATGCAGAGCTGCTGCTCGAAGTCGATGCGCGACAGTTGGACCCCGCCATGGCAGGGCACGTCGCTCTGGTCCAGTCGACATTGGTGCTGCAAAAGGATGCTGCGAGGGCGCTGCGCCTCCTCGACGAGGCGCGGCTCAGTTCGCCCGGCACGCTTATCGAGGAGGCGGCGTTGCGCCGCCAGGCGTTCCTGGCGCTCGCCGCAGGCGAGCGAGACCGCTTCGAGGTGGTGTCGTCACGCTACCTGCGCCGGTTCGGCAATTCAGTATACGCGGCAAGTTTCCGCCGGCAGTTCGCCACCGAGGTCGTCGGGCAAAAGTACGCGGCGGATGCGGCGCGGCTCAAGCGCATCGAAGCAATTGTTGCGGGCCTACCCATCTCGCACCGGCTGGAGATCTATCTCGCAATGGCGGCGGAGGGCGTGGTGCGGGGCAAGGTCGAGGCGACCATTATGGCGGCAAGCCGAGCGTCGGAGCTGGCCACGCCGGGGAGCGGGGCAAAGGCGCGCGCAGAGCTTTTCAAGGGAGCCGCTTTCGTTGCCAGCGAGGAGCTTCCTGCCGGCGTCGAAACTCTCAAGGGACTCGATGCGTCACAGCTCGACAGTGCGGACCGCGAGCTTCTCGACGCTGCCTTGGTCCTCTCGGACGAGATTCGGCGATGGCCTGATACGGCACTTTTGGCCGAAGGAATGCGACAGATCGAGGCCAGGGCCCCGGAGGCCGAGCGCCCGATCGTGCTGGCGACCGCCAAGGCGTTGGCGGCCGCGCAGAGCCTGAATTCGCGGGTGGATCAACTGCTGGGCGGGGCGGTCAAATGACGAAAGCAGGCGCAGTCGCGGAGCAGGCGATCGCAGCAATCGACACTGCGGCGCGGCGCACGAGGGATGCCAGCCGAGTGGGGGGAAGCGGCGCCGATGGCCCCCAGGAGCACGGCGCATTCTCGGATGTGCTGACACGAATGGCGGAAGGGGATTTTTCGCTACGCGGCTCGCTGCGGCGCTCGGTTCCGGCCGAGGGGGGTGGGAGCGGGACACGCGCATCTCAGCGCGCACAGGGAAGGCACATTGCAGGGGACAGCCAGGAACTCGAGCCGCGTCAGGCGTCGGCCACAAAGGACGGCGCGGCGTCCGAGCCGCAAGCCGTGGGCGAAAACGTGCCGCCGGACAGAAACAACCGAATCGAGGAGCTTCTTCAAGCCGTGGTGCGCGTGCTGGCGCCAGGCGAGGTGCAGGCGGGTCAGTCGGCCCAGGAGATGCCCGGCGGAAGATCAGGAGTTGGTCCAGCAAGGCAGCCGGAGGTTCCGTCCGCAAGGACCCGGCCGCTTGAGGGTGGCGGGACAGCCGTTGCGAACACCGAGGCCGAGGTAAGGGTTTCCGTGATCGCCCGGGAGACCCACTACGCGCCGATCGCGCTTGCCTCTTTGTCGGACACTGCCGCCGAACGGGCGGCGATGCCGGCCAACCTCGGCACAGGACCGTCCGCACAAACGGCTGCTGGCCGGGCAGATCGTTCCGTGTCGGGCGCATACCTGCCTAGCAGCGAGGCGAGGCAAGCTTCCGGCGCCGCTGATGTCACGACGCGCGCGCGAAGCGGCGCAGCTGGCGAGGGCCCCGACGACGGCTTGCAGCACATGAGGCCCGCCACACGGGAGGCAAAGGTCGAGGCGGTAGAAGGGTCGGATACGGAGCACGCAGGACGGAAAGCGTCCCTTGCGGCGGCGACCGGCGAAACGCGCGTTTCAGGCGGCCAGTCGCCGCAGTCGGCGCCGGCCACTGTGGCCGTATCGGTGGTTCAGCAGGTCGCCGACCGAATCACCGCCATGTTCAGCGACCCGGGTGGCGACGCGCCTGATCCCGCCGCCAAAGGTGCGACCGCCACAACGCCGTCGGCCGGCTCGCAGCTCAAGGTGCTGCGCATAGAGCTCCAGCCGGCCGAGCTCGGCACGATCGAGGTCCATTTGTCGCTGAAGGAGGACGCGCTGGAGCTTAAGCTCGAGGCGTCGCGGGCAGAAACGGCCACAATCATCGCCAGGGACAAGGACGCTCTCGCCAACATGCTGCGGTCAGCCGGTTATCTCATCGACGGGCTCACCGTGCAGGTCGTCGAGTCGGATCGCAGCCTCAATGCCGGCAGCCAGCCCGGCGGCCATGCCATGCAGACATCGTCGCAGAGCACGGCGCATGCCCAATCAGGCAGCTCGCAGCCGGACGGGAGGTCGGATCGGACCGACCGGCAGCCGCACAACAACGGTCAGGGATCCCATTCCTACCAACGGGACGAACATGCTTCCGATCAGCGCAGCCGGCGCCCTGCTGACGGTGCTCTTTACGTTTAGTGCGATGAGCCCCGCTGAAGCGGAGACCAATGCCTGCGAGCGGGAGATGGCGCGTGCGGCGGAGAAGCACGGCGTGCCGCTCGGCATGCTCTATGCCGTGGGACTCACTGAAACCGGCCGCGGCGACTCGCTCAGGCCCTATGCGCTCAACATCGAAGGTCGCGCGGTCTATGAGGTCGGCAAGCAGGAGGCGCTCAGGCGTTTCCTACAGGCTCGCGCGGCGGGGGCCAAACTGATCGACGTCGGGTGCATGCAGATCAACCATCATTACCACTCACGCCACTTTGCATCGGTCGAGGAAATGCTCGATCCGGCGCGGAACGTCGACTACGGGGCCCGCTTCCTCAAAGAGCTCTACGTGCGCGAAGGGAGCTGGACAATGGCAGTGGCGCGCTATCACGCCGGGCCGAACAACGATGCGGCGCAGAAGAAGTATGTGTGCCGCGTGATCGCCAATATGGTGGCGACGGGGTTCGGTGGGTGGACGGCAGAGGCTCAGAGGTTCTGCCGGGCGAACTGACGCAATGAACGCATCGGGGCTTCGCGTGATTTCGGGGGAATGACCATGGCGAAGACAGGACTGCTCGGGCCCTATCCGCTCACCTACGACGAGATCAACGACAGCGTCGTGCCCAAGATGCCTGGGGCCTACGCCCTCGGCCGCACGGATTCGTCGGGCCGGTTCTGCGTGCGATTTGTGGGGCGGTCGGACGATGATGTGAGAGCGCGACTGTGCGAGTACATAGGCTCCGACAGCCTATTCAAGTTCATCCACTTCCTGACGCCGAAAGCGGCATTCGAGAAGGAATGCGAGCTCTATCACCAGTTCAGCCCACCGGGAAACCGGGTTCACCCGAGCCGCCCGGGCGGGACGGGCTGGACGTGTCCCTACTGCCGGATTTTCGGTGACCGCGGGCCAGCAGCTCAATGACGTCGTTGAGCGCGGCCTGGTAGCCGTGATGCCAGTAGGCACGTTCGGGCGTGTTGGCGTCGAGGTGCTTCTGGTCCACATCGGTGTAGGGCGCCTGATCGTCCAGCCAGGCTCTCAGGCTGTCCCTGCGCCATTCCAGAAGCGACATGCTGTCGGTACCCGGCATCGGCTTCACTCGTAACTCACTGGTACTCGTACTCTATACTCAGCAGCGCATTGTAGCCGGGTCGCGTTGGTAAACCGCCAATCCGACGGCAGCAAATTTATCGATCCGGTGCTTCAAACCGGTACGGTCGCTTACGTCCCGGTCACACGATCATCGGCTTAACGGCGAGGTGCCCTTGCAGCGGCCCTTCTCTCACGCATGGCCTGGTCTATCAGCATGTTGGCGATGGTCATTCGCCGCGTCGCCCGCTCGCGCTCGGAAGGGGAGACCCGGTCCGGGTGATGGCTCATTGCATACTCCCTGCGAATGCGCAGGAGGTCGTCGATGGTGAGCTTTGGTGAGAGCTGCAGCTCCTCGGCCACGATCTCATCCTCGGATCTGGGGTCCTCGGCAGGTTCTGGGTCAGGCTCGCGTGACTCGTTGGCGCGTGTGTGCTGGGCACGCGCCTCCGCATAGATCCGGGCCAAGATTTGGGAGGGGATGTAGGAGTGCTCGTCGCTCAGTTCGGGCATGGCGTCGAGCATGTCGCGCAACTGCTGCTCCGACATCCTGCCGGATCCTGCACCGCCGTCGTCGGCAGCACGTTGGAGAGCCTCGAGGATCTCGGTAAAATCCCCCCAGGCCGAAGCCGTAGCACGAGACATGGTCGCAAGGCCTGTTATACGGTCGCACTCACCGTCGTTCGGATTGTCCGGTGTCATTGTCAGTGCCCGTCATTGACAGAGTGTAAAGGCAAGCGTCGGGACACGCTTAAGGTTAGCAGCCGGCGAACGGCTTGCGTTATATGGGAGTGGGCCGTGGCAGAGCCGATTGCCCACCTCGCGAGCCCTTGCAAAGTACGACGCCAAGCCGTCTTGAGGCTTAATCTTCTCGAACACGACGGTTGGCGAGCCAAATGTGAAAGATCGGTCGCTTCAAACGACCGAGACGGTCGTCGCATCGGTGGCGGCGGCAAGAGCCGCGGGCGCAACGCAGAACACGCTGTCCGGTGTGCCCGCCGCCGCCCACACCGTCTCGTAGCTGAGCAGGTCGCGGTCGATGAACGTCGTGAGCCGTGTGGCATGGCCAAGGGGCGGGATCCCGCCGATGGCATAGCCCGTGACTTCGCGCACATAAGCCGCGTCAGGCCGCTTTAACGTTTCGCCGATGGCGCTAGCTACGTGTTTCTCGTCGACACGGTTCGCGCCGGAGACGAGCAGCAGGATGGGGGCGCCCGATACCTGGCCCTGGAACACCAGCGACTTGACGATCTGACCCACGGCGCAGCCGCAGGCCGCGGCGGCTTCCTCAGCGGTGCGGGTCGATCGAGGGTGGGTGACGATCTCGATGTCGAGGCCGGCGGCCCGCGCCGCCTCAAGGAAGCGGCGCGCTGCCGGTTTCAGTTCAGCCATAAGTGCCCCCTTGCCGCTCCGATCCCTTCTCACCGGCTCGGCGCGCCAGCCTGGTCAAGCATCCTCAATGAGCCGTAGGCGTTGACGCGGCCGGCCCCGAACTCCTCGTCGTGGCCCGGTGGGCCCAGATCGTTGGCGGCCGCGGTCAAGGCAAGTCGTGCGGTCTCCGGCGAAAGGTGCGGATTGCGTTCCAGCATCAACGCAACGATGCCGCTCACGTGAGCCGCCGCGAAGGAGGTGCCGGAATGGAGCTCGTGTGCGTGTCCGCTCGTTGGTGCAAGAATGTCGACGCCGGGTGCAGCGACGGCAATGTATGTACCGCGGTTGGCTTCCTTGTAGCGGCGATCAGCTGAGTCGGTGGCAGTGACGGCAATAACCTCGCGGTAGGCAGCGGGATAGGCCGGAGGCGCGGCAGGGCCGCCATTGCCGGCTGCCGCAATCATGATCGCGCGCCGGTCGTATGCAGCCCGCACCGCCCTTTCTATGAGCGGATCGCGTGGGCCGACGAAACTCAAGTTCAAGACTCGCGCACCCTGCTCGATGGACCAGTCTAGGCTGTGCAGCAGGGTTGCCGTCGTCGCCGATGCCGGTTGCCCGTCTTTTCCGTCCCTGAACGCGCGCACATTCAGAAGCCGCGCTTGCGGGGCGATGCCCTGCACAGTGCCCCGCGCCGAAATGATGCCGGCGACTGCGGTGCCGTGAGGATCGAGGCTCGCTTGGCCGTCTCCCACCGCGTCGAAGGACTTAGCAATGGCGGCCACGAGGTCCGGGTGGCTCTGATCGATGCCCGAGTCGATGACGGCGATGAGCGCACCGCGGCCGTGCGCCAGAAGGTGCGCAGGACCGGCGTTCACCTTGGCAAGGGCGTACTGGAGATGCGCCGAGTGGACCGCCGGCGTGGCCTCGCTCGCCCGATAAATGTAGTTGGGCTGGGGATCTTCGACCCGCGAGTCCGCCTGCAGGGCCGCGACGACTGCGGCAACCGGGCGGCCGTCCGTGATGCGGTAGCGGACGATGCGCAGGTTGAGCAGGGCTAGGTCGAGGCGCTCGAGCAGTTGCAGGTTGTGGCTCTGCGCCACGGCGTCGTCGATGGTCTGCGGTTGGTTGCGTGCGATGGTGATCAGTACCTCGTCGGGAACGTACTCGTCGAGAGCGGCCACAGCCGGAGGGGTGGGCGCCGGCATTGTCGGCGGCAGGTCGGAGCCACGCTTGATGGTCGGCGGAACAGGTGGGAGAGCGGGGCCAGGCTCGGCGACGACGGGGGGAGACTTGTCGATGGTGCGGCAGACACCGTCGAGGAGGTTCTTGCCCGAAGGGCAGCGGCATTGTCCCTTGCGCAGAATGCCTCCGATACAGGCCGTCGGCGGCGTAACGGTGACGACTGCGGGCGGTTTGTCTTTGCAGAGATAGGCGTTGGGGCCGATGGTCTCTCGGCTCTTGGATCCCGGACAGACGCACCGGCCGCGGCGCACGCTGCCACCGCGGCAGGTAATGTCGGCGGTGGCCGGCGATTTCGCCTTGCTGGATTTCGGTTCGTCTTTCTCCAGGAGCTGGGGAATGGCGAGGATGCCGGGCGTGATGCGGATGCCGACACCGCCGCGCGGTGAGGGGGGCTTTGATGTGGTGCGCGGCTGATCGTAGGTCTTCATGTCCACGGAGACGGCGGGCTGCCGCGCAAAGGCCGCGTGCGGGGCCACGGGCGTAAGGGCAATGGTGGGGGTGGAGGCGAGCACGGGCAGCGCGAAAACGACGGCCGCGCCCACCAGCCTTAAAAGCCTATTTGTGCGACCGGACGTCCCCATTGGCGCCTCCTTCGCGCGACCGATCTGCATGTTTCCTAAATGCTTCGTGCATCCTTCTTGCCAGTCACGTGCTGCCGCATGCTACCTTGTCGGCATCACGAGCAGCACCAGAGTACCACGTTGGCGCAGAGCAGCGATCTTGCGCTCGCGGGCATCGTTAGCCATGTCCTTAGGACCGATGCGGACTCGGAAGAGCCCTCCTTTGGGTCCGTCGACGACGGTGGCGTCGAGTTCGGTCAGAGCCTCGGCGATGGCCTTGGCCGGAGCGCCGTCGGCAAACCGCACGAGCACGAATGTTCCCTCCGCAGTAGGGGTCGTCGTGCCGGAGGCGGTCTGGTAGCCGGCGTCACCGCCGCGCATGAGGAGCGCACCGATGGTGACGGCTTGGACCAGGATGACAACGGCGGCGGCCGCGGTCGCCCACCGCAAGCCGGCGGGGGCGGGTGCGGCCATGAAGTCCTGCGCCCAGGTCTTGACCCTCGTCCAGGCCCCGGCCGTCGAAGGGCGGCCGATCTCGGCCAGCAGGCGGTCGGCGGCGCGGGCCGAAGGAAGGGGGATCGCCTCGTTGGCGCGGAAGGTCTCGTCCAGCTCCTCCTCGATGAGGGCGAGCTGGCTTGCGAGCTCGGGATGGCGCGCAAGATAGGCTTGCACCCGCTCGCGGTCAGCACGTGCGAGCTTGCCGGTCACGTACCACGGCAGCAGCATCTCGATCTCTTCGCGCTCGGAGCGCGTCTCGATGTTGTCGATCATGGCCATCCTCGATCCACGCCTTGCCGCCTCATCTCCTCCGACAGCCGCTTGCGTGCGTAGAACATCCTCGTCTTCACCGTATTCTCAGGGATGCCGATCGCCTCGCTGATCTCGCCGATCGACAGCTCGTGGTAGTAGACGAGGTCGATGATCTCGCGATGCTCCGGCGACAAGGCCTCCATACACCTGCGCAGGAGCGCGCCCTTGTCGGCCTTCTCAACCGAAACCTCGGGATCATCGCTCGCATCCCTGATCTTGGCCGCCTCCTCTTCGTTCCAAGTCTCCTCCTTGCGCTTCCTCAGCGCGCTCGCCGCCCGATGGTGGGCGATGGAGAGCACCCAGGTCGCGGCCGAGGAGCGACCCTCGTAGTTGGCAGCATGGCGCCAAACCTCGAGGAACACCTCGTTGGTCAGTTCCTCCGCGACCGCCTCGTTGCGCACCATGCGCTCGATGAACCGAAACACCCGAGCCTGATGACGCATCAGCAGGGCGCGGAGCGCGGCTTGGTCCCGGGCCGCGATACGCGCGAGCAACTGGCGGTCGTCCGTGCCTTGGTTCATCTGGCCGCCGCCACGTCCGCTCCATGAAAGCTTAGTCGCCGCTCAGCCGGCGAAGGTTCACGCCCCGCGGGGCCATGCTCCCCGCAAAGCCTCTCGGGGCGGCGCCATGCGGAGTGCCGGGCAGGATAAGACAGCTCCAAGGCACGGGCCAGCGCCGCGCCGCCAAGCAAGCCGGCCTGCCCATACAACCGAGCACGCGGGCGGCGAGCGCGCGCCATGAACCTTTGGCGGGTTCGCCGCGACAAAGCGGTTCGTGGCCGCCTTGGAGCGGCCGGCAACCCAACGAGGAGCTCGAAGATGATCATCAAACGGTCCGGTGCCGCCCTAAAGGCACTTGCGCTCGTTCTCAGCGCGGGCGTTGTCGGCGCCCTGGCGCTGCCGGCCAGCCCTGCGGAGGCCGGCAAGAAGAAGGTCAACGTCATCATCAACGTGGGCGGCGGTCCCTACATCGGCGGCTACGGCTACGGCTACGCCGGGTTCGGGGGCTGCTGGTGGCTCAAGAAGAAGGCGCTCAAGACGGGCAGTCCCTATTGGTGGAACCAGTACTATCTCTGCAAGCTCTACAACTAGCTTGTCCTACAACAGCTTGGCATGCCTCATCCCGAGCACTCAGGCATGCCCCGGTCCAGCCGCCGCTGCGGCTTCCAGGAGCGGCTGGACCTTTCTCGTGCCCGGCCAACAGCAAGAGCCGGCGCCGGCCGTTAACTCCATTTCAGCGGTGTTTTGCCGGCGGCGGGGTTTGCCTCCTCCGCTGCTGAACCTGTCTCGCCGATGCCGCGACCAAGGTGGTGACGGCAACACATCGAGACGGGCCACCTTATGCAGTACGCGGCGGCCGAGACTGCGATCATCGACCAGCTCAGGGCGACCGAGCGGGCGCTCGCGGCAAGCCAGGCGCTGCTCGCCAGAATGCTGCCGGGCTCCGTCATCGAGCGGCTGACCGCCGAGCCGGGCGCGCCGATCGCCGATAGCTTCGCGGAGGCTTCGGTTCTGTTCGCCGACATCTCGGGTTTCGTCGGCATCGCCAGACGGCTCGGGAACGAGGGAACGGTTGTCCTGCTCAATCGGCTGACGCGGGCATTCGATGCGCTGGCTGCACGGCACGGCGTTGAGAAGATCAAGACGATCGGCGACGGATACATGGCGGTCGCCGGCGTGCCGGTTCCGACCGCCGACCACTGCGAGCGGCTGGCGCGGTTGGCGCTCGACATGCGCGAGGCCGCGATGAGGATCGGCCGATGGGCCGGCATTACGATCCGGCTGCGCATCGGCATCGCTTCGGGGCCGGTCACGGCGGGCATCATCGGCCTCGACCGCATCGCCTACGACGTGTGGGGCGAGGCGGTGAATCTCGCCTCCCGGCTCGAGCAGCTTGCCGCGGCCGACCAGATCCTGCTGTCGAGGGAAGCCAAGGAGCAGCTCAAAGCCGCGTTCCTCATCAGCTGTCGCGGCGAGGTGGCGATCAAGGGGCTCGGCACCGGCGAGGCCTGGGTACTGGAAGGCGCCGCCGCCGAGGCCGGCAGCGGATATCTGCATTGAGCGGAGTTGGGCAGACCCAGAATCAGTCTTCGCAGGTGCCTTGGAAATTGGCCGGCCGCCCCCTTCAACCCGAGGAGGGGGCACCTCGAAAGCCCGCGTTGCGAGCCTCGCTGAACGGGCGCCGTTTACGTCATCTGCGCCATAGTGCTTGGGCGGCGGGCCTTGCCCGAATAGGATTGCGCCCGCGACCGCGATCCCACAAAGGAGGGGCCAAGGTGGCGAAACGGAGCCGCCGCCTCGCCATGGTCGAGGCGTTCAAGGACCTTTCCGCCAGCGAGCACGACGAGCTCGAGAGCCGGCTGCAGCCGATCGCGATCGCGCGCGGCGAAATTCTGGTCAGGCAGGGCGATGTGGCGGACGCCCTTTACCTCGTGGTGTCGGGCCGCTTCCTGGTGCTGCTCGAGGGGCGCGAGAAGCCGATCTCGGAGATCGGACCGGGCAGTCCGATCGGCGAAATCGCTTTCTTCGCCGGAGGAGTGCGCACGGCGACGGTGAAAGCAGGGCGCGACAGCCTGGTGCTGCGGCTTACCCGCGAGGACTTCGAGCAGCTCGCGGCGCGATCGCCCGGCATCTGGGTGGCGATCACGGCGGCGCTGGCGCGGAGGCTGGCGGAGACGACGGCCGGCGAGCACGTCAAGCGCGAGGCGAGGCCGCGCACCATCGCCATCTGCCGGGCAGGCGCAGCGCCGGTTCCGACGGCCTTTCTCGACAAGCTGAGGGCGGTATTCGAGTCGCAGGCGCGCACCATCGTGCTCGACGAGGCGCAGTCGCGCCCGATGTTCCGCAACCGCGCCCTCCGCGATAGCGAGGAAGGCACACGCTGGTTCAACGAGCTCGAGAGCCGGTGCGACTTCCTGCTCTATGTCGCCGAGGACGAGCTGACGCCCTGGTCGCAGAAGGCCATCCGCCAGGCCGATCTGGTGCTCTCGGTCGGCCGGCACGGGCCGGGACTGACAGAAGATGCGCTGGCGCCGAGCGCTTTGGAACGCTTCGCGGTCGAGCTGCAGCAGCCGGGCAGCGTGCGGCTCGTGCTGCTGCACAGGAGCATGGGCGGCATCACCGGTACGCGCGCCTGGCTCGAACGGCGGCCGTGGCTCACCATGCACCATCACGTGGCGCTTGATGCGGAGGCCGACTACCGGCGGCTCTTCCGCTTCGTCAACGGCACGGCGCTCGGGCTCGTGGCCTGCGGCGGCGGCGCGTTCTCGGCCGCCCACATCGGGCTTTACGAGGCGCTCATCGAGGCCGGCCTCGAGTTCGACATCATGGGCGGCACCAGCGGCGGGGGCGCAATGACGGCGGCTTTCGCGCTCGGCGCCGATCCCGACGAGATCGAGCGGAGAACGCACGAGATGTTCGTCACTCGCAGGGCGCTGAGGCGCTGGACGTGGCCGCGCTACAGCTTGCTCGATCACACCGAGCTCGATCAGGCGCTGGCCCTCAACTTCACCAGCGTCGACATCGAGGATTTGTGGATTCCCTACTTTGCGCTGTCGACCAACCTGTCGCGCAACGCGCGGCACTGCCACCGGAGAGGCCCGCTGTGGGAGGCGGTGCGGGCAACTTCGGCGGTGCCGGCCCTGCTGCCGCCCTTCTTCACCCAAGAGGGCGAAATGTTGGTCGACGGCTGCCTGCTCGACAACGTGCCGGTCGAAACCATGCGATCGCTCAAGTCGGGACCCAACGTGGTCATCGACTTCAGTCTGCCGCGCATCGACCGCTACAAGGTGGACTACCGCGCGCTCCCGTCCCGATCGGCGTTGCTCAAGCGAATCTGGAGCCGCTCCGGCCGCCGCGGGCTGCCCTTGGCACCGACCCCGCATGCGGTGCTCATGCGCAGCCTCATGCTCAACCGGCGGGAGGTCGACGGCGACCTGGGCCCCGATGACATTCTGCTCAGCCCACGCATCCCCGCCGGCGTCGGGCCGCTCGACTGGCACAAACACCGCCTGCTCAGGGAAAAGGGCTACGAGTTCGCGCGCGCGGAGCTTGCGCGGCTTAGGGCGGAAGGCCATCCGCTGCTCGCCGGACGCACCCCATCCTAGCGCGCGAGCGGGTGCGGCGCGGGAGGGGAACAACGGGTGCCGGACGTCCCCTCCGCTCAGGCCGGGAAACGCGGAATGGCAGGCAAAAGCTGATGGCCGTAGCCGTTCCAGAAGATGTAGATGACGGCGAACAGGATGGTGGTGAGGATGGCGCCGGCAAAGGCGCTCCGCCCGACGAGGGCCTGGCCGATCAGAGACGAGATGAACGCAAGACCGCAGAGCAGGCCGAGCGACGTGGGGTTGATGGCACTCCAGATGGCATCCCAATCAAATGGCGGCATGGCCTGCTCCTTCCCCGATCCTCACGACTTCAGAGCGCCCGCATCGCAGAACTCGGGCGGCGCGCAACCGACAGGGCCAAACCTCAACCCTCGTATTTGAACGAGAGCTTGAGTTTGGTGCGGTAGGCGGTCACCTTGCCGTCCTCGATGACAACGTCCTGCTCGACCACCTCGGCGACGCGCAGGTCCCGCAGCGACTTGGAGGCACGCTCGACCGCGGTTCGCGTGGCCTTCTCCCAAGACTCGCTGCTGGTTCCCACGATCTCGATCACCTTATAAACGCTCTCAGGCATGGCAGCCTCCTCACGGTGCTGCGCGGCCAGAGGTGGGCGATTTGTGCAGCCCCCGGCCGCGCGATCAAGCACTTCCCACCGGCCCATCCCGCATTGGGGCGGGTCCGCGTGGCGCATGGGCCACACTCCGCCCTCCGGCGCCGGTCCACGGGGCATTGCCGGCGCGCTCGCCCTTGCGCGCCGGCACGCCCGCTCAGGCTTTCAGCGCCTCCTGCACCCGTTCCGGCGTGAACGGCATATGCCGCAGGCGCTTGCCGGTGAGCACAAAGAAGGCGTTGGCCACGGCAGCGGCGATGAACGGGTTGCCGATCTCGCCGATGCCGCTTGGATGGGTGTCCCTATCGAGGAACTCGACGTGGATCTCCTCCGGCATGTCGGACATGCGCATCACGTGATAGTCGTGGAAGTTCGACTGTTCGACCACGCCGCCCTTCACGGTGACGCGCTCGTGCAGCACGCTCGAGAGCCCGTACATGATGCCGCTCTCGACGTTGGCTCTGGCGGCATCCGGCTGGACAATGGTGCCGCCGTCGACGGCGACCCAGACCTTGTGGACGCGGATCTTGCCCGTGCCGCGGTCGAGCGAGATCTCGACCACGCCGGCCCCCAGCGAGCGGGAGCGCTCGGTGATCGACACGCCCAAGGCACGGCCCTCGGGGCGCGCCGCCTTCCAGTCGGACATGGCGGCGACCCGCTCGAACACGGCGCGGGCACGCGGGGTGATCGACATGCGCGCGAAGCGGAACTCGATCGGGTCCATGTTCTCGGCGCGCGCCATCTCGTCGACGAAGGACTCGATGGCGAATACGTTGAACACGTGGCCGACCGCGCGCCAGTGCTTCAGGCGGATGCCGTGGCTGGTGCCGCGCAGCTCGATGTCCTGGTTGGGTACCGCGTAGTAGGGGATCCTGATCCCCGTCGTCAGCAGGCCGCCGCCGTCGCCGACCACGCAGTGACGCCAGCCGGTCACCTTGCCGCTGGCGTCGAGTGCCGCCTCCAGACACTGGAACGACTGGGGCCGGAACATGCCGTAGGCGATGTCCTCCTCCCGCGTCCAGATGAGCTTGATGGGCTTGCCGGTCGCCTTGGCGACGAGAGCCGCCTCGGAAGCGTAGTCGCCGATACTGCGGCGGCCGAACCCGCCGCCCATGTAGCATTGGTGGACAGTGACCTGCTCGAGCTTCAGGCCGACCGCCTTGGCAACGTCGCTGCGGCAGCGGTCGGGAGCTTGGCTGCCGTCCCAGACTTCGAGATGATCGCCCGAGGCATTGAAGCGGGCAACCGCGTTCAACGGTTCCATCTGGGCATGGTAGCCGTAGTCGCTGCGGTACTCCGCCTTGAAGGTCCGGGCGGCACCAGCGAAAGCCGCCTTGACGTCGCCCTTGACTTCGAGCGACTGGGAGTTGGCGTTGGGGTCGTCGTGGACCTTGGCGTACTGCTCGGCAAGGGCACGTTCGGAGTCGAAGCCCTCGGCCTTGGCGCCCTTCTTCCAGACGATCTCGAGCGCGTTGCGCGCCGCCATCGCATGCTCGAACGTGTCGGCGACGACAGCGACGCCGTCCGGCAGGCGCACGGTGGCGACGACGCCCTTCATGGCCTTGACCTTGGCATCGTTCCAGCTCTCCGGTTCGCTGCCATGTACCGGTGCGTGACGGACGCTGGCATAGAGCATGCCGGGGAGCTGAACATCGATGGCGAACTGCGCGGTGCCGTCCACCTTAGAGGGGATGTCGCGGCGCGGTACGGTGTGGCCGATCAGGCGGAACTCGTTCTTCTTCTTGAGCTCGCTGTCGCTCACCGCTGGCAACGTGGCCGGCACGGTGCCGAAGGCGGCTATCTCGCCATAAGAGAGCCGCTGACCGTTGGCCGGGTTGACGACGTAGCCGGGCTCGGTCTTGAGCGAGGCGGCAGCGACTTTCCACTTCTCCGCCGCATTGGCAATCAGCACCTTGCGAACCTGGGCGCCGGCGCGCCTCAAGTCGGTGTAGTACATCTGCACGGCGCGGCTGCCGACGATGGCCATGCTCTTGCTGTTGCCGGAGCCATAGCCGTAGGTATCGGCATCGGCCGGCGCGAACTCGATCACCACCTTCGACCAGTCGGCGTCCATCTCCTCGGCGAGGATGAGCGGCAGCGAGGTCATGGAGCCCTGGCCCATCTCGGCGCCGGCGCTGTAAATGGTGACGATGCCGTCAGGTGCGATGCGCACCCACGGGTTGATGGCGCGGGCGGCGGTGCTCGCCTCGGCCGTGCTGGCGGAGAGCAGGCGGATGCCTTCGCTGCCGAACGCGAAGCAGAAGGTCAGCCCGCCGGCGCCGGCGAGAAAGCCGCGCCGGGACAGCTCCGTTCCCTTGTGCGTCATGTCGTTCATGATCAGGCCTCCTTCGACGCGCGCTCGATGGCGGCAAGGATGCGGTTATAGGTGCCGCAGCGGCAGATGTTGCCGTCCATGTGCTCGATGATCTCGGCACGGGTAGGCTTGGGATTGATCCGCAGCAGCTCGGCCGCCTTCATGATCTGGCCCGACTGGCAGTAGCCGCACTGGGGCACCTGCTCGGCGATGAAGGCCTTCTGAAGCGGGTGCAGGCCGTTACGCGACAGGCCCTCGATGGTGACGACGCGCCGGCCCTCGACCTCGGAAAGCTGGGTCTGGCAGGAGCGCACGGCACGGTCGTTGACGTGCACGGTGCAGGCGCCGCAAAGGCCGGCACCGCATCCGTATTTGGTGCCGGTCAGCTTCAGGTGATCGCGGATCACCCACAGCAGCGGCGTCGAGGGGTCGGCCGCCGCCGTGGCCCGCTTGCCATTGAGGTAAAAGGAAACCATGAGACCTCCTTGGTCTGGGCAAGTGCCAAACACTCCGGCTGCCGCCACATGGCGCGGTCGGCCGCCTTGCAAGCGAGGATCGGGCTTCAAGAGCCCTCGGGGGCTCCGTCGTCTCCCTAGAGATCGCGAGGCGATCGGGCCGCCTCTTGTTCTTGCAGAGCCATGCTATCGCCGGCGCCAAACCCTGTCACGCGAGAGTTGCGGAAGCATGGCATGTGCAGGTGCGTGGCCGGGTTACGGCGCGCGGCAGGTTCGACTAGTATTGCGTTCGGTCTGCAGCACGATACGGGGTTGCGGCAGCCGAAGCCGGGCGATGTTTTCCGGGGGGATGCATGTCGACGGACAAGGGCCAGCGCGACCGCGTAGCATTCGTGGTGGGAATCGCAGACTACAAGGGCGCCAAAGCGCTCAAGAACGCGGTCAACGACGCACGCGCGGTCGGCCGCGCGCTCGAAAGGCTCGGGTTTGCCGTCATGGGCGGCACGGGCGGTCACGGCGAGAACCTGGCGCGAGCGGCCGCCTACGAGAACTTCGAAGCGTTCTGCAACGCCATCAAGCCCGGCGGCGTCGCGCTCATCTACTATGCAGGACACGGGCTTCAGATCGACGACCAGAACTACCTGGTGCCGGTCGATGCGCGGCTCGACGGCGACAATCCCCTTGCCGAGCTGGTGCCGCTCAGGCCGATGATCGAACGCGCGGCGCGGGCGGCGGGAAGCGCGGGGGTGGTGCTCGCATTTCTCGATTCCTGCCGCGAGGATCCATTTTCACCCGACCAGATCCGCAGACTAGCGCAGAGCGCGCGCTCGATCGACCCGGTGCGCACCGCCGACCACCCCTATTCGATCGTCAACCACGGCTTCGCCACCATGAAAATGCGTCCAGGCGAAGGGGCGGCGCGCAGCTTCATCTCCTTCGCCACGGCGCCCGGCGACTTCGCCTACGACGGTTCCGGAGACCACAGTCCGTTCACGGCGGCCCTGCTCGACCACATCGGCACGCGCGGACTGGCGCTCGACGACTTCATCGACCGGGTCGGCATGGACGTGTGGGACCGCGCCGAGCGCGAGGGGTGGGTGCAGGACCCCTGGTACGAGACGAACCTCAAACGCGCCTTCTACTTCAACCCCCGTACCCTGCGCCCGATCCGCGATCTGGCTCTGCTCGGCGTGGCGGCGGGGCTCATCACCTGCGCTCTGCTGATCGGTAAGGATGCGCAGGTGGGCGATCCCGCCAAGGCGCCGTGGTTGTGGGGTCTCGGCCTGCCGTTCGGACTGGTGGTCGGCTACGGCGCGCTGCGCTGGGGCAGCGGTCGTTGGCTGCATGCCATGTTCGCCGTGATCTGCACCATGGCCGCCTTCGCGCTCGCGCTCTCGATCATGCAAACGCCGGTGGCCCGCGGCGAGGGTCAGCCGGCCAATGCCGCGGAGCTGTCGCGTCTCGCGCGGTTCTTTCACGACCCCAGTCTCGTCGGCATCAGCCTGCTCGCTCTGCTGGCAGGCGTTACCGCGACGGTCGGAACGGCGCTCGGCTGCAAGCCACAGCTCGGAAGCTTCCGCGGCTTCAGCGCCACCACCGGAGCGCTGTGCATCGGTTTGCTGCTCGGCATCGTGTTCCTCGGCTTCGTTGCGCTCAAGGGCGTGGCCGGCATACCCGACAACGTGTTGCTCATCGGGCTCGGCACCCTCTGGTTCGCCGCGTTCGGAGCCCAGCTCGGCTTCATCTACGCGCTCTACGTCGCCGAGCATCGCCGCTTCTCGACGCGCAAGCGGTGACTGGGCAGAGCGTGGGCAGGAGCACCATGGCGGCCGAGCCCGGAGGCATCGTGCCGGCTTTCTTTGCGCAGGCTTTCGCGGCGCTCTATACCTTTGCCCTGCCGCGGACCGGCGCAGGGGGCCGCGCAGGGGCAGGGGAAGGTCAACACGCTGGGAGCCCCAAAGGCGTCGGGAAGCTTGGTGGCGGGGAGGAGGAGCTGGAGCGTCGAGGCCTGCCGATCACCGGCCGTAATGGCGCTCGCCTGGGCAGCGGCCGGAGCATTGCACCTCAGCAGGAACAGTGGAGGGTCACGTGGATTCGCTGCAGCCGTTCGCCGTCCGCAAGCCGGAGGCAGAGTTCGTCATTATCGAGATGTTCGGCGGGGACAACAACCTGAGCCCGTTCGTCACCGAGGATCTGAAGGAGATGGCGGCCGGCATCGGCGACGGTTTCGCGGTCATCGGACTGGCAGACCTCGCCAACAGCCCCGGCGCCGTGGTCGAGGTGATCCCGGGCGGCGGGCCCCAGGTGATCGAACAGACCGGCGAGATCGACACCGGCGATCCCGAGGTGCTCAAGCGATTCGTCGCCCGCGCGCTCGTCACCTATCCCAACGCCCGCAAGGCCATCGGTTTCTGGGACCACGGTACCGGCGTGTTCGACGAAACGGACAACAGCGAAAAGCTGTTGACGCGGCGCGCGCACTCGGTGGCGCGCGAGGAGCGCAGCCGTTCGTTCCCCGCCCGCCGCCTGTTCTTTCCCAAGGCGAAACTCAAGCGCGAGCCGGCGGTGCGCGCCATGCTGCACGACGACACCAACGGCGGCGTGCTCACCAACCTGGAGGCCGGCCGCATGCTCGCTGCCGCCTTCAAGGCGGCCGGGCACAACGGCAAGGTCGATCTGTTGTTCTCGGACACCTGCCTGAACGGCATGATCGAGGTCGCCGAAGAGCTCGGTACGTTTGCCCACTGCGTTGTCGCATCGGCCGATCTGGTGCCCGGCGACGGCTGGGACTACAAGGGCTGGCTCAGCCTGCTCGCACAGCGTCCACCCGCCACGCCGGCCGACTGGGCGGCCTGCGCGGTCAGGGCATTCAAGTCGGGATACGAGCCCTATCCCGCCAAGCACCCGTGCACACTCGGCGCCTTCCGCACAGACCAGCAGATCACCGCTGCCTTCGCCGAACTTGTCAGAGCCGTCAGGAGCGGCGGACATGAGAATTTCTTCCTGATGGATCATGCGCGGGCGCGCAGTCAGGACTATGCCCGGCGCGATGCCTACGATCTCAGAGACTTCGCCGTGCAGGTCGAGCAGGTGTTCGGGCAATCCGGAAAGCCGGAGGTCGCGGCGGCGGCGCGCGAGTTGACGGTCGCGTTCGATGCGGCGCGAGTGGAATGCTGTGCGCTGGGGCCGACGGTGGCGCGATCCACCGGATTGGCGTTCTGGTTTCCAAGTTCGCGCTCGGCCCTAAGCCGCGACATGCGCACCTATGAGCGGCTGGCCTTCAGCGGGCGCTCGGGCTGGGGGGATTTCCTCAAGGAATTCCGTTGATTGGAGCTTCGGCCCGGTCCAGGTCCCCGCCAGGTGTCCCGGGCGGAACAGCGCGGCGCAGATGAACGCGGCATGAATGCGCCGGGAGAAAACACCGGCCATGGAGACCAGCATGACCCGCATCGCGCTCGCCGTCGCATCGCTATTCGCCGGCCTTGCGGCCGTCGGTCCCGCGCACGCCATCGATCTCAGCCGGCTTGCCGGATTTGATGTCGAGGAGGCAGGCATCAGCGAGTTCGCGCCCGACATTCGGAGCATGGCGCGCAATCCCGGCCGGGCGGCACGGGCCCTGCGCGAGCTCAGCGAGGAGCTCGGCGAGGAGGAGGAGCTTGCCGCGATCCGGCGACTGGTGGAGGAGGCCATCGGTGAGCCCAAGCCGAAGCCCAAGCCCATGCGCACCAAGTCGAGCGAGCCGCGCACCATGGTCGCCTCGTCCAAGGCGGTCAAGAACAGCGTCAAGGAAGTGAAGGGTGGCGAGCCGGCTGCCGTAACGGCAGGTGAGCCATCAGGCCGCTCGGTCATCTGCACGAGGTTCGTCCCGTCCGCCAGCACGACGATCGCGGCCGACTGCGAGTAACCTTTAGCGGTCGGCGTCCGAGCGCGAGGAAGCCACTTGCCAATCCACTGCCGGCCTGTTCCCCTGGGGCATCAGCAACGCCCCGGACAGGCCGGCAGCCATGCCATCAACGGTGTTCGATTCAGCAATCTTTCGCGACCAGTTCGGCACGCCGGCCATGCGCGCCGTGTTCGCCGACGACAGCTTCGTTGCCAAGGCCACGGCCATCGAGGTGGCGCTGGCAAAGGTGCAGGGAAGGCTCGGCATCATACCGGCCGATGCGGCCGGCGAGATCGCCGCCAAGGCGCGGCCCGAGGCGATCGATCTTGCCAGACTCAAGGCAGAGACCGACAACGTCGGCTATCCGGTCGTGGGGCTCGTGCATCAGCTCGCCGAGCAGTGCGGGGAAGCCGGGCGCTACCTGCATTGGGGCGCGACCACGCAAGACATCATCGATACGGCAACCGTGCTGCAAGTGAGGGAAGCCTTCGGCCTCATCGCTGCCGACCTGGCGGCAATCGATGCGGCGGTCAGCGGGCTTGCCGCCAAGCACCGAACCACAGTGATGGCGGGACGGACGCACTTGCAGCATGCGCTGCCCATCACCTTCGGCCACAAGGCCGCGGTGTGGCTCGCCATGGTCCGCCGGCATCAGGAGCGACTTGAGCAACTCAAACCGCGCGTGCTGGTCGGGCAATTCGCGGGCGCGGCCGGCACGCTCGCCTCGCTCGGCAGCCGGGGGCTTGAGGTGCACGATGCGCTGATGGACGAACTCGGATTGGGGCGGCCCGCGATGGCTTGGCACGCGGCGCGCGACGGCTTTGCCGAGGCGGTCGGCTGGCTCGGCCTCGTAACGGCGAGCTTGGCAAAGATCGCCACCGATGTGATGCTGCTGATGCAGAGCGAGGTCGGGGAGGCGTTCGAGCCGTTCGCTGCCGGGCGGGGCGGCTCCAGCACCATGCCGCAGAAGCGCAACCCGATCAGCTCCGAGCTCATCATCGCGCTCGCCAAGGTGGTTCGCCAGCAGGCGGGTCCCATGCTCGATGCCATGGTCGCCGACCACGAGCGAGCGACGGGACCCTGGCAGATCGAATGGGTGGCGTTGCCGCAGGCCTTCATCGCAAGCGCCGGGGCGCTCGGGCAAGCGCGGTTCATGCTGTCGGGCCTCGTCGTCGAGCCGGAGCGCATGCGGCGCAACCTCGACATCACCGGCGGACTGATCGTCGCCGAGGCGGTGATGATGGCGCTCGCCAAGCACATCGGGCGGGGGGCAGCGCACGATGCGGTCTATGCCGCCTGCCGACAGGCCGCGGCGAAGGGCACCCCGCTCCTGGAGGAGCTTGCCGGGATGGAGGAAGTGACCCGCCACGTCGACCGCGCGGCGCTCGAGCGTCTGGTCGATCCGCAGAACTACCTGGGCGTGGCGCCGCTGATGATCGACCGCATGCTTGGGCGGGCATGAGCCCGGGCCGTCACTGGTCGACGTCCTCCTCCTCGATGGGCGGTTCCGGACCGTAGTCGACCTTAACCAGGTAGAGTCCGGCGGCGGGCGCAACCGGCCCGCACGCGGCGCGGTCGCGGACGTGAAGGGCCCGCTCAAGATCGCCGGCCGTCCACTTGCCCTCGCCAATCAGCTTCAGGCTGCCGACCATGGAGCGCACCTGGTGGTGCAGGAAGGACCGCGCCGAGGCGCGAATCAGCAGCTGGCTTCCCTCCCGCGTGACGGTGAGTGCATCGAGGGTGCGCAGGGGCGACTTCGCCTGACAGGCAGCGGCGCGGAAGGTGGTGAAGTCGTGGCGCCCGGTGAGGAGCTGGGCTGCCTTGTGCATGGCCTCGCCGTCGAGCTCGATCGGCAGCCACCACACCCGGTTGCGTTCGAGCGCCGGCGGCGCGCGGCGGCAGAGGATACGGTAGAGGTAGTGCCTGGCGGTGGCGCTGAAGCGCGCGTCGAACGAGGCGGGCACGACGGAGCAGTCGAGCACGGCCAGCGGCCAGTTGCGAACAAAGAAGTTCAGCGCTTCGCGGACTCGGAACGGGTCCCAGGCGCGGCGCAGGTCGAAATGGGCGACCTGGCCCAGCGCATGAACGCCGGCGTCAGTGCGTCCCGCGCCGCGAACCGCGACGCTCTCGCCAGAGAAGCGCTCAATGGCTTTGGCCAGTTCGCCTTGCACGGAAGCGCCCGTCGGCTGGATCTGCCAACCGACGAAGGCGGTCCCGTCGTACTCGATGTCGATGCGGTAGCGCGGCATGCTCACCAGCCGGGCAAGGCGCGGCAGAACCGAGCGGTCGCTCTCGATAGCGGCTCACTGCACCCCGCTCAAGTGCGGCGGTCGGTGGCTAGGGGCGGAGGCCGCCGACCCGCTCCGTGGACGGCTTGGCATGGAAGGGCGGCGGGAAGCCGATGCCGCCCGCATAGCCCACGCCAGGATAGCGGCTGTAGTCATAATAATAGTTCTGGCTCTGCCGGTGCTCGACAACCTCGGCGAAGCTCAGGCTGAGCGGCGTCTGGTTGGGGTTGATAATGACGTGCTTGATGGTGGGCAGCGGCCGGTAGACGCGGACGTTGTGCTCGATGGTGACGGTAGCTCCGTGATAGGGCTGGGGTTCGATGCGAGTGGTGAAGGACTCCGCCATCGCCGCAGAGGATGCTGCAATGACCGCGGCAAACGAGACAAGGAGGCCAGTGCTGACGATGCGTGACATGCTCAACTCCCGAACGTGACAAGCGGATCAGGCGCAAGTCTATTCGTGGCGCCGGAGCGACCCGCACGATTTTGGCGGTAACATTAACCCGACAGTCAGGGCGGCATTCAACGACGCGTTCGGGGCCGCAATGGGGCCGCGTGCCCTAAAGGCGCGTGCCGGGGGAAATGCGGAAACCGCGCAGCAGCTCGGCGGCGTCCATCGGTCGTCTTCCGGCACGCTGGAGCAGGAGAAGGCGCACGGCGCCTTGCAAGCAGGCGACGGTGAGCTGCTCGTCCAGCACTTCCCCGGGCGCGCCGCGCCCGGCGGCAAGAGCGGAGCGCAGCACCTTGATCCGTTCGCGCCTTGACGGAGGACCGACCTCGATCCATGCACCGGGTTGCGGCGAAAGAGCCCGAATGTGGTTGTGCACCTCCCGGGCGGGGCGGGAGAAGTCGATGCGCGTCTCGGCATTGTCGATCTTGCGGGCATAGGTTGCGCCTTCGCACGGCTGCGGGGTGCAATCGAGACTGCCACGCTCCAAGGCGGAGAGCGCACGCAGCATGAGGCCGGCGCCGCGGCGCGCCATGTCGGCGGCAAGCTCGCCCGCCGTCGTGTCCGGACCAATGGCAAGCCGCTCCTCAAGGCAAACCGGACCGCTGTCGAGGCCGGCCGTCATGCGCATGACCGTCACTGCAGTCTCGGTGTCGCCGGCCATGATGGCGCGCTCGATCGGTGCTGCCCCACGCCAGCGGGGCAGGGCGGAGGCGTGCAGGTTGAGGCAGCCCAACGGCGGAGCGGCAAGGACCGGCTCTGGCAGGATCAGGCCATATGCGACGACGACGCCAACGTCGGCGGCGTGGCCGCGGAACGTTTCGATTGATCCAGGGTCCTTGAGCGAGCCGGGGGTCAGCACGGGAAGATGC
>DATLZB010000230.1:0-28600 GCA_035574175.1 Hyphomicrobiaceae bacterium
CGGAACGGCTCAAACCGCTTGGACCAGAATGATCAATCCTGCCACTACTACGAGCCCGCCGCCGACCCGGACCGCCGCTTTGTCGTAGGCCTGGGCAAGCCAGCCGGCGAGGAATCCGAGGGCGATGCCAGCGGCATGCAACAGCGCCGTCGCCGTCATGAAGCCGATGCCGTAGGCCAAGCCGCCCGCGTTCTCGGGCAGCTCAGCGCCGTGGGCATGTCCGTGGAAGACAGCAAAGAGACCGACGAGCGCCATTGCAACCGCCACCGGGGCCCGCAAGCGCAGGGCAACCGCAGCGCCGAGCACGACGATGGACAGGGCGATGCCGATCTCGGTGTAGGGAACCGGCACGGCGAGCATGCCGAGCCATCCGCCAACAGCCATTACCGCCACGAAGGTGGCCGGCACCAGCCACAGGGCGCGTCCGCCGAGCTGGAAAGCGAGGATGCCGACGGTGACCATGGCCAGGATGTGGTCGAGGCCGCCGAACGGGTGGGCGAACCCATGCAGGAAACCGGTGGTGTCGCCGATGCCGGTGTGCGCCAGGGCCGCGGTCGGAACCAGCGTCGGCACGACAGCCAGCGCGCGTTTCAGAGTACCAGTCATGCGATCTTCCCTTCCTTCTGTGTGATAATTGAGCAGAGACGTCATATCGCACCGAGCACGGCTTGAGAAGACCTCCGGTCCGGTCATGCGGCCGAGCGCGCCGCGCGGGCCTCAGTCGAGCACGTGGCTCACCATGCCGTCGGCGAGTTTGGGCTCGAACCAGGTCGACTTGGGGGGCATGATTTGGCCCTTGTCGGCCACCGCCATCAGGTCAGCCATGGGTGTCGGATAGAGCGCGAAGGCGACCGCCATCTCCCCGGATTTGACCCGGCGTTCGAGCTCGGCAAGGCCGCGGCCGCCGCCGACGAAATCGATGCGCTTGTCCGTGCGTGGGTCCTTGATGGCGAGCAGCGGCTCGAGCACGTTCACGGCGAGCAGCGTGATCGGCAGCCGACCGATGGGGTCGTCGCGCGGCACGAGGTGGGGGTCGATGGTCAGACGGTACCAGCGGCCGGCAAGATACATGCCGAACTCGCTTGGTGAGGTGGGCCGCGCCGGCTGATCGGCAGGTATCACGTCGAAGTACCTGCGCAGTTCGGCGAGGAACCCGTCAAGCGTCCGCCCGTTGAGGTCCTTCACCACGCGGTTGTAGTCGAGGATCCTCATCTCGTGATGGGGGAAGAGGACGGAGAGGAAATAGTCGTGGGCGCCGGGCTTGCCCGCTCGTGCGGCGTTCACCCGCGCTGCGGCCGCCGAGCGATGGTGGCCGTCGGCGATGTACAGCGCGGGCAGCCGGTCGACCGCGCGCGTCAACTCGGCGATGGCGCTCTCCTCCGACACCACCCAGAGCTGGTGGCGGACACCGTCGTCGGCGCTAACATCGACCGCCGCCGGGCCGGTGCAGGCGCCGGCCAGCAACCCGTCGAGTTGGGGCGCCGCCGGATATGCCATCATCACCGGACCGGTCTGCGCGTTCACCGCTTCGATCTGGCGGACGCGGTCGGTCTCCTTCAGGGGTGTGGTGAGCTCGTGCTTGCGGATGCGGTTGCTCCCGTAATCGGCGAGGGAGGCGATGCAGGCAAGCCCAGTCTGGCGGCGCTCGCCGGAGCTCAGCCGATAGACGTAGTAGCAGGGCTTGGCATCGCGGATCAGCACTCCTTGCGCTTGCATCCGGGCCAGGTTCTCGGCGGCCTTGGCATAGACGGCGTCCGCGTAGGGGTCGATCGCCGGGTCAAGGTCGATCTCCGCCTTGGAAACGTGCAGGAAGCTCCACGGCCTGCCCCTGGCGCGTTCGCGCGCTTCCGCACTCGAAAGCACGTCGTAGGGCGGCGCCAGCACCTCGGCGGCGCGGCCGGGTGCGGGCCGCAGCGCGCGGAACGGTCGAATGAGCGTCAAGAAAGGCTCCTTCGGGGCACGGTACGGGAAGCCCCGTTTAGCTGCCAGGTTTGGCTTGTCAAACCAAATCCGCACCTGGTCTGGCGGCCGGAGAGTGTCGGCTCAACGCTGCCGCCGCGGCGACGCCAGCGCCAATGTGTCGGCGAGAAGCAGGTCGAGGAACCTGGCCATCGACCGCTCGTGGGCGCTTTCCCTGAGGTGGCGTGCAATGCGCTGATAGAGCCCGGGATCGAGCGCGAGTCTGCGGACCGCGTCGGCAAACGCTCGGCCGCCCAAGCGGCGGGCCAGAAGGCCGGTCTTTCCGTCGATGACCTGCTCGGCGATACCGGCGACCGGCGTGCCGATTACGGGCATGCCGCTACCGAAAGCTGCCGCCGCGACCCCGGACTGGCTCGCCTCAATGTGAGAGAGGGCCATGGCATCGTAGCGCGCAAACAGGGGCGGGATCTCCGCCTCCTCGATCCAGCGGTTGATGACCTCGGTGCCGAGGGCGGCAAGGCGGGTTCGATAGCGGCTGATGTCGCCGCGCCCCGCCACTCCAAGCTCAACGACAATGCTTTGGGCCCTGAGCATCTCGATGGCCTCGATCAGCAGAGGCAAACCCTTGTAGGGAAGGATGCGGCCGAAAAAAAGCAGCCTGAACGGGCCGCCGGGCCGGCGAATCCGTTCGGGCGGGGGCTGCCCAAAAGTGATGTCGGGGTGGAACAGAGACAGCACGCGATCGCCCGGAGCCAGCTGTGCGCTGACGAGGCGGTCGGCAACGGTTCGAGAGAGCGTGACGACCAGGTCCGCGCGCCGAGCTTCCCGCACGAGCCAGGGTGTGACGATGGCTGTGGGGTCGCCTGGATGGGAGACGGCATCGTGAACGACGCTCACGTATCGGATGCCGAGCCGTCTGATCGATGGCGCAAGTAGCGGCGTCCAGATGTGAGGCATCAGCGTGACCACGGCGAACGGGTGATCGCGCTTGAGCCGCTGCAGGAGCTGGCTGCGCGTCGACAAGAACTTGGTGACCACGGAGAAAGGAGTAACCTCCTTGAAGGTATCGAGGGCAAGGATGCGGCCGGTAATGGCCGCGATCTTGGGCGTGGTTGGGTTGGCGCGCGAGACCGCTATCAACGGCTCGATTTCCCTCACCTTGAGTGCTGCCTCGGTAAGCTCGAGTACGAAACGGCCGAAAGCGCTTGTGCGCCCGAGGTAGAGGAAGGTTATGCGTGCGGGTGCTTGCGCGGGCGGCGGTGGGTCGCAATTGGCCTGCATTCGATCTCCACGAATTGGGGCTTTGGCGATTTAGGGCACGGGCACCGGGGATCGGGGTCGGGGAAAATGCGGAAGGAAGTGGGCGGGGGAGTCCGAGATAGCATGGGGCCCCGGCATGAGCAGGCATGGGCTCTTAGATTGAGGGCGGGGTCCTTGTTGGAGTGCGGCATTGCTGGCCGGGCAGGCAATTGACGTGTTCACTATTTGTTCTTATGCTTGAGGGCATATCAATGCGGCCGTCCTCTCCTCATGCGTTTCAAACCAGACAGCATTGCCAGCGTCAGCCATGCCGGGGGCAGTTTGCCGCCTTCCCCCACAATGCAGACGACCGGCGGCACCAAAGCTTTCCGTATCGCTGTTCTCAGACAGGTCGTGATGCGGCTGGAGCGTGGTCTTCCCGACCCCGCCGAGGAGCGACTGTCTCTTGGCGCGCCGTCCGTCGACCGCCACCTTCCCGGCGCGGGCCTCGCCTGTGGCGCGCTGCACGAGGTGGTGGCGGCAACGCACGGTGACAGGCCGGCTGCTTTCGGCTTCCTTGCAGCGTTGATGGTGCGAGTGCTCGCCGTGCGGCGCGGCCCGGCCATGCTTGTCGCGGCGCCTCGCTGCTTCGATTTCGGCAGGCCGTATGGTCATGGGCTTTGCCAGTTCGGCCTCGATGCCAGCAGGCTCGTGCTCGTCGAGACGCGGCAGGACAAGGATGCGCTGTGGACGATGGACGAGGCTTTGCGCTCGAAGGCGCCGGCGGTGGTCGCCGGTCTTCTGGAACGCGACCTCGACCTCACCATGAGCCGGCGGCTGAGCCTTGCCGCGGCATCCTCCGCTACCCCTCTCCTCTTGCTGCGCCCCTCGCCTGCGGCTGGGGCGAGTGCCGCTGCGACCCGCTGGCGTGTGGCCGCGGCATCGCCTGCGCGGGACGGCCACGGTGCCTTCGCCGGCTGTCGCTGGAGCGTGGCCCTTGAACGCTGCCGTAACGGCCGCATCGGCCAATGGCCCCTCGCATGGGATCATGTCGCGCATCGTATCCGTTTGGCTGAAGTCTTGGCCGATTGCACGCCTGTTGAGAGCGCAAACCCAAGGGGCCGCCGGCTCGCCGGCTGAAGCCGTCGATCCCGGCCGGCCTCTCGCTCTCGTGGCAGCGGGCCAGGGCGGCGTGCGCCTCGTCGCGGTCAACAGCGCGGCGCGCCGAAGTGGCCTGACAGCCGGCGAGCTGCTTGCCAACGCCCGTTCCAAGGTGCGCAACCTTCAAGTGCGCGATGCCGATCCCGCCGCTGACAGCGCCGCCTTGAGGAAGCTCGGCTTCTGGTGCCTGCGCTACACGCCGACGGTGATGGCGTGTGGCGGAGAAAGCGGCGCCGACGGTTTGTTCCTCGACATCACCGGCGCAGCGCATCTTTTCGGCGGGGAGGCGGCCTTGCTTGCCGATCTTGCCGGCCGTCTGCGCGCTTTCGGTCTCATCCCGCGCTTGGCCGTCGCCGGCACGGCCGGGGCTGCCTGGGCGGTCGCCCGCTTCGGCGAGAGAGAATGCGCCATCGTGCCATCCGGCGGAGAGGAGGAGGCGTTGCGGGATCTGCCGCTCGCCGGCCTGCGCCTCTCTGCGCAAACCCAACTGCTGTTGCGCCGACTCGGTTTCCGGCGCATCGGCGATCTGCTGCGCCAGCCGCGCGCGCCGCTTGCTGGGCGCTTTGGCGAGGACTTGCTGCTCCGTCTCGATCAGGCTCTGGGCCGTGCGCCCGAACCGTTGTCGCCCCTCGTCTCGCCGCCGGCCTATCGGGCGCACGTCGTGTTCGCAGAGCCGATCGGCAGCGAGGCGCACGTTATCGAGGGGGCGCGCCGACTGCTCGTTGAGTTGAGCGAGGACCTCGATCGCAACGGCGCTGGCGCGCGCAAGCTCCGCCTTCTCCTGTTCCGCCTGGATGGGAAGGTGCTGTCGCTCACCATCGGGCTCGCCGCGCCGAGCCGGGACGTTGCACATATGACGGGACTCATTGCGTTGCGGCTCGATCGCCTGCCGAATGGGCTCGAGGCGGATTTCGGCTTCGATGCCATGAGCCTGCACGTGCTGCTCGCTGAGCCCATGGCCGAGCGCCAAGCGCTGTTTGCGGTTGATGACGAAGCCGCGGTGGCCGCGGGCCTTGCCCGCCTGATCGATCGGCTGGAGCAGCGCCTCGGGAGGGCGGCCGTGCGGCGGCTCCATCCGCGCCAGAGCCATATTCCGGAGCGTGCCGTCATCCTCAAGCCGGCTGGCGACGTGGGCGCGCTGCCGGATTGGGCAGCCGCAAGATCGGTCGGCGCCCGTCCCCTGCTGCTGCTGCCGCGGCCGGAGGCCACCGAAGTGGTGGCGTTGGTGCCGGAGGGACCACCGCGGCAGTTCCGCTGGCGCGGCGTGCTGCATCAGGTCGCCGATGCCGAGGGACCGGAGCGCATCGCGCCGGAATGGTGGCACACGAGCGGCGATGAGGCCGAACGCGACTACTACGTGGTCGAGGATACGGCGGGCCGCCGCTTCTGGCTCTACCGTGCCGGACGCTACGGCGCAGGTGTCATACCGGCGTGGTTCGTACACGGAGTGTTCGCATGACCGCTTTCGCCGAGCTTGCTGCCGCCACCAACTTCTCGTTCCTGCGCGGCGCTTCGCATCCGCACGAGATGGTCGGGCAGGCCGCCGAACTCAAACTCGCCGCCATCGGCATCGCCGACCGCAACACCGTTGCCGGCGTGGTGCGGGCACACGTGGCGGCAAAGGAGGCTCAAATCCACCTACTGGTCGGGGCGCGGCTCGTCACCACCGACGGCTTCGAGGCGGTCTGCTATCCAACCGACCGCGCCGCCTATGGCAGGCTCTGTCGCCTGCTGACGGCTGGCAACCGGCGCACCGTCAAGGGTCAATGCCACATCTCCTTTGAGGAAATCGTGGCTGCACAGGAAGGCCAGCTCTTCATCGCCATGCCGCCCGACCAGCTCGATGCGACCTTCACTGGCCGCCTCGCGGCCCTGGCCAAGGCGGCGCCCGGCCGGGTCTATCTCGGCGCAAGCTTCCTCTACAGGGGCGATGAGCGCCGCCGGTTGGGCGAACTTGCCGAGCTCGCCGTTACCACTTGCGCCCCGCTCGTTGCCACCAACGACGTGCTCTATCACGAGCCCGAGCGGCGGCCTCTCGCCGACCTGCTCACCTGCATTCGCGAGAAGTGCACGATTACGGATGCCGGTTTCCGCCTCGAGGCCAACGCCGAGCGCCACCTGAAGAGCGCGACCGAGATGGCGCGCCTCTTTGCGCAGTTTCCCGAGGCCGTCGCCCGCTCGCTCGAGATCCTTGGCCGCGTCCGCTTCTCGCTCGATGAGCTGCGCTACGAGTATCCCGACGAGCCGGTGCCCGCCGGCAAGACGCCGCAGGCTTGGCTTGAAGAACTCACCTGGAAGCATGCCGCCGAGCGCTATCCAAAGGGCATACCGGAGAGGGTAGCCGCTCTCCTCGCCAAGGAGCTCAAGCTCATCGCAAGCCTCGACTACGCCCGCTATTTCCTCACCGTCTACGACATCGTCCGCTTCGCCAAGAGCAAGGGCATCCTGTGCCAGGGCCGCGGCTCGGCTGCCAACAGCGCGGTGTGCTACTGCCTCGGCATCACCGCCGTCGATCCGACCCGGATCAACGTGCTGTTCGAACGCTTCATCTCGGCCGAGCGACGCGAGCCGCCCGACATCGACGTTGATTTCGAGCATGAGCGGCGCGAGGAGGTGATCCAGTATCTTTATGAGCGCTACGGCCGTGAGCGTGCCGCCATCTGCTCGACCGTGATCCACTACCGTCCGCGCATGGCCATCCGCGACGCCGGCAAGGCCATGGGTCTCAAAGAGGACGTGACCTCGGCGCTCGCCAACACCATGTGGGGCTACGAAGGCAACGTCATTCCCGAGGCGCACATCCGCGAGGCCGGGCTCGATCCCGCCAACCCGTCGATCCGGCAGGCGATCGGCTTGGCGCGCAGCCTGCTCGGCTTTCCGCGCCATCTTTCCCAGCACGTCGGCGGCTTCGTTCTGACCCGGGAGCGGCTCGATGAAACCGTGCCGATCCACAATGCCGCCATGGAGGACCGCACCTTCATCGAGTGGGACAAGGACGACATCGACGCCCTCGGCATGCTCAAGGTCGACGTGCTGGCGCTTGGTATGCTGACCTGCATCCGCCGCGGGCTCGATCTCATCGCCCGCCATCACGGCCGCGCGCTCACCCTTGCCTCCGTGCCGGCCGAGGATCCCGCCGTCTACGACATGCTCTCCCGTGCGGATTCGGTCGGCGTGTTCCAGGTCGAATCACGGGCGCAGATGTCGATGCTGCCGCGCCTCGAACCGCGCTGCTTCTATGACCTCGTCATCGAGGTGGCGATCGTGCGCCCCGGCCCCATCCAGGGCGACATGGTGCACCCCTACCTGCGCCGACGCAGCGGCCTCGATCCGATCGCATATCCTTCCGAGGAACTCAAAGCGGTGCTGGGAAAGACGCTCGGTGTGCCGCTGTTCCAGGAACAGGCCATGCAGATCGCCATCGTTGGGGCGGGCTTCACGCCGGGTGAGGCCGATAAGCTGCGCCGCGCTATGGCCACGTTCCGCCACACCGGCACTATCCACACTTTCCGCGACAAGTTCATCGGCGGCATGGTCCGCCGCGGCTACGACCGCGACTTCGCCGAGCGCTGCTTCAGCCAGATCGAAGGCTTCGGCGAGTACGGCTTTCCCGAAAGCCATGCGGCGAGCTTTGCGCTGCTCGTCTACGTGTCGGCCTGGATCAAGTGCCACTACCCGGACGCCTTCTGCGCCGCGATCCTGAACAGCCAGCCGATGGGGTTCTATGCGCCAGCGCAGCTCGTGCGCGATGCGCGTGAGCATGGCGTTGAGGTGCGTCATCCGGACGTCAACGTGAGCGACTGGGATTGCACGCTGGAGCCTGCGGGGGAAGACGCAAGGCATGCTTGCGCGGTGCGCCTCGGTCTGCGCCTCGTTACCGGTCTGCCGGAAACCGACGCCGAGGCGATCGTGGCTGCGCGTGGAGCGGGTTATGCGAGCGTGCACGCGCTCTGGGTCCGCAGCGGTGTCTCCTTGAGCGTGCTCGAACGGCTGGCTGCCGCCGATACATTCCGTTCCCTCGGGCTCGACCGGCGCCAAGCGCTGTGGGCGGTCAAGGGCCTTGGCGGCGGCGCGCACCAGAGCGGCAAGGGCAGTGCGGCTGCGGCCGCGTCGCCGCTGCTCGCAAGGGACGCAAACAACCTCTTCGCCGAGCAAAGGGTCACGCTGCCGACGATGAGCCTCGGTGAGCATGTGGTGGAGGACTACACGACCCTCTCACTGTCCCTCAAGGCGCATCCGTGCGCCTTCTTCCGCGAGGAGCTCGACCGCCGCGGCGTGATCACCAGCCGGCGGCACTGGGACGAGGGCCTTGCCGGCCAGCGCGTCGTCGTTGGTGGGCTCGTACTGGTGCGCCAGCGCCCGGGCACGGCCAAGGGTGTCATCTTTCTCACCCTCGAGGACGAGACCGGCATCGTCAACATCGTGGTGTGGCCGAAGGTGTTCGAGGCCAACCGCCGCACGGTGATGAGCGCGCGATTCCTGCTCGTACAGGGGAGGATTGAACGTGAAGGTCTCGTCATCCACGTCGTGGCAGAGCGTTTCATGGACCTGAGCGGCGAGCTTGCCCGCCTGCGCGACGGCAACGTGCTGCCCCCGTCAAACGAACCGGCGAGGGCAGCACCCCCGCCGTTCGTGAAAAGCCGCGACTTCCACTAAGGCCCGTAAGGCCGCCACTCGGCACGGGACTAAGCTCACCCTCCCTTCATGGCCTCGGAGGCGAGATCGATCAGTTCTTTCGGCGTGTTGACGATCTCGACGGCGTCCTTCTGCACGTCGGCGCCGGGCGTCGGGTCGATCTCGGCCTTGCGCTTCTCCGCCGCAGCCAGGAACTCGGGGTCCTTGACCATCTTGTCGAAGGCTGTCCGCAATGCCGACAGCCGATCGGCCGGGATGCCGGGCGGCGCGATCAGAGCACGGCCTATTGCCGCACCAGCGTTTGCAAACTGGATGACCCGCTTGTGCTTGGGATCGCTCACCAGCTCGTGCATGAGCGGCACGTTGGCGAGTTCCTTATTGCGGCGTAGTCCGCCCTGAATAACAGCGATGAAGTCGCCCTTGGCGAAGCGGTCGGCATGGGTTGCCCGCCAATTGTTCCAGGCCGAGGAAACGAGATCGACCTCGCCCTTTTCCAGCGCCAGCACGAACTCGGCCGAGCCCGGGTAACCGGTGATCATGTTGAACTTGAGCCCCGCAAGCGACTTCAACATGGCCGGATGCTGGCAGCTCTGGGCGTTCACGCCCGTGCAGCCGACGTTGATCTGCGTCTTCTTCATCTCCTCGATGGTCTTGGCAGGCGAATCCTTGCGGATCACGAAAGCGGCGTTCACCGATGCGAACGAGCCGATGTAAGCCATCTCCTCCACCTTCCACTTGCCGGCCTTGGGCTCGAGCAGTTGAGTGTGGGCGATGGTCTCGGGAAACAGGCCGATCATGGAGCCATCGCGCGGGGCCTGCGCATAGAAGAACGCCGTCGCCACCAGGCCCCCGCCGCCGGGCTTGTGCTCGACGATCATATTGGGGTTGCCGGGAACGTGCTTCTTCATGTAATCGGCCGCAAGCCGCGCATAGAGGTCGTAGGACCCTCCCGGCGGATGCCCGATCAGGACGCGCAGCGTGTTGTTCTTGTAGAATTCCTCGGGTGACTGAGCGGCCGCCGGCAGCCCCGAAGCCAGCAGCATGAGTGCGCCCGCTCGTGCGGCGGCGCGTATGCGACGCGACAGTGACGGCATTGGTTCTCTCCCTAGTTGCAAGACGTTCGCTGGCAGGTCCCGCTGCCTTTTTCTTCGATGGTGCGGACTGAAGTGCCGTGCGTCAAGCCGACTCTGGATCAAACAGTGCCGATGCTGTGCGTTACTCGCTGCGGGTTGCGTTCTTATCTTAGGATGCTAAAGCGAGGCGGAGGCTTGGGATGCTAAAGCGAGGCGGAGGAGGCCGGATCAATCCGCCTACGGAGTGAAAGGCGAGGCGATGAGCGGCCCGGATGGCATCGAGTTCAAGGCGATCGGCCAGGCGGTGCGCCGCAAGGAGGATGCCCGCCTACTGACCGGTAGGGGTCGCTTCAGCGATGATTTCCGCCTGGAAGGTCAAACCTATGCGGTCATGGTGCGCTCGCCGCATCCCCACGCCTGCATTCTCGCCATTGACACCGCCAAAGCGCGGGAAATGCCGGGTGTGCTCGGTGTGTTCACAGGGGCGGATTGTGCCGCTGATGGCCTGAAGCCCATCCCCCACGATCCCGTTCCGAAGACCAAGTACGACCTCAAGCTGACGGGCCCCGGCGGCAGGCCGATCTTCATCGGCCCGCACCTGTTGCTGCCGACCGACAAGGTACGTCATGTTGGCGAGGCGGTGGCGATGGTGGTGGCCGAGACGCTCGATCAGGCTCTCGATGCAGCGGAGGTGGTCGATGTCTCGTACGAGGAACTACCGTGGGTTGCCGACGCCCTCGCCGCGCTTAAGCCCGGCGCACCGGCGGTGTGGGAAGAAGTCGCCGACAACGTGCTCATCGACACCACGTTCGGCGATTCGGCAGCCACCGAGCGCGCGTTCGCTCAGGCCGATCACGTGGTCAGCATGGACTTTCACGTCGGCCGCGTGACGGCGGCAGCGCTCGAGCCGAGGTCGGCACTGGGCAGCTACGACGCCGAGAGCGGCCGCTACACGCTTTATGCCGGTAGCGGCGGCGCCGTGCGCCAGAAGAACGAGCTTGCCGCCGTGCTCGGCGTCCCGCCCGCGAGCCTGCGGCTGCTCTCCTTCGACGTCGGCGGCAACTTCGGATCGAAGAACCGCGTTTATGTCGAGTTCGGGCTCGTGCTGTGGGCCTCGCGCAAGCTCAAACGGCCCGTCAAGTATACGGCGACGCGGTCTGAGGCCTTCATAAGCGACTATCAGGGCCGCGATCTCCTCACCTCCGTCTCGCTCGCTCTTCGCGCCGACGGCCGCTTTCTCGCCATGCGCGCCAGCAACGTGAGCAACTGCGGCGCGCGCTGCGTATCGCTATCGCCGCTCGGCAAAGGCTCCGCGCTCATCACGGGCTCCTACGATATTCCGGCCGCAACACTACGCGCGCGGGCGGTGTTCACCAATACGACGCCGACCCAGGCCTACCGCAGCTCGGGTCGGCCCGAGGTCAACTTCGCCGTCGAGCGCCTAATCGATATCGCTGCGCGCCGGTTCGGTTTCGATCGGGTAGAGCTGAGGCGCAAGAACCTCGTCCGTCCTGACCAGATGCCGTACACGAACGCGGTCGGCGCCGTCTACGACAGCGGACGCTACGAGGCGCACATGGACCTGGCCATGCGCATTGCCGACTGGGACGGCTTTGCTGAGCGCAAGCGGCAGGCTGCCGCGCGTGGCCGCCTACTCGGACTGGGGCTCGCCAACTACGTGGAGTCCTCCATAGGCTCGCCGCGGGAGCGCGCCGAAGTCACGGTCACCCCGGAAGGCTCCCTAGACATCGTTATCGGCACACAGCCGAGCGGCCAGGGCCACGAGACGAGCTTCGCACAGGTCGCCTCCGACCTCATCGGTGTGCCGGTCGAGAGTGTCAACATCATCCTGGGCGACACCGATGTGGTGAGCGTCGGCGGCGGCTCGCATTCGGGCCGCTCCATGCGGCATGCCGCGACTGTGATGACGCTCGCGAGCGAGGAATTGATAAGCAAAGCACGCGAGATCGCGGCGGTGGTGCTCGACACGCAGCCGGATGTGCTCGAGTTCCGGGACGGGCGGCTCATCGAGCCTGGCACGAACCACGCGATAGGGCTCTTTGAGCTCGCCAGAAAGGCGCAGCGCCTGGGGCTGCCGAGGCTCGCCGTCGTCGCCGACAGCGAGATGCACGATCCGGTATTTCCCAACGGCTGCGCCGTGTGCGAGGCCGAGGTCGATGCGGAGACGGGCTTGGTCAAGATCACGCGCTATGCCGCCGTCGACGACGTCGGGCGCTGCATCAACCCCATGATCGTGCATGGCCAGACCCATGGCGCCATCGCCCAGGGCCTCGGTGAGGCGCTGTGGGAGACATGCGCTATCGACGCCGGCTCGGGGCAGCCCTTGAGCGGCTCGTTCATGGACTACGGCATGCCGCGCGCCGACATGCTGCCCCCCTTCCGCACCGAGATCGCCGAGGTGCTGTCGCCGACCAATCCGCTCGGCATCAAGGCGGGCGGGGAAGGCGGCACGACGCCGGCGCTGTCGGTGACGGTCAACGCCATCGTCGATGCACTTAAAGATTTCGGCATCGAGCACATCGAGCTGCCCGCCACGCCGTTTGCGGTCTGGCGGGCGATCCGGAAGGCGACGAAACCGGCTTGAGCGGCCAATCAGCGGGCCGCAGCCGCCGCCGCGGCGCGGATGGCGGCGATGTTCTCCTTGTATTTGCCGTCCGAGAACACCGCGTTGCCGGCGACCAGCACATCGGCACCGGCCGCCGCCGCCTTGGCTGCCGTCTCGGCATTGATGCCGCCGTCAACCTCGAGGTGGATGGGGCGGTCGCCGATGAGCGCGCGGACGCGCCCGATTTTCTCGCACATGGCGGGGATGAATGCCTGGCCGCCGAATCCGGGGTTCACGGTCATGACCAGCACGAGATCGAGCTTGTCGAGCACGTAGCGGATGGCATCCTCGGGCGTGGCCGGAGTAATTGAGGCGCCCGCCTTCTTGCCAAGGCTGCGGATAAGCTGCAGCGAGCGATCGAGATGAGGGCTCGCCTCGGCATGCACGGTGATGTTGTCGGAGCCGGCTCTGGCGAAAGCCTCGATGTAGGGGTCCGCCGGCGCGATCATCAGGTGGACGTCGAGCACCTTGCTGGTGTGCGGGCGGATGGCGGCCACGACGCCGGGACCGATGGTGATGTTGGGCACGAAATGGCCGTCCATGACGTCGACGTGCACCCAGTCGGCGCCGCCCGCATCGACGGCGCGCACCTCTTCGCCGAGCCGGGCGAAATCGGCGGAGAGGATCGACGGCGCGACGATGATGCTGCGGGCGGGCATGGATGTTCGGGCCTCCGGATGCCGACACTACACGTTTGGGTACAGCCGTCGATTCACAAGGCACGCACGCGGTGACTCTCCACAATCCAAACTATCGCGGCTGAAGCCATTTTGGCAGAAAGGTGTAGGCGTTCACGTCGTCCTTCGCGGTGAACGTCACCCCGTGCTTACGCAGAAGCTTCTGCAGCCGTCCATCATTGAATGCATCGAAGGTTTCCGTGCAGCCGCCGATGTGGTGGCCGCCGACGAAGATCTGGGGGATGGTCGGCGAAGCGACGCGCGCCCGGAGCGCGGCCCGGATTTGGCCGCCCCAGTTGTCCTTCTGGTAGTCGGCCGAATCGAGATCGACCGAGCGGTAGGCAATATCGAACTCCTTGAACAGCCGGCGCACCGACCAGCAGAACTCGCACCATTCGAGCGCGAACATGACCACCGGCTGGTCGCGGTCCGAGATCACCTCCTTCACGAACGCCTCGGCCTCGGGTGTGGGCTTGACGTGAACCTCGTCTGGGTCCTCTGCCGGTTTTGCGGGAGCGGACGGCGTGTCGAAGCGAAAGCGCGGGGTCGAGCGGGAGATTTCGATCTCCTCGCTCGTCATCTCGGCCGGGATGTCCTCAAAGAGGGGGGTACTGAGATAACGCTCGCCGGTATCGGGGAGCATGCAGAGGATCCTCGCCCCCTTCTTGGCCCGCTCGCCTATGCGGAGCGCACCGGCGAAGGTCGCCCCGCCGGTGATGCCGGTGAAGATCCCTTCCTTCTGCGCAAGCTCGCGCGACAGCCGCAGCGCCTCGCCACCCTTGATCGGCACCACCTCGTCGACCCATCCAGCGCGCACGGCATCCTCGGCAAGTTTCGGGATGAAGTCGGGGGTCCATCCCTGCATCAGGTGAGGGCGGAAGAACGGATGACTGTCGGCCGCGGAGCCATCCCTGCGCCGCCTCTGGGGTATGCCGCTTCCGAGAATGGGCGCGTTATCGGGCTCGCAGACGATAACCCTCGCATGCGGCCATTCCTTCTTGAGGACGCGGGCGACGCCCTTGAGCGTGCCGCCGGTGCCTGTTCCGGTCACCCAATAGTCGAGCGGCCCGTCGTTGAAGTCCTCCAGGATTTCCACCGCCGTGGTTCGCGAGTGGAAGTCCGCGTTGGCCTCGTTCTCGAACTGGCGGCAGAGAAACCAGCCGTGAGTCTCGGCCAGCTCCATGGCCTTTGCGACCATGCCGGTGCCTTTGTCCGCCGCGGGTGTCAGCACGACCTTGGCGCCGAGAAAGCGCATGAGCTTGCGCCGCTCGATGCTGAAGTTCTCGGCCATGGTGACGACCAGCGGATAGCCCTTCTGCGCGCATACCATGGCAAGCCCGATGCCTGTATTGCCACTGGTCGCCTCGATCACGGTCTGTCCGGGCTTCAGTTCCCCGCTTTTCTCCGCCGCCTCGATCACGCCGAGCGCCAGCCTATCCTTTACCGAGCCGAGCGGGTTGAACGCCTCGAGCTTGACGAAGAGCTCGATGCCCTCTGGGGCAAGCTTGCCGATCCTGACGACCGGCGTGCGCCCGACCGTCTCCAGGATGTTCTCAAAGCGTCTGGCCATGGCTCACCTCATCCCCGCCCCTTGGTTGCGGTCGCACCGTGTCGGGCGTGGGCCTCGAGAAAATCGATGATCTCGCCAGCCACGTCCACTTTGGTCGCCTGCTCGATGCCTTCGAGCCCCGGCGAGGAGTTGACCTCCATAACCACGGGCCCGCGGGCTGAGCGCAGCATGTCGACGCCGCACACGTTGAGCCCGAGGATCTCGGCGGAGCGAATAGCGGTTTCGCGCTCCTTCGGGCTGATCTCGACCGCCACTCCCCGCCCCCCTCGATGCAGGTTTGAGCGGAAATCGCCCTTGCGGCCGGTGCGCATCATGGCTGCGACCACCCGTCCGCCGACGACGAGGGCGCGGATGTCGGAGCCGGCAGCCTCCTTGATGAACTCCTGCACGATGACGTTGACGTTGGCGGCGCTGAAGGCCTCGATGATCGACCGCGCGGAGGCGTCCGTCTCGGCCAGGATCACGCCCATGCCCTGCGTGCCTTCGAGCAGCTTGATGACCACCGGTGCGCCGCCGACCTCGTTGAGCACAGCCGCTGCCTTGCGCGGACCATGCGCGAAGGCGGTCACCGGCAGCCCGATACCCCGGCGGGCCAACAGCTGAAGCGCCCGCAGCTTGTCGCGCGAGCGTCCGATGGCGACGCTCTCATTGAGCGGGAATACGCCCTGCATCTCGAACTGGCGCAGCACGGCCAAACCGTAGTGAGTGACCGAGGCGCCGATGCGCGGGATGACGGCGTCGTAGATCGGCAGCGTGCGGCCGCCGTAGTGCAGCGTCGGCCGATTCGACGTGATGTTCATGTGCACATGGAGCGTGTTGATCACGTCGATGGTGTGGCCGCGCGCTCGGGCAGCGGCAACTATGCGCTGGTGCGAGTAGAGCGCGGCGTTGCGAGCCAGCATGACGAGGCGCATCGGAGACTCTCCGGTGGTGAGGCCGCGGGCGGTCAGATTCGCGTTGGCCGCCGAATGCCGCCTGTGATAGGCCAAGGCGGTGTGCCGGCCAAGGGCGACGGCGGAAAGAGGGAAACATGAACGGGCGGGAACACCGCTATCAGGTCACGGTGCGCTGGATCGGCAACCTGGGGTCGGGCACCGGTGGCTACACGTCCTATTCCCGCGATCACGAAATCGAGGCGGCGGGCAATCCGCCCATTCCGGGCTCCTCCGATCCAGCCTTTCGCGGCGATCCGGCGCGCTGGAATCCGGAGGAGCTGTTCGTGGCTGCCGTCTGCGCCTGTCACAAGCTATGGTATCTGCACCTTGCCGCGGTGGCCGGCATCCGCGTCACCGGTTACGTAGACCGGGCCGAGGGCGTGATGGTCGAGGGGGCGGGTGGCGCCGGCCGATTCACCATGATCACGCTGCGGCCCGAGATCACGGTCGAGCAGCCAATCGATCTCGCCAAGGCCGAGGCTCTCCATGCCGAGGCCCATGCTAAGTGCTTCATCGCCAATTCCATCAAGACGCCGGTTCGTGTCCAACCGGTATTTCTGGGCGCAGGCGGCCTACGCCTGTCGGCGTAAAAAGCATCAGGATCGATTGAGGATGTGGCGGAGCGCCTCATCGAACTCGTCATAGTGATCGATGACGGCGTCTGGTCTGAACTCGCGAATGGGCACGTCCGAATAGCCGAAACCGATGCCGATGACCGGTATCCCGGCGGACCGTGCCGTCCTGACGTCGATCTCGCTGTCTCCGACGAACACGCTTTTTTTTGGATCGCCGCCGGCCTGGGCGATCACGCCGGTGAGGTGGCCGGGATCGGGTTTGCGCACCGAGAAGGTATCGGCGCCTGCGATCGCCGAGAAATGACCTGCGAGCCCGAGGGCGGAGAGCAGCAGGCGAGACGGTTGTTCGCGCTTGTTGGTGCACACGGCGAGCTTGGCGCCGCCGGCCCTAGCCCGCTCCAGCACCTCGGGCAGCCCCGGATAGGGCCGGCTTTCGACAGCGATGTTGGCGGTATAGTAGTCGAGGAAGCGCACGAGCAGGGCATCGACCTCGGCCGAGCTTCGCTCAACACGGTGGTAGCGCAACCCGCGCTTGATCATGGTGCGCGCGCCGTGGCCGATCCATGTGCGCATGGTCTCGATTGGTACCGGGGGGAGACCCTCGCCCGTCAGCACGTGATTGGCCGCGTGGCCGAGGTCCGGCGCCGTATCGATGAGCGTGCCATCGAGGTCGAACACCAGCGTGTACCCGTGCATTGCCTGCCCCTTTCTGTTGCGGCGCGCGACCCTAGGCGATCGGCTGGCCGGTGTCACCAGCCGCCCATGGTGCGGCCGATCCGCCTTGTGCCCTTTCTTAGCGCCGCGCGACATGCGACAAGGCGGAGTACCTAGGCGGCTAACTGGGTGATGCAGAGCGGGCGCAGGATGAGCACGGACCGATACAAGCGAACGGCTGCCGAGAGGGCGCTGCCGCTCATCGAACGGGGCATGAAGCTCGGGCTTGGCACGGGCTCGACCGCCGCCATTTTCGTCGAACTTTTGGCGGAGCGGGTGCGTCAGGGCCTCGACGTCGTTGCCGTGCCGACCTCGGAGGCGACACGCGCCCAGGCTGAGCGACTGGGGATCAGGCTGACTACGCTCGACGCCGATCCGATCCTCGACCTCGTCGTCGACGGAGCCGACGAGGTGGACGGCGCGCTGCAGCTCATCAAAGGCGGTGGTGGTGCGCTGCTGCGGGAGAAGATCGTCGCCTGCGCCTCCGAGCGCATGGTGGTAATCGCCGACGCCTCCAAAAAGGTGACGAAGCTCGGCCGCTATCCGCTGCCCGTCGAGGTCGTCCGCTTTGGACTGGAGTCGACGAGGCGGCATATCGCGGGGATTGCCGCCGACCTGGGCTTGGACGGCAGGATCGAAATGCGACGCGGAGCCGACGGCGCGCCGTTTCTAACCGACACCGGCAACCTGATCCTCGATTGCGCCTTCCGAGAGATCGACGACCCGGAAGCGCTCGCCGATGGCCTTAGGGTCATACCTGGTGTGGTCGAGCACGGGCTTTTTCTCGACCTTGCCGACATGGCCATCCTGGCCGGCCCGGACGGGGTCGAGATGCTTCGGTTCGAAGACGCCGCCGAGGACTGAAGGGGCGAGGCCAAGGCATGTCGAGGTACGACTACGATCTTTTCGTGATCGGCGGCGGATCGGGCGGCGTGCGGGCGGCACGGATCGCGGCCGGATACGGCGCCAAGGTGGCGATCGCGGAGGAGTACCGGTTCGGGGGAACCTGCGTGATCCGCGGCTGCGTGCCGAAAAAGCTCTTGGTCTATGCGAGCCGCTTCCGCGACGAGTTCGAGGATGCGGCAGGCTTCGGTTGGAGCGTGCCCGAGGCTCGATTTGATTGGCCGACGCTCGTTGCCGCTAAGGATCGCGAGATCGCGCGCCTTGAGTCTGTCTACCGCGCGGGTCTGGAGAAGGCGGGCGTTGCCATCTTCAAGACACGGGCAACCCTTACAGGCTCCAACACGATCCTTCTCGCCGACAGCGGGCAAAAGTTGAGCGCCCGGGTTGTTCTGATCGCGACCGGTGCCAAGCCAAACGTCGACGAGCGGCTCATTGGCATCGAGCACGTCATCACCTCGAACGAGGCGTTCCATCTGCCGCAGCTGCCGCGGCGCGTCGGAATCGCCGGTGGTGGCTATATCGCAGTGGAGTTCGCCGGAATTTTCGCCGGGCTTGGCAGCGAGGTGACGCTCGTCTATCGCGGCGACAAGATCCTACGCGGGTTCGATGACGACCTTCGGGACGGCATTACCGAGGCGTATGCCAGGCGCGGCATCCGCATCGTGACTGGTAACGTGTTCGCGCGGATAGAGCGCAAGGGTAAGGAGCTCGCCGCCCACCTCTCGAACGGCTCGCGGATCCTGGTCGATCGGATCATGTTCGCCATCGGACGCAGCCCCAACACCGCCGGGCTTGGGCTCGAGGCGGCCGGTGTGCGGCTTAATAACGACGGCGCGGTCGAGGTCGACGAGTACTCAGCATCTAGCGTGCCAGGTATCTATGCGGTTGGCGACGTCACCGACCGGGTCAACCTGACGCCGGTCGCCCTCCACGACGGTCATGCCTTCGCGGATACCGTGTTCGGCGGCAGGCCGCGAGCGGTCGACCACGCGTCCATACCCACGGCTGTATTTTCAACGCCCGAAATCGCAAGCGTCGGCCTGCCGGAGCATCTGGCGCGCCAGCGGTGCCGACAGCTCGACGTCTACAAGACGACGTTCCGTCCGCTGCGGCACACGCTGTCCGGCCGCGATGAGCGCATGCTCATGAAGCTGCTGGTCGATGGCGAGACGGGCCGCGTGGTGGGCTGTCACGTACTCGGTCCCGACGCCGCCGAGATCGTGCAGACGGCGGCCGTAGCCATTCGCATGGGAGCAAGGAAAGCCGACTTCGACGCGACTATGGCGCTGCATCCGACGGCCGCCGAGGAGCTCGTTACTATGCGGACGAAATCGCGGGGTTGAATGTCGCGCTCCGCGTATGATGACCGAGGGGGGAGGCACGTCTTTTGGCAGTAGGTAGTCGTGCGAGGTGGCGATGCGACGGCTCGAGGGACGTATAGCTTTGGTAACGGGCGCGGCGGCGGGCATCGGTCTTGCCGTCGCGCGACGCTTTGCGGCCGAGGGCGCTCACGTCTTCCTCGCCGATCTCGACGGCGACGCAGCGGCCGCCGCCGCCAGGGAGATCGGCGCCGCTGGGGGCAGAGCCGCGGCCGTCGCCGCCGATGTGACGCGCGCTGGCGATGTCTCGGCTATGTTCGCCGCCATCGACAGCTCCGTCGGACGGCTCGATGTGCTTGTCAACAACGCCGGCATCAACGTCCGCAGCGACTTCCGCCACCTTGGGGACGCCGACTGGGAAAAAATCCGCGCCGTCAATCTCGATGGTGCCATTCGCGTGGCACGCGAAGGTTTCGCCCTGCTCAAGAGCTCCGGGCGCGGCTCGCTGATCAATCTCTCCTCAATCATGGCCCACCGCGGGCTGCGGCAACTCTCGGGCTACGCGGCGACCAAGGGAGCGATCTCGGCGCTCACCCGTGTGCTGGCCGTCGAGTACGCTGCCTTCGGCATCCGCGTCAACGCGCTGGCTCCCGGTTTCATCGAGACGGCGATGACGGAACGCGTGCTGCGTGTGCCCGCCATCCACAAGGCGCTTGCCGAGCAGACGCCGCTGCGCCGCTTCGGCACGCCGGAGGACGTGGCGGGCGCGGCGCTGTTCCTGGCCAGCGACGATGCCGCCTTCATCACCGGTGCGGAGCTCGCCGTCGATGGCGGCATGGCGGCCGGATTGTGACGAGGCATGCCGCGGTACGAGAACCGGACTTGATTGCGACACATGAAGTTGGCATGTGAGCATCCGAACGTGGGCGGTGGTTGCTTGGCGCCCGACGGCTCCGATTGCTTGCCGATGGTCTTCCCTCGCAGACGGTTCGCCGGCGTTTGCGCCGCCGCAGCCCTGCTGGCTGGCACGCACACCGGCGCGTGCGCCGACGTGTGGACGTTCGACAAAACGACGAGCGAGGTCCGCTTCAGCTATGATCACCTCGGCCTTTCCCGCCAATCGGGCCGCTTTCGCGAGATTGAAGGCCGCCTCGACTTCTCTCCGACCGATCCCGAGAGCGGACGCGTGGAGGCGGTCATTTGGATGGCCGGCGTCTCCACCGGAGTTGCCGAACTCGATCAGCTCTTGCGCTCCCCTGACTTTTTCGACACGGCCCGATTTCCCTCGGCCGTGTTCAGGAGCAACGCCGTCATCAAGTCCGGAGAGAAGACCGGCGACGTGCTGGGCGAGCTGACGATGCTCGGCCTGACCCGTCCGGTAACGTTACAGGTGCGGTGGAATTTCACCGGTGAGCACCCGCTTTCCGCCATCAATCCGACCTATCTTGGTAAGTGGGTGTCGGGGTTTTCGGCGAGGACCGTCATTCAACGCAGCACCTGGGGGCTGAAGCGGGGCATTCCGCTCCTGTCGGACGAGATCGAGATCACCATCGAGGCGGAGTTCCTGCGCCAAGAGTAGGATCGAGCACCCGGTGCGCCGACCGGCAGGGGAGGGTAGCCATGGATCAGCAGGCCTGGAGCGGCATCTACACCGAGCTCGAGAACGACGTGGAGGCGCTCACGCGGCGCAGCGGCCCGCAGGCGCCAAACATCGAGATCTATCGCCAGATCGATCGCGCACGCTTTGCCCTCGACAAGGGTGAGCTGGCTCGCGCCATCGCCATCATCGAGGACATCAGGCGCCGTCTGGCCGCCGCGGCGACCCGCAGCGGCGGAACTCCCACCTCTCTCGACACGCTCGATGCCCTTGAAGAGCACTTGATCGGCGAGTTGCGGTTCGGCTCGGCGCGGCTCGAGATCGTCGGCGAGGACGAGGCACCGGCTGAAACGCGGGCCGCCAGCCAGAACACGAAGGTAAACAGGTCGACGGCCTTCGAAGATATCGCCGACGAATACGTGGCCATGTTCGAGAGCGCAAAGATCAGGCCGGAAAAGCTGAGCGAGGTGCGCTGGAACGCAAACAAGATCGTGGCCGGACGCGAGGTCTACGAGAAGATCGAGGCCAAAACCAACGTCCCCTGGTATTTCACGGGCCTGATCCACGGCATGGAATGCAGCTTCTCCTTCTCGAGGCACCTTCACAACGGCGACTCGCTCAAGGCACGCACTTGGCAGGTGCCGGCGGGGCGACCGAAGGAAGGCAACCCGCCCTTCACCTTCGAGGAGAGCGCCTGCGACGCGCTCGCCTACGACAAGCTCGCCGGTCAGAGCGATTGGTCGCTGGCGCGCATGCTGCACCGGCTCGAAATCTACAATGGCTTCGGCTATCGCCGGAAGTTCGGCACCGCCTCGCCCTATTTATGGAGCTATTCCAACCACTTCACGAGCGGCAAGTACGTCAAGGACGGCGTCTATGATCCCAACGCCGTATCCAAGCAGTGCGGCGCGGCCGTAATGCTGAAGGATTTGGTCGAGCGCGGCATCGTCATCATCGGGGTTGCAACCCCGACGGCGCCACAGCCCATGCCTCAGCCAGTCGTGCCGGGACCGCAGCTTGAGCCCGCTCCCCAGCCGGCCCCCGCCGCACAGCCCGAGCCCACGCCGACGCCACAGCCGGCCGCGGGTCCTGCGCCCGCCCCTGAGCCGACGCCGCCCGCAGCGCCGCAGGCGACCGCCGCCGGGGAGGACCCGTCCTCCAAACCGCCCTCGCTCAACGAGAGCCAGACGAGCTGATCGCCGAGCCGCGCCACGTTCAAACTTGTAGCCGAGGGTGCCATACTGGCTTGCCGCAGCGTGAGCCACTTGCCGCAGCTTGAGCCAGGAGGGGACGTCCATGAAGACCCGCGCCGCCGTTGCCGTCGAGAGGGCCAAGCCGCTCGAGATCATGGAGGTGGATCTCGACGGGCCGAAGACGGGCGAGGTGATGGTCGAAATCAAGGCCACCGGCATCTGCCACACCGACGAATTCACCTTATCGGGCGCTGACCCGGAGGGGCTGTTCCCCGCGATCCTGGGACACGAGGGTGCCGGTATCGTCGTCGAGGTGGGGCCGGGCGTAACCAGCGTGAAAAAGGGCGACCACGTGATCCCACTCTATACGCCCGAATGCCGGCAGTGCCCGTCCTGCCTGTCGCGCAAGACCAACCTGTGCACGGCGATCCGCGCCACCCAGGGGCAGGGGGTCATGCCCGATGGCACGTCCCGCTTCTCGCTGGGCGGCAAGAAGCTGCACCACTACATGGGCACCTCGACGTTCTCGAACTTCACGGTGCTGCCCGAGATTGCCGTCGCCCGGATCCGCGAGGACGCGCCTTTCGACAAGGTCTGCTACATCGGCTGCGGGGTGACGACCGGCATCGGCGCCGTCATCAACACAGCGAAGGTGGAGCCGGGTGCGACGGCGATCGTGTTCGGTCTCGGCGGCATCGGCCTCAACGTGATCCAGGGACTCAAGCTGGTCGGCGCCGACATCATCATCGGCGTCGACATCAACCCCGACAAGAAAGCCTGGGGCGAGCGCTTCGGCATGACGCATTTCGTCAACCCGAGCGAGGTGGGCGGTGATCTCGTGCCCTATCTCGTCAACATGACGAAGAGGGGGGCCGACCAGATCGGCGGGGCCGACTACACCTTCGACTGCACCGGCAACGTGACGGTCATGCGCCAGGCGCTCGAAGCCTGCCATCGCGGTTGGGGCGTCTCCGTCATCATAGGCGTGGCTCCAGCGGGCGCGGAGATTGCCACCCGTCCGTTCCAACTTGTTACGGGCCGTGTGTGGAAGGGCACGGCGTTCGGCGGCGCCAGGGGCCGCACCGACGTGCCGAAAATCGTCGACTGGTACATGGAGGGCAAGATCGAGATCGATCCCATGATCACGCACACGTTGCCGCTTGCCGACATCAACAAGGGCTTCGAGCTGATGCATCAGGGCAAGAGCATTCGCAGCGTGGTGATCTACTGAATATTCCGTCCACGTCACGCTGCCCAGGCCACAGCATGATCTGATCGTCGACCTTGAGCGGCAGGCGGTAACCCATCATGGGTGTGAGGCCGACGGGAAGACTGTCACCAAGATTATCCGCGAAGGGGTTCTTGATCTTGAGCCTCCGGGGTTATCGATGCCGGTCGCGCCCCGACATCGAGGGGTGACCGGGTCGTGAGCCGGTTCAGTTGACCGAAACCGTCTCCGCGACAAGCGCATCGACCACGGCCTGTAACGCCTCTTCGTGGCCCGCCCCGCTGTTGCGGGCCCGCTCGTAGGCGGCGATCTGGCGGTCAGCGCTGGTGCCGTTGGTCAGGATTGTCCGGGCGTGCGCTACCTCGGCCGAGCAGCCGAGCGCTGCCGCATCCTCTGCAGTGAGCGCAATCAGCTCCTCGAGCAGATGGGCAAAGGGTACGAGCTCGCCCTTGCCGAAGTCGAACAGCGTGCCGCCAACGCCGTAGCGCTGGGCGCGCCACCGGTTTTCTTCAAGCAGAAAGACAGGGTAGGTGCGCCAACTCTGGTTGGCGCGGCGCAGCCGGTAGAGCATTCGGCAGACGCTCAAGTAGAGAGCGGCGACGGCAAGGCCGTCGGCCATGCGCGTGCACACGTCGGTGATGCGCATCTCGAGCGTCGGAAAGCGCGCGGATGGCCGTAAATCCCACCAGATCTTGGTGGCGTCCTCGATTACCCGGGCCTTGACCAGCACGTCGATGGTGGCGCGATACTCGTCCCAGCCGGCAAAGCGTCCGGGAAGCCCCGTGCGCGGCATCTCCTGCACGATGGCGAGGCGGTAACTTTTGAGGCCCGTATCCTCTCCCTCCCAGAATGGAGAGGAGGTGGACAGCACGAGCAGGTGGGGCAGGAAATAGCGGACCTGGTTCATCAGGTCGATTCTGAGTTCGTTGTCCTCGATCGCCGCGTGCACGTGCATGCCGCAGATGGCGAGACGGCGGCCGACGCCGGCGAGGTCGCGAGCGAGAACCTGGTAACGCTCCTTCTCCGTGGTCTCCAGTGCGCGGGCTTTCGCGAAGGGGTGGGTCGAGGCGGCCATCGGCGCCACCCCGTGCTCGCGGGCGAGGCGCGCGATGGTGGTGCGCAGGTGCGAGATATCCTCGCGGGCCTCGGCGAAGGTCCGGCAGGGTCGCGTGCCGACCTCGATCTGCGAGCGTAGGAACTCGGGCGCCACCTGCCCGCCGAGCGTCGCCTCGCAGGCCTTCATCAGTGCCTCGGGCGCCGGCGCGAGGTCACGGCTCACGAGATCGACGAGGTGATACTCCTCCTCGATGCCAAAGGTGAACGATGGCTCTCTGAGCGTCATTGGCACAGGCTGGCACAGGGGCCGACACCACGCCACACCCCTGGGTCCTTCCTCACCGTTTCCATCGCGCCCGCATGGGATCGGCGGCAGAGGTCGTCTTGACATATAAACATATCTTTATATGATGACACGGAGAGGCCCTGCATAAAGTGACTCCTGTGCTCGAGTTGGATCCCCTGCTGTCTGCCCTCAAGGCGGTCGCCGAGCCGACCCGGCTGCGCCTGTTGGCGCTGCTTGCCGACGGTGAACTCAACGTTAAGGACCTGACCCGGATCCTGGGCCAGAGCCAGCCACGCATCAGTCGGCACTTGAAGCTCCTGACCGAGGCGGGCGTTGTGGAACGCGTGCGGGAAGGGAGCTGGGCCTACTTCCGCTTGTCCGACGCTACCTCGGTCGCCGGCTTTGCCCGCGACCTGGTTGGCGCCATCGACCAATCGGATGCCTTAATCCAGCGCGACAGGGCGCGGGCGGAGGCCTTGAGGCGCGAACGGGCGGAGGCGGCGCAGGCCTTCTTCCGCGAATATGCAGCCGAGTGGGACCAGATCCGCTCGCTCTACCTCGCCGAGGGCGAGGTGGAGGCTGCGATGCGCACGGCGTTGGGGCCAGGCCCGTTCGATCTCCTCCTCGATCTCGGCACTGGAACGGGGCGCATGCTCGAACTGTTTGCCGATTGCTACCGCCGTGCGATCGGTATCGACGCCAGCCATTCCATGCTGGCCGTCGCCCGCGCCAAGTTGGACCGCGCGCGCTTGCGCCGGGCGCAGGTGCGTCACGGCGATATCTACCACCTCGGCCTCGACGACGGGGTGGCCGACGCGGTGGTGATGCACCAGGTGCTGCATTATCTGAGTGATCCTGATCAGGCGCTGCGGGAGGCCGCGCGGGTCCTCTCGCCTGGCGGCCGGCTCATCGTCGTCGATTTTGCCCCGCATGAGCTCGAGTTCCTGCGTCAGTCACATGCTCACGTGCATCTCGGCTTTTCTCCCGGCCAGGTCGAGCAATGGCTGAGCGGAGCAGGTCTTAAGACGCTGATGACCAAAGAGCTTCGGCCTCCTCCAAAGGCTCGATCGGAGAAGCTCACGGTTCTGCTCTGGCTTGCCGGCCGGGCCCCGGTGGCAAACGCTGAGGCCGGCAAACGTGCACTGGAGAGCTTGGCCTGATGGCGACAGACAACGAGCGCGGGAGCCGGCTCATCGGTAGCGGCGATATTGTTGTCTCCTTCGAGTTTTTCCCGCCCAAGACGCCGAAGATGGAGGAGGCGCTGTGGACTGCCGTCCGGCGGCTTGAGCCGCTCCGGCCCGATTTTGTTTCGGTCACCTATGGTGCCGGCGGTTCGACTCGCGAACGCACCCATGCCACGGTGTCGCGCCTCGTCAAGGAAACGATGGTGGTTCCGGCGGCTCACCTGACCTGCGTGCAAGCTGAGAAAGCCGAGGTCGATCAGGTGGCACGCGCCTATTGGCAGGCCGGCGTTCGCCATATTGTGGCGCTGCGCGGCGACATGCCGGCAGGTCCCGGAACCAAGTACACCCCGCACCCGGGCGGCTACGCCAATGCAGCCGAGCTGGTGGCCGGCCTCAAGCGGCTTGCAAAGTTCGAGGTCTCGGTGGCGGCTTATCCCGAGAAGCACCCCGAGAGCCCCTCCGTGGAAGCTGACATCGACAATTTGAAGGCCAAAATCGACGCCGGTGCCGACCGCGCCATCACCCAGTTCTTCTTCGACAACGCCGATTTCCTGCGCTTTCTCGAGCGGGTGCGCGCCCGGGGGATCACCGTGCCCGTCGTGCCCGGCATCGTGCCCATTCACAACTTCAAGCAGGTGGCGGGCTTTGCGGCACGCACCGGAGCCAAGGTGCCGACTTGGCTCGCCCACCGCTTCGATGGGCTCGACGATGACCCGGCGACCACGCATCTCGTGGCCGCTGCGGTCGCCGCCGAGCAGGTGCTCGACCTCGTGGATCGCGGCATCCGCCAGTTTCATTTCTATACGCTGAACCGCGCCGATCTCGTTTACGCCATCTGCCATCTGCTGGGTTTGAGGCCGAAGGCGGTGCCGGTCAGCAAGGAGACGAGCACATGACACGGGAAAAGCGGCTGGCGGCGCTCAGGGCCGCGGCGTCAAGGCGGATCCTCTTTCTCGACGGCGCCATGGGCACCATGATCCAGCGCCACAAGCTCGACGAAGGGGGTTACCGCGGCGCCCGCTTCAAGGACTGGCCGCGCGATGTGAAAGGCAACAACGATCTTTTGGTGCTGACGCAACCCGAGATCGTCGCTGCGATCCACGCGGCCTATCTGGCGGTCGGCTCCGACATCATCGAAACCAACACCTTCAATTCGCAGGCGATTTCAATGGCCGATTACGGCATGGAGGGGCTTGCGCGGGAGCTGAACGTGGCGGCAGCTAAGCTTGCCCGCGCAGCCGCCGACACGTGGACCAGACGGACCCCCGATCAGCCGCGCTTCGTCGCTGGCGCCGTCGGCCCGACCAACCGCACCGCATCGATCTCGCCCGACGTCAACAATCCGGGATTCCGCAACGTCAGTTTCGATGAGCTGCGCGCCGCCTATGCCGAGCAGATCAGCGGCCTGATCGAAGGCGACGTCGATATGATTTTGATCGAGACCGTGTTCGACACCTTGAACGCGAAGGCCGCCGGTATGGCCGCGCTCGAAGCCTTCGATGCGGCGGGGGTGACCCTGCCTCTGCTTGTCTCCGGCACCATCACCGACCGGTCCGGGCGCACTCTGTCCGGTCAGACGCCGGAGGCCTTCTGGTACTCGGTGCGCCACCTGCGGCCGTTTGCCGTGGGGCTCAACTGCGCGCTCGGGCCCGAGGCCATGCGGCCCCACCTCGCCGAGATCGCAGCCGTCGCCGACACTTTCGTCCTCGCCTACCCCAACGCCGGCCTGCCTAACGCCATGGGTGAGTACGACGAAACGCCTCACGACATGTCCTGTCAGATCGAGGAGTGGGCGCGCGACGGGCTCATCAACATCGTCGGCGGCTGTTGTGGTTCGACGCCTGAGCACATCGCCGAGATCCGCGCCCGTCTCGCCAACTATCCTCCGCGCAAGGTGCCACAGCTTGCGCCTAAAATGCGTCTTTCCGGGCTGGAGCCCTTTGTCCATGGATGAGCGGCGGGTTGCCGGCGTGCTATGCAAAGAGCGTGCACGCCTCAAGGGGGCAGCGAAACATGCGCGTCATCAAGATCGAGCTGCAGGCGCTGCTGAGCTCGGCCGATCCTTCCATCAGTTTGGCTTCGGACGAGCTCAGGGGGCAGCTCTTCCGCGAGATCCAGGCGGCCTATCCGGAGATCAGCGAGCGCATCCGCCAGCGCGCGCGAAGCTACTTCCCGGACAGCTACAGCGTGTTCGTGAGGACGCAAGGGCAGCCGGACCGGGCCGCCATGGTGACCGACCTGTGGGTCGTCGATCCGACCATTCGTTGGCCGGCGGGGCTGCTCGCCCGTTCCGCCTGGCGCCTGTTCATCCCGATCATGGCGCACGCGGTGAAGGAATCGATCGCGGCCCAGTTCGACAACCTGAACGTCGACGTCCGCGAGCGGGACGCCCGCATCTCGGTGCTGGTTCCAACGCGCAGCTGGCGCGATCCCGTCCTGTTATCCGCCGCCGTGGTGGTGCTGACGTCGGTTTATTGGCTGCTCCTCCACCCCGCCATCGTGCGGGCCCTCTCCAATCTCTGGTGAACCTGGCCGGGAACGTAGTTCCGGCCGCGCCGGCGGAGCACTGCGCATGACCGCCTCCGCCGCCCAGCGCTTTATCAACATCGGCGAGCGCACCAACGTCACCGGCAGCGCGCGCTTCCGCAAGCTCATCGAGGCCGGCGACTATACCGCCGCCCTTGCCGTCGCCCGCCAGCAGGTGGAGAG
>DATLZB010000231.1:0-2000 GCA_035574175.1 Hyphomicrobiaceae bacterium
TCACGTCCTGCATCTCGATCGGGTTGCGCAGGTCCGGCTTGTCGCTGCCGTACTTCTGTATCGCCTCGTCGTAGGGAATGCGCGGGAATGCTTGCGTCACCGGTTTGCCGCTGCCGAACTCCTCGAACAGGCCGCGCATGACCGGCTCCACGGCCGCGAACACGTCCTCCTGGGTGACAAAGCTCATCTCGAGGTCGAGCTGGTAGAACTCGCCGGGCGAGCGGTCGGCGCGCGCATCCTCGTCGCGGAAGCAGGGCGCGATCTGGAAGTAGCGGTCGAAGCCGGCGATCATGATGAGCTGCTTGAACTGTTGCGGCGCCTGCGGCAGCGCGTAGAACTTCCCCGGGTGCAGCCGCGAGGGAACGAGGAAGTCGCGCGCGCCCTCGGGGCTCGATGCGGTCAGGATCGGCGTCTGGAACTCGAAGAAGCCCGCTTCCCGCATGCGCCGGCGGATCGAGGCGATGATCTCGGTGCGCAGCATGATGTTGCGGTGGAGCGTCTCACGCCTCAGGTCGAGGAAGCGGTACTGGAGCCGCAGGTCCTCCGGGTAGTCTGGCTCGCCGAACACCGGGACCGGCAATTCCTTGGCTGCCGACAGCACCTCTATCTCGCTGGCGACCACCTCGATCTCTCCGGTGGCGAGGTCCGGGTTGACCGTGGACTTGCCGTCGATCACCGGCCGCTCGCGCACACGGCCGTCGACGCGGATCACCCACTCCGAGCGCACGGTCTCGGCGGCCTTGAAGGCCGGGCTGTCGGGGTCCGCCACCACCTGCGTGATGCCGTAATGGTCTCTGAGGTCGATGAACAGCAGGCCGCCGTGGTCGCGCACCCGGTGCACCCAGCCGGACAGGCGCGCGATGCGGCCCACATCGCTCCTGCGCAGCGCGCCGCAGGTGTGAGAGCGGTAGCGATGGCTCGCGCCGGAGCCGTCAGAGGCGCCCTGCCGTGACGCTGTCGCGTTGTTCTGGTCGGCCATGGTCGGTCATGCCTGCGGTGCTGCTTTTGAACGGCGGAGCCGGAAAAGCGCACGGGTATTCCGGCCTGTCAAGGTCGGGCCTGGCGTCGGGTGGAAAGGTGGGCGCAAGGGTGGCCGTTCAGGCCGCTTCCTCGCGCAGGGCGCTGCCGGGAGCCGGCAAGGCCTCGCTGGCCGGACGCGGTACGCTGAAATGGAAGCCTTGCGCCTCGTCGCAGCCGAGCTGCGCCAACAGCTCGAGTTGTCGGGCCGTTTCGACGCCCTCGGCCGTGGTGGTCATGTTGAGGCTCTTGGCAAGTGCCGTGATCGCCCGCACGATGGCCGCGCAGCCCGGCTGCTCGCCGAGTCCGGCGACGAACGAGCGGTCGATCTTGATGCGGTCCACCGGGTAGCTCAGCAGGTAGCTGAGCGAGGAATAGCCGGTTCCGAAGTCGTCCATGGCGATGCGCACGCCCAAGGCACGGATCTGCTGGAGCTGCATCTGCGTAAACTGATCGTTTTGCAGAAGAGTCGACTCGGTGATCTCGAGTTCGAGCCGCTCGGGTGCGAGCCCTGATTCCTCGAGAGCCTCTTGGACAGCCCTGACGAAGTCCTGGCGCTTGATCTGGACCGGCGACAGGTTGACCGATACCCTGCTATCGCCCGGGCGGCGGCTCATGTCCAGGCAAGCCTGCTTGAGCACCCAGGCTCCGATCGGAACGATCAGGCCGCACTCTTCGGCAATTGGAATGAACTCCTGTGGGGGGACGAGCCCGCGCTCGGGGTGGTGCCACCTGAGGAGTGCCTCGAAGCCCAATACCTCCTTGGTGACCACCGAGTTGATGGGCTGGTAATACACTTCGAACTGCCCATCCTCGATGGCGCCGCGCATCTCGACTTCGAGCGTGCGCCGAGCCTGCAAGGCAGCGTTCATCTCATGCTTGAAGAAGCGGTAGGTTCCGCGCCCTTCCGCCTTGGCCGAGCAGAGCGCGAGATCGGCCGCCTTCATCAGCTCGTGGGGCACACAGGCATCGGCGGGCGCCAG
>DATLZB010000232.1:0-9264 GCA_035574175.1 Hyphomicrobiaceae bacterium
CAGGATCTCGCCCTTCACGTCGACCGTGATCTTCCGCGACAGGTCGCCGCGCGCCACCGCCGTCGTCACCTCGGCGATATTGCGCACCTGGGTGGTGAGATTGGCCGCCAGCAGGTTGACGTTGTCGGTCAGGTCCTTCCACGTGCCGGCCACCCCCGGCACCACGGCCTGGCCGCCGAGCCGCCCTTCGGTGCCGACCTCGCGGGCGACGCGGGTCACTTCCGCCGCGAACGAGCGCAGCTGGTCGACCATCGTGTTGATGGCCTCCTTGAGCTGGAGGATTTCGCCGCGAACATCGACGGTGATCTTCTTCGACAGATCGCCGCTCGCCACCGCCATGGTCACCTCCGAGATGTTGCGCACCTGGGCGGTGAGGTTGCTCGCCATCAGATTGACGCTCTCGGTCAGTTCCTTCCATACGCCAGTGACCTCGCTCACTTGGGCTTGGCCGCCGAGCTTGCCGTCGGTGCCCACCTCGCGCGCCACGCGGGTGACCTCCGAGGTGAAAACGCTGAGCTGCTTGATCATCTTGTTGACGATGTTGGCAGAGCGCAGGAACTCACCCTTGAGTGGCCTGCCGTCGGCGTCGAGCCGCATCGAGACGAGCAGGTTGCCCTGCGCCACCGCTTCGATCGACCGCGTCACCTCCGTCGTCGGCCACAAGAGATCGTCGATCAGCTCATTGACCGAATTCTCCATCTCGCCCCACGCGCCGTTGGCCAGGCCAAGGCGCAGACGCTGGCGTGTTCTTCCCTCCTTGCCGACCACCTGCCCGATGCGTTCGAGCTGGCGCGCGAAATGCTCGTTGGAGGCCGCGATCTCGTTGAAACAGTCCGCAATCTTGCTCAGCACGCCGTTCGACGTCACTGACAAGCGGGCCGAGAAATCGCCAAGGCGCATGGCCTGGAGGGCCCGCAACACCTCGTTGAGGTCCGCATCGAGCGCAGCACCATTGGCTGCAACCTCAGTCTGATCGACAGCCTGATCGGCGGCTCGGTCCGCGCCGGCCGAAAGCGCGGCGTCGCTTTCCTGCACCATGGACGTACGCTCCAGGACATGAGGAGGATAAAAGTCGGGAAGTAGGAGAATGGAGTTGCGAAGTGGGCCCTCGGACAAAAGCGGCCCCGCTCGCTCGGGCGGCAGAGGTGGCGCGGCTCTTTTCACCGGCGTTGGGAAAAGCCATGCACTAGAGGTCCCGGTCCCGAATCGATCGGAAACGCGCAACCAGTACGTTCGGTTCCCGTGCCGGCAGGCGCGTCTTGCGGTCGGCAGCAGCGACCGAGCTCGGTTTTGCCCAGAGCTGGCTCACCAATGGAGGTCTAGCTGGCAGGGGGTAACCCGAGCCACTTTCGATTCTTGTCAATGATCGCCACCAGAATGAGCCCGAAAGTGATGAGCCGGGCCCCGTAGTACAGGGGCTCATGTTCGTTAGGCAGCTGTTCGAGCGCGATCAGCGTTCGCGTCAGTCCATCGACCCCGAAAGCGATGGAAAACAGGATGAAGAAGCGGTCCCGGGTCTGCGTCCAAAACTTGAGGAAGAAGAGCGCCGCAACCAGCGCTCCCATGGCCGAGGCCCCCTGAATGGCAGCGATCATCGCGGTATCCTCACTCGGTGTCCCATATCAACCCATAGAGCAGAACGGCGATCGCCACGAGGCCTACCAGCGCGCGGGGCAGCGACAGGTCCGCGAGCGGAAAGGTCACCTTGTCGAGGACGAGCAGGATATTGTTCATGGTCAGCCCGGCAAAGCACAGCCCGCTCCAAAGCAACAGCCTGTATTTGCTGCGCGAATAGGCGTGAAGGAGCAGGAAGGCGCACAGGAATGCAGTGAGGGCGCACAGTCCGTAGATGAGCGTGGCCATCACTCGCTGTCCTTCCTGAGCTTGAAAGCATCGGCAAATTCCCGGATCCGGCTCGGCTTTGAGTGGATCAGGTTGGTGACAGGTATAAGGCTGGCCGAATAGAGGGCGGCCAGCCGCTCCACCTTTTCGCGCAGCTCTTCGCTCCGGCATTGGAACCGGTAGCTTCCGTCCTCGGTTACCAGGAAACCGTCGGCATGGAGGCGGGCGAGCAGTTCCGCCGTTCGTTGCGCAGTGACGTAGATTCGTTGCGACAATTCCTGCGCCCGCCAAGCAGTGCTTGGATTACTCCGCAGGATAAGAAGCGCTTCCAACTGTGAAATGCTGTCGATGTACTGCAAGATGAATTCCCGCAGATCGTCTGGAATCGGCTGGTCCCTCATCCTCATCCCTACCAGCGCTTGCCCACGGGCACGCGTCCCGTCTGCCCGCTCGCCGTTCTGTGAAAGGGAGATAACGTACGGGCGCACGTTCGGTTCCCCCGAGGCTCTCGAACGAAATACGGGGACGCTGCCAAAGGCTAGGCCCGGGCGTAAGCTGCTTGCGTGAAGACGTGAGGAAATGTGCGGCGCAATGGAGAGCTGAACCGTTGAGCGAGCGAAAAAGGCCTCGAGTTTCGCCTCTTGTTCTGTTGGCCGTGGCCCTGGTGCTGCCGGCCGCCAGCCTCATTCCCCTCGGTAGCCTATGGCTGTGGGAGCGCGGCTACCTTCTTTACTGGGCTGTTGCGAGCAGCCTGCTCGTGGCGGCCATTTATGCCCTGCAGCGACGCCTCTTGGTGCCCCTGCCCACCGAGCCCTCCCCTGCCAAGGTCTCCGAAGCGTCCGAGCCCGCAGACTCGGCCTGGACATCGCGCCAAGCGCAAGCCTGGGAGGACGTGATCGCCCTCGCCTCGAAGGTCAAGGCTGAGCGCATGATGAGCCGCGATGCCGCTGTCGCGCTCGGGCTCGAGACGGTGGAGACGGTTGCCAAGCGCATCCATCCTGACCGAAGCGATCCTTTGCTGCAGTTCACCGTGCCCGAAGCGCTCGCCGTGATCGAGCGCGCCAGCGCCAACCTGCGCGGCTTCCTCGTCTCCTCCTTTCCGCTTGGCGACCGGATCACCGTGGCCCAGTTCATGTGGCTCTACCGCTGGCGGAGCGCTGTCCGGCTCGCGGAGAGGGGTTATGATTTGTGGCGCGTAGTGCGCCTTCTCAACCCAGTCGCCGCCGCCACGCAGGAGATGCGCGAACGTCTGAGTCGCCAGCTTTACGAGATGGGCCGCGACCATTTGGCTGAGCGCCTCGCGCGCGCCTACGTCAAGGAGGTCGGGCGGGCGGCCATCGATCTCTACGGCGGCAATCTGCGGGTGACGCGCGAAGCTGTGCGCAGCCACGTAACGGCGGCCTCCCGCAGGGACCTGGCGGCCACTCACCCGGTGGGCCAAGAAGATGCCGAACCCATCAGGATACTGCTTGCCGGCCAGACCGGGGTCGGCAAGTCGAGCCTCGTAAATGCCCTCGCCGACGCGGTGGAGGCGGCCGTCGACGTGCTGCCGACCACCGTGAGTTTCACGCCCTATCGGTTCACCCATGACGGTCTGCCGGCGGCACTCATCATCGACAGCCCCGGTGTGGCCGGCGCGGAGGTTCCCAAAGCGCTGATCGAAGCTGCCGACGACAGCGACATGGTGCTCTGGGTGTGTTCGGCTTCCCGCGCTGCCCGCGAGATGGATGCACGGGCGCTCGCGGCCATCCGAAACCATTTCGAAGGGCAGCCGAACCGGCGCCGCCCACCCATGCTGCTCGTTCTCACGCACATCGACGCGCTGCGCCCGTTCCACGAATGGAACCCGCCGTACGACTTGAACGACGCCGCGTGTGCCAAGGCCCGCTCGATCCGCGACGCCATGGACGCCGCCGCCAGCGATCTCGGGTTCGACGATAGTGAAATTGTGCCAGTGCGCAGCGACATTGCTCCCTACAATGTCGACGCGCTGTGGGCCAAGATCATCGAGTTGATGCCGGAGGCTCAGCGGGTGCGTCTGCTGCGTACCCTGCGCGACATCGCCTCAGTGCCGGCATGGCGCGCAATCTGGTCGCAGGCCGCCGGGGCAGGCCGGACCTTGAAAGGGGTGCTTTTCGGTCGCAACCGGGGCGGCTGATTGCACGCCGCCGCTCTCACCCGGTTCGAAAGAATCCCGCCTCTTGAACCAATTGCGTGCTGTGGCGTTAGCTCCCGCACGGTTCATCTACAGCCATGCAAAGGAGCAGCTCCAATGGACCACAGCAAGCCTCCACGTGAGATTAAGGAAAAGGCCACCGATCAGTTTGAGCGGATGGCGGATAAGGCGACCGAACAATTCCGGCAGGTTGCCGACAAGGCCGAGGGCATCGCCGAGCGCGTCGCCGAGCAGGGCAGGGAGGCCGGCGAGCGCGTACAGCAGGTCGCTGGCAACCTCAAGGGCGCGGTCGATCGCTCGGTCAAGGAACAGCCCATGACCACCCTCGCGATAGCCGCCGTCGTCGGCTTCGTGCTCGGGGCCTTGTGGAAGTCGTAATAGTCCCTGCCTTGAGGCGCCCCTGCTGATGTTCCAGGGTTTGATCGATCAGGCAAAGACCGCGGCGGGCTCGCTTGTCTCCATTTATCTTGCAAGGGCGTCGGTTGCCGTGCCCTTCGTGGTGGCGGCGGGCTTCGCAACTGCGGCCGTCGCGCTGCTACTGACGGAGGAGTTCGGCGCGATCGCCGCCGCCTCCATAATGGCCGGGGGCTTCACGGCGATTGGCGCCCTTGCCGCCATGTTGGTGACCATCAAGGAGCAAGAGGACGCGGCCGCCGCCGCGGAGGCGCAGGCGGAGAACAGCAACGTCGCAAGCGCGCTCGACGCAATGGGGGACGCGGTGGGCCAAGCCGTCGGCCAGTCACCCGTCGAGCTGATTAGTGCGCTTCTCCTCTCCACCCCGCTCGGCCCGAGGCTGCTCTCTGCCGGAGCCAGCTCGCTCGGCCGACCGCGCAGCCTCGCCCTTGTGGCGACGATCGCGATTGTCGCCGTGCTCCTTTGGGCGGACAACCTGAACAGCGAGGATGCCGAGCCGCAACGCGCCGATCATGCTGCTGGCACCGGCGAGGCGACGGAGGCTGCGGACGCCTGGAATGCAGATCGATTACGGACCGAGGCTGCATGAAGGCGGGTCGCGGAACAAGACATCGCCGCGTGCGTTGACCGCCAATCAACGGGAATCTTCCACCCATGGAGAAGGAGACGATGGCCAACGTAACGGTTCACCCGAACAGGCGGCTAATATCGAACGAGGATGTGCAAGGCACCGCGGTGTATGGTGCCGGAGAGCAGAAAATCGGATCGGTCGACCACCTGATGATCGACAAACAGTCTGGACGCGTCGCTTATGCCGTCATCAGCTTTGGCGGTTTTCTCGGCCTCGGGCACGGTCACTATCCCGTGCCCTGGGGTGCCTTGAAGTACGACACCTCGCTTGAAGGTTTCCGCACCAGTATCACCGAGCAGCAACTTCGCGACGCGCCCGAGTTCAGCGACGACTCCTGGGGCGATCGCGACTGGGAGATGCGGACCCACAAGCATTACACCGCCCCCTATTACTGGGAACTCGGGCCGCGAGCCTGACCTCGCTCGCATCCTGGACCGCCGCTTTAGGGCCGGGGCGGCCACCGCCACCCGGCCTCAGGCTGCCGCCGACTTCAGCCTCAACTCTAGGATGGTAACCGTGCCGATGCCGTTGCGTAACTTCCCGGCGTGCAGCGTTATCGACGAGTTGGCGTCGCCTATAAGCGAGGAGATCGTTTGTTCAGACGCCGCTCCCCGTTTAGTCTCCCCGCTGTAGACTTGCTCGAGTGCTCCGGCCGGGGCCACGTCACCCGCCGGCGCCCGCACCGTCCAGCTCAAAACCTCGACGCCGGTGAGCCCGTCACGCTGGGCGCTCACCACGCGAACCCTGCCGGCGTAGGACTCTTCCGGGCCGCTGCCCTCGCGGTAGAAGACGCAGGCGGCATCCCGAACCTGCATGGGCGGCACCGCCGTCTCCTCTCCGCTCTTGGCGAGAGTGCAGATGAGGATACCGACGGGAAGCGACACGTCCTGGCCCAATGCCGTACCGGCGGCTGTAGACAGCAGCACAACGAGCGGTGGGAGATGACGACAGCGCATGGGACCCTCAGCAGAGGTCTCGAGGCCCAACAACTGCAAAACGCTCCGCACTGGAAAACGTCGCATGTCCCGCCCGCCGGGAACCGCGCGTCGCGCCGACCGTTACTGTGGCATGACCCAAAAAAAGGCGGCGCGGAGGTTGGTCCGCGAAGGCTCGCAACAGTCGGCGCGAGCGGCCGAAGACATGCTCGACCAAGCCTTGGAGAGTACCTTCCCCGCCAGCGACCCCTACTCCGTCGGCCGACCGACCGGCACCGAGCCCCCTGCCCGTCCAGCGAGCCGCAAGCCGCCGGTGATCGACAAGACCCGGGTCGAACGACTGGCCAAGAAGGTTCCAAAGGGGGGCCGGGCGTGACCGCAAAGCGGCAACTGCGTTAGCATTGCCACCTGGGATGAAGGGTCTGCCGGATATGTGCGCAGGGCCGGATCTCTCGCCTTGATGCGATGTTCGCGATGGATGCGGTGGGCGAAACCTCGGCGGAGGAGGCGGAGGAAACCATCGCGCGCAGGGCACGCGCGTGGGCACCTGTCGTTTGGTTGCTCGGCAAGGTCCAGTCCGGCAAGACCTCGATCGTCAGAACCATCACGGCGAGCACCGACGCAGAGGTTGGCGACGGCTTCAAGGCCTGTACGCATACGGCGCGGGTGTTCGAGTTCCCCGCCGAGGCCCCCGCCATCCGCTTTCTCGACACACGGGGGCTCGGCGAGGTGGCCTACGACCCCTCCGAGGATATGGCTTTCTGCGAGAGACAGGCCCACCTCGTCGTGCTCGTGATGAAGGCCCTCGACCATCAGCAACAGGTGGTCGTCGCCGCCCTCGAAAAGGTACGCAAGCGCCATCCGGACTGGCCGGTGGTGGTCGCCCAGACGGCCCTGCACGAGGGTTATCGCCTGGGACAAGGTCACCCCGATCCTTACCCCTTCGACCAGGAAGGGCACTACCGCGGCCCACCGCAGGCGTTGCCTGCCGACCTGCTGCGCGCGCTCGCGCACCAACGTGCGCTCTTATCGCGCATCCCAGGACCCGGTCCGATTCTGTTCGTGCCGATCGATTTCACGCACGAAAGTGACGACTTCACGCCTGCCAACTACGGCCTCAAACCTTTCATGGACGCCCTACAGCGTGTCGCACCCTCGGCGCTGGGCGCCTCCTTGCGAGAGATGAGGGAGGGACAAGGCAAAGAGCGGGCCGGCAACGCCCATCCCTACATCTTGGGCTGCGCCGCGGCGGCCGCAGCGGCCGACCTCGTGCCCGTCGCAGGCGCGATCGCCGTACCGGGCGTGCAGGCTACCATGCTGCGCAGCTTGGGGCTCATCTACGGCACGCGCTGGGACAGGCGAACCCTCGCCGAGTTCGCCGGTGCACTGGGAGCAGGAATTGCCGTGCGCCTGCTTTCCGGATTCGGCATTCGCCAGCTCGTCAAGCTCGTACCGGTCTACGGGCAAACCGCGGGAGCGGCGGCAGCGGCGGCCACGAGCTTCGCCACCACCTATGCGCTGGGCAAGGCCGTATGCTTCTTCCTGGAGCACAGAGAAGCCGGCTCGATCGACGCGACGGCCGTGCAGAGGGTCTATGCCGAGAACCTGAGCAAGGCATTCGCGCTTGCCGGCCAACGTGAAACGGCGCGTACTAGCGGCCCCTAGCCCGTTCTATCTGCCGTAGTCATCCCTGGAGAGGCTGGTCGCCGATCCGCCAAACCATTCCATCGGGCTCTCTGGGGGCGCCGGCAGCCGCGCCTCCTCCCTCACGCGCGAGGCGTACGCCCGGCATGCGTGCGGTCTTCCTCATCGGACAAGCTGCGCTCGAGCCGCTTGAGCAGGTTCAGGATGACGAACGCCAGCGCTGCCGCCAACGCGGCGAGCACGAAGTAGCCGGCCCCGCAGGCCGCCCCGATCGCTCCTGCCAGCCACATACCGGCTCCGGTGGTGAGGCCCAGCACCGTACCCCGATCGCGAATGATGGCGCCAGCGGCAAGGAAAGCAACGCCCGCGGTGACCGCCTCAACGATGCGAATGGGATCGCCTTGGGCGCCGCCGTCCCGCCGGATGTGCTCGAACATCTCGAGCGCAATGACGGCGAAAACCGCTGCCGCCAGCGAGGTCAGCATATGCGTCCTAAGGCCCGCCGGCATGTCGCGCAGCTCCCGGTCGAGACCGATCACGCCACCGAGGCAGGCAGCCACCAACAGCCGTAGCGCGATCGCCGTCTCGGGAATGGTGGTCGCAAGTGAATCGAGCCAGTTCAAGGGACCAGCCGGTTGCGTTACACAACTCGACAACGTACGTACCGGGCCGCCGTTCCCCCCAACGACGGCCCCGGCAGCGGCGCTAGCTTCAGCCTAGATGTCGCTCTCACGCTTTCCTAGCCGTCCCAGGCCAGCCCTTCTCCTCCCGCCACGCGAGCGCAGGCCGGCCTCGGACCACCCGGCAGCCTTCCTCGCACGGCATCAGCGAGGCGCGGATCGGTCAGGCGCACCCCGTAAGGCTCAACGCAACCGGCTCGGATAGAGATAGTCCACCAACGTCATTGGAACCGCCGGCACGTAGGTACACAGCAGCAGCACGACGAGCAGCACGGCGATGAAATAGACGTTGACCTTCGTTACCTCCCAGATGTTGGCCTTGGCGATCGAGCAGGCGGTGATCAGCACCGATGCCACGGGTGGGGTCTGCTGGCCGATGGCGAGGTTGAGGGTCACGATCAGGCCGAAATGCACTGGGTCGATGCCGACCTGGGTGATGAGCGGGATGACGATTGGCACCACCAGGATGATGGCGGCGGCCGAGTGCAGAAAGAAGCCGATGACCAAGAAGAAGATGTTGAGCAGCAACAGGATCAGGTACTGGTTGGAGGTGAACTCGAGGATGCCAGCGGCGAGCGCCTGAGGCACCTGACGCAGCGTCAGGTAGTTGCCGAGCAGCACGGAGGCGGCCACCAGGATCATCACCACCGCGGTCTGCATACCGCCATCGAGCATGCCCTTCTTGAGTTCACTCCAGCGCAGCACAGGCCGCTCGTCACCGACTTTAACAATGCGATCGTAAACGGGGAAAATGAGCCCGACGAAGATCGCAGCGAGCACGGCGAGGCCGGCAGCCTCGGTGGCGGTCACCCAGCCGCCGAAGATGCCGCCGAGGATGATGATCGGCAGCAGGAAGGTCGGCAGCGCACCGAGGAAGGTGTGGCGCAGCCGGGTGAGGTTGAAAGCCTCCTCGACGGGCAGCTTGTAGCGGCGGGCAAAATA
>DATLZB010000233.1:0-5905 GCA_035574175.1 Hyphomicrobiaceae bacterium
CCCTCCTCGGCGAGCGCCTTCAGCACGACCGCCGAGAGTTCTGGATCGTCCCTGCCGAGAGCCTTCGCCGCCTCGAGCACGGTGACGCGGCTGCCGAGCCGCGCGTAGGCTTGCGCCATCTCCAGGCCGATCGGTCCGCCACCGATCACGATCAGGTGCTCGGGCCGCTCCGCGTTGTCAAAGATCGTCTCGTTGGTGAAGTAGGGCACCTGATCGAGGCCCGGGATCGGCGGCACCAGTGGCGAGGAACCGGTGGCAATCACGAAGCGGCGGGCCGTGATGCGGTGCTCGCCGGCCGCCACCGTCGAACCGTCGAGGAAGCGGGCAGCGGCCGGGATCACCCGCACGCCCAGCCCCATGAACCGCTCCACCGAATCGTTGGGTGCGATCGCGGCGATCACCTGCTGGACGTGGTCGTGAACGCGCCGGAAATCGACCGCCGGCTCGACCGGCGCGATCCCAAACCGAGCGCTGGTACGCATTGCGTGCGCCCGGTTGGCGGCCGCGATCAGCGCCTTGGACGGCACGCAGCCGTAGTTGAGGCAGTCCCCGCCCATCTTGTGTTTTTCGATGAGAACGACGCTGCGGCCGAAAGCCGCTGCCGCGGCCGCCACCGACAGCCCACCCGATCCGGCGCCGATCACACACAGATCGACGCTGATCCGCTCTCCGCCCGAGCCCACCGCAAGTGCTGGTTCGGCGGCACCGGAAGCTTCCCTACGCAGCTGCATGACGCTTGCCCCATAGCTTGATGCCGACCGGTAGCAGCGCAATGACGCCGAGCAGGACAAAGCCGACCAGGAGTTCGCTCGTCACCAGCGCGCTGGTGTCGATCGCGTACTCGCAAGCGAGCTCCGGCTTGGCCGCCTGCTGGGCGAGACACATCCGGTAGGCAACATTCTGGGTCTCGATGCCGCTGCCAAGTCCGGCACCGGCAAAAGAGAACGCTGCCGTACCCGGAATGATGCCGAGAAACGTGCCGATGACAAAGGTCCTGAGCGACACGCCGAGCAGTGCCGGCGCCAGATTGACCAGCCAGAACGGAAATGCCGGCACAAGCCTGAGGAACAAGAGGTAGCTGAGGGCGTTCTCTTTGAACCCCTCTCTCAGCTTGGCGAGTACCGGGCCCGCCTTTGCTGCGAGCGACTCTCCAAGCGACGACTTTACGATCAGGAACAGTATCGTGGCACCGATCGTGGCGCCGATCACGCTGGCCGGCACAGCGAGTTCCCAACCGAACAGCAACCCCCCCGCAACCGTCATGATGGCGCCGCCGGGAAGCGACAGCGCAACCATGACGATATATCCGGCCATGTAGATGAGCAGCGCCGCTACAAGATGCCGGGAGATGAAGTCCCTGAGTACGTCGTAATTGAGCGCGATGGTCTTGAACGACAGAACCCTGTGCCAGCCCATCGCGAACACGAGCGCCATCACCACCGCGAGGCCGATCAGTGGCAGCCAGCGAGCGAACGCGCCCCTCCCGGCGTCGCGAGCACTTGCACCCGACATTGCATGTTCCTTTCCCAGAGCCGAGGCCGCGACCACCTCGCGCTTCGCACCGTTCCGATGCCATCGTAGTGCATTTGGGCCGCCGACGCGATTTTTGCGCTCATCGGCTTGCCATAGGTCACGGCCTCTGCACCGCGGTTGCCGCTGTTGCAAAAGGTGCGCAAATCGGTGCTTGAAGGAAACATCGCATCAAGCACACGTGAACCAAGGCGACGAGATTTGATTGGGATTTGAGCGACCGCCCGCCCGCTCCGACACCGCTCCGTCCGGTCATTTGACTCGCGCGAGCGACAAACCTATAAGCTCCCGGCCATCGATATGGGAGCAGCCACGTGAAGCGCACCTACCAGCCCAGTCGGCTCGTCCGCAAGCGCCGCCACGGCTTTCGGGCCCGCTCGGCAAGCTCTGGCGGGCGGCGGGTGCTGGCGCGGCGCCGCGCCAAGGGCCGCAAGCGGCTGTCCGCCTGAACTTCGAGCAATGCGGCCGGCAGGCGGCTCGGTTTGGCGATCCTCACTCTGAAGAGGCGGTCGGATTTCCTGAGGGTGAGAGGCGGGCGGCGCTGGTCGGGCCCGGCTTTCCTAGTCGAGGCACGGCCGCGTCCGAACGCCTGCGACGCAGCCATCCCCCGGTTCGGCTTCGCCGTCAGCCGCCGCTGCGGAAACGCCGTCGACCGCAATCGGATTAGGCGGCGGCTCCGGGCTGCTGTCGCCGAGTTGGCTCCTCATTACGCCGATCCTCGCTTTGACTATGTTCTTGTCGCACATGTCGCCGCCAAAGATCGGCCGTTCGCACAGCTCAAAAGCGACCTCATCTCCGCCTTCGAGCGTGTCAATGGGCGCCCCCCGCATCAGCACAAGGCTTGAGTCGCTCCCTAGTTGGCACTAGTCAGGGAAGCGTCCGTGACGAGGTGCCACTCCACGGGTATCCCGAAAGGCAGCTAAACAGGCCGCCACCAAGCCACACCATCATTTTGACGGCGGAGCCGACGCGCCGATGTACCCGCAACAGCCCGACAACCAGAAGAACCTTTTGCTCGCCATTCTCCTCTCCATCGGCGTGCTGCTGGGCTGGCAGTACTTTTACGCCGGACCCAAGCTCAAAGAGGAGCAGGAGCGGCTGCGCCAGGCCCAGCAACAGACACCGCCGCCGCAACCTTCGGGCACGGCCCCTTCGGTCCCAGCCTCCGGCGGCCAAGCCCCCTCCGCGCCCTCAGTCGCACCGAGGCCCGGCATCTCGCGCCAAGCCGCGCTCAAGGCCTCGCCGCGTGTTGCCATCGAGACCCCCTCGCTCAAGGGCTCCATTGCACTCAAGGGCGGTCGCATCGACGATCTTGAGTTGCGCAAGTATCATGAAACCGTCGATCCCAGCAGCCCCAACGTGGTGCTGTTCTCCCCCGCCGAGGCGCCGCACCCCTATTTCGCCGAATATGGCTGGACGGCCGCGCCCGGCACGAGCGTGCCCTTGCCCGGCCGCGACACGCTCTGGAGCGCCGAGCGATCCGGTCCGTTGCGGCCCGGCGAACCCGTCACGCTGTCATGGGACAACGGGCAGGGTCTGAAGTTCCGGCGCACCATCGAGGTCGACGAGAACTACCTCTTCAAGGTGACCGACGAAGTCGAGAATACAACCGGCTCGGAACTGACCCTATTCCCCTACGCCCGCGTCTACCGCTACGGCACTCCGGCGGTGCAGGGCCTCTTCATTCTGCACGAGGGTCTCATCGGCGTGCTTGGAGCCGCAGGCCTGCAGGAGCTGACCTACTCTGGCGTGCGGGAGGAGCCCGGCGGGGTCCGCACCTTTGAAAACACCACGGGCGGCTGGCTGGGGTTCACCGACAAGTATTGGGCGGCGGTTCTGATCCCCAACCAGTCCGAGCCTTACCGCGCACGCATGTCGAGCGAGCGCAGTAACGCAACAAGCGGAGACGAGTCGTATCAGGCTGACTATCTGATCCCGGCCGGCGTAGTCATCCCGGCCGGCTCTAGGCGTTCTGTCGAAGCGCGGCTGTTTGCCGGCGCCAAGCAGGTCCACATCGTTGATGGCTACCAGAACGCCTACGGCATCGAGAAGTTCGAGCTGCTGATCGATTGGGGGTGGTTCTACTTCATTACCAAGCCGCTGTTTTTCCTTCTGAACTGGCTGTACTCGATCTGGCCCTACAATTACGGCGTGGCCATCCTTTTGGTCACCATCCTGATCAAGGCGGCCTTCTTCCCGCTCGCCAACAAGTCCTACGAATCGATGGCGAAGATGAAGAAGCTGCAGCCCGAGATGAAACGCATTCAGGAGCGCTACAAGGACGACAAGACGCGTCAGCAGCAGGAGCTGATGGCACTTTACAAGAAGGAGAAGATCAACCCGCTCGCCGGCTGTCTGCCGATTCTGGTGCAGATCCCGGTCTTCTTCGCCTTGTACAAGGTGCTGTTCGTCACCATCGACATGCGCCATGCGCCCTTCTACGGCTGGATTCAGGACCTCTCCGCACCCGATCCGACCTCGCTGTTCAACTTGTTCGGCCTGCTGCCGATCCCCGCTGTCGAGAGCTATCTCTTAGGCCATACCATCGGCGCCTGGCCGGTGCTGATGGGCGCAACCATGTGGCTGCAGATGCAGCTGAACCCGCAGCAACCTGATCCTATCCAGCAGCAAATTTTCAACTGGATGCCGGTCATCTTCACGGTGATGCTCGCGGGTTTCGCTTCCGGCCTCGTCATCTATTGGGCCTGGAACAACGTGCTCTCCATCGCGCAGCAGATTGTCATCATGCGCCGACAGGGGGTAGAGGTGCCGCTCATGGACAATCTCGGCAAGACCTTTGCCCCTTTGCGCCGGCTCGGCGGCAATGGCCGCGGCGAAAGCCTGAAGAGGGCCTTTGCGCCCGTGCGTCAGCTCTTCGACCGCATCAAGCGATGGAAGGCTTAGCGGACCGGCTGGCGCCGTATCGCCTGACCTCGAGAGAGGCCCTGCCGTGGCTTGCCCTACCCGCTATTCGCCAGCCGAAATTGCCGCCGGCGACCAGCTGTTCCGGAAGCCCTGGAGCTTCGTCTGTGGAGCGCCAACGCACGAGGCCTTGCCTGCCGCCGACCGGCCCGAGATTGCCTTTGCCGGTCGTTCCAATGTCGGCAAGTCGACACTCCTCAACGCACTCGCGGGCCAACGGCGGCTGGCCAGAGTATCGCACACGCCCGGACGCACGCAGGACCTCAACTTCTTCGCCACCCCAGGTGTAGCCTGCTATCTCGTCGACATGCCGGGCTACGGCTTCGCGGTAGCGCCGAAGGTAACGGTAGCGGCGTGGAACCGCCTCATCGAGGATTACCTGCGCGGGCGACCGACCCTTGTGCGCGTGTTCCTGCTGATCGACGCAAGGCGCGGTCTGAAGCCGGTCGATCTCTCGATCACGCGCCTGCTCGATGAGACGGCCGTCAATTATCAGTTCGTACTGACCAAGATTGACAAACTCCCGGATCGCGAGCTTGCCGCCGTAGTGGCATCCATCGACGACGCCGCCGCCCGCCACCGCGCCGCTCATCCGCTGTCGCTCGTGACCTCGGCGGCCGAAGGTCGCGGCATCGACCTGCTGCGGGCCGAGATCGCACGCCTGCTTACCGAAACTAGCGGCTCATTCGAAAAGCCGGCGTAGCGCCGCAATACCGGCCTGCCATTGCGCCTCGCCGAGTTGGGCCAGCACACCGCCGACAACCGCGGCGACGATCCAGCCCCCCCATCGGGCGAGACCGCGCATTCGATTGGCCCCGACCGACACCTCGATGGCCTGATCGGGCAACGCCGTTTCGGCCGTGGCGCCGTCCGATCCGATGGTGCGCACCGACGCTGTGAGTAGAAGCCGCCGGCGTCCTCGCCGCCGCGGCGTCACCACCCAACGCCAACTCGCGTAGTCATCGTGCAGGAAATCGAGTGTGCTTTCGATCCACTGCGTCTCGGGCGACGCCGCCTCGATGTAGAACCCGCCGTCAGGAGCCTTAAGGCGCACGGTCATCGCCTTCGTTACCACCACGGTGTGTTCATAGATGGCGCCACTTCCATCGAGCCCTTTCGCCCACGCCGCGATCTCCGCGCGCGCAACTCGCATCTCGATGGCCGTCCTTGCCCCGACCCGCATCCTGCGGGGAACGGCCTGGCCGAGCCTGGCCAGGTCCAGAACAGCGGTTTTTAGGGGCGGGGCAGCGGTGGCCCTGTTGCTCGCACCCCGACCCGGCGTCGCCGGGTCGAGCGAAACCGGATCCGTGAGCGGTTGATTGCTCACGCCGGTTTTCTCGGCCGTGCCCTGCGACCAGGCTGCATTCGCGCTGCGAATGGCCTCGACCAAGCCACCCGGGACCTGCCGGCTCGATGCCGATCCCGGCCCGCCGTGGCCGGACGGGATCGGCGG
>DATLZB010000234.1:0-5172 GCA_035574175.1 Hyphomicrobiaceae bacterium
CCCGGCACCTGCCGAGAAAATTCGCCGACAGAGCCGCGTGCTCGCCTTCTGCCGCCAGCAGCCCATGGGCACGGTGAGCTTCCTCATCATCGTGGTGATGTTGTACGCCGGCATCTTTTCCGAGTGGGTCGCTCCCTATGATCCCCTGGAGATTGACTGGAGTCAGATTCTCGCGCCGCCCTCCTGGGAGCACTGGTGCGGCACCGACGCCTTTGGCCGCGACATCTTCTCGCGCATCATCTACGGCTCGCGTACCGCCCTGATCATCGGCTTCACGTCGTCCTTTGTCGGCTCCACCCTGGGTGCCATTCTGGGCGTGGCTTCGGCCTATTTCGGCGGCCGCATCGATGCCTGGATTCAGCGCGTCGTCGACATCCTGTTGGCGTTCCCCATTATTGTGCTGGCCCTCGTCGTCGTCGCTGCCTTGAGCAAGTTTGTGGTTTACGGCATCGACGTCAATCTGATCATCGCCGTGGCCATCCCCATCGTGCCGCGCGTCGCCCGTGTGGTGCGCGCCGCCGCTCTCTCCGTGCGCGTGATGCCTTATGTCGATGCCGCGCGTGCCGCCGGCTACTCCGACCGGCGCATCATCTTCCGCCACATGGCTCCCAACGTGGTCGCGCCCTACCTCATCATGTTCACCGCCTTCATCGCCCAGGCCATCCTCGCCGAAGCCTCCCTGTCGTTCCTGGGGCTGGGCGTCACCGAGCCCACGCCGGCCTGGGGCCTCATGCTCTCCGGCAATGCCGCCGATTTCTACCGCGAGGCGCCGTGGATGATCTTGTTCCCCGGCATTGCCATCTCTATCGCCGTGTTTGCCTTCAACCTGTTCGGCGATGCGCTGCGCGACTTCCTGGATCCCAAGTTAAAGGGCTGAGAAAGAACTCTTCGCTCGCCGGCACTTGGAGTGCTCGGCAGCATCAACGCAACCTGGGCGCGAGGACCGAAGCAGTTTCACCTGCCGTCAGAGCGCCTCTGGTTCACAAATTCAAACACTTGGTAAGCGCGGCGCATGTGTCGCGCGATCCGCCATAATCTAACCACATGAACTTGATGGGAGGGCGGCAACTCGGACCGGCCCTCCCGGTGCCGCGCCGATGCGGGCGTGTCGGGAAAGGCCACCACGGTCCGGGGACGGGCGGCCGAGCTGAGCGCTCCTCATTGGGGTTCTTTGAGGGAGCGTGGCGGCCGCAGACCACCGGCGGGTTTTCATCCGACCTTTCGATCCGCCGGCCTCACCACCGAAACGGGGGAGTTCATGACCAAACGGCTGTTTGTGGCAATGATCGGCTGTGCCTTCACGCTTGCGGCGGTGCCGGCCGAGGCCAGGACCTATGATCACGACGGGGTGCACGAGAGCCGGCCGGCCAAGGCCCGCACGCGGAGCCGGGGCGGCGCCAGCGCTTCGCGTGCCTGCCTCAAGCCCTCGGCGCGCGCCCTGCTCGATCGCATCGAGGCGCAGTTCGGGCCTGTGCGGGTGGTCTCGACCTGCCGCCCCGGCGCCAGGATCGCGGGCACCGGCAAGATCTCCAAGCATGCCACCGGCGAGGCCATCGACTTCTACGCGCCGGCCGGCCGCAAGGCCGAAGTGGTGCGCTGGCTCATCGCCAACCACAATTCGGGTGGCGTCATGACCTACGCCCGCATGGGCCACATCCACGTCGACATCGGCTACCGCTTCGTGTCGTTGGGCTCCGGCGGCGGTCGCGCCACCCGCGTTGCCAGCCGCTCGTCGGCGAGCCGGGTGGCAAGCCGTTCGCAAGCCCGCACGGAGCGGATGCAGGCCTCCCGCGAGATGCCAGCCGATGCCGTCTTGCGACTCGCTCAGAAGGACTGAACGGCAACAATCCGGGCCAGGCCCTTCAAGCCTGGCCCGATGTCTCGGCTGGCCTTCGGCGGCCCGGCCGGTGAAGACTACGCCGCCTTTTCCAAGGCCCGGCTCCACTTTCCTTGGGTGGCAAGGCTGTTCATCTTGGCCCGGTGCGAGAACGCACGCTGGCCGGCCGCGACGTTTTCCGCCTTTCCGCCCCACGCCTTGAGCGCGGCCGCCTGCAGCGCCCGTCCGTAGGAGAAGGTGAGCACCCAGGGGTGTGGCCCGAGCGCGTTCATCAGTGACAGGTGCTCGGTGGCTGCCTCGTCGGATTGCCCGCCCGACAGGAACGCGATGCCCGGCACGGCGGCCGGCACCGCCGCCCTTAGGCACTTGAGCGTCTTCTCCGCGACTTCCGCGGCGCTGGCCTGCTTCGGGCACTTCTGGCCCGCGATCACCATGTTCGGCTTGAGCACCATGCCCTCGAGGGCCACGCGCGCTTCATAGAGTTCGCTGAACTGCGTCCTGAGAACCCACTCGGTAACCTCATAGCAGCGGTCGATGTCGTGGGCGGCGTGCGGCCCGTCCATCAGCACCTCCGGCTCGACGATCGGCACCAGCCCCTGCTCCTGACACAGGGCCGCATACCGAGCCAGCGCGTGCGCATTGGCCTTGATACAGTTCGAGGTCGGGCATCCGTCGGCGATCGTGATCACGGCGCGCCACTTGGCGAAGCGGGCGCCGAGCTTGTGATACTCGGCGAGCCGCTCGCGCAACCCGTCAAGCCCCTCCGTTACCGTTTCGATCTTCGAGGTGGGCCCCGCGAGCGGCTTCGCTCCGGTGTCGACCTTGATGCCTGGGATTGAGCCCGCCGCCTTGATGATATCGGGCAGCGGCGTGCCGTCCTTGGCCTTCTGCCGGATGGTCTCGTCATAGAGAATCACACCCGAGATGCAATCTCGCATGGCGTCGGCACGGAACAGCATCTCGCGGTAGTCGCGGCGGTTGTCGGGCGTACTCTCGACCTTGATGGAATCAAACCGCTTCTTGATGGTGCCCGTGCTTTCGTCGGCGGCGAGAATGCCTTTGCCGGGGGCGACCATGGTCTTGGCGATGTCTGCAAGCGACTGGTTCATGTCGAAGCTACCTCTTGGCTAGCCTGGGCAAGCGCATTTCCTCTCTATGCCTGAATTAGCGCGGATGGTGCCGCCAGACCAGGGGTGCGGACCGAGGTTTCAGGATGAGGGCGACCGGCCGCCGTGCCGGAACCATTCAGGTAAAACGCCGCTCGGCGGCGCGTGGTTCGCTTATGAAGCTCACCCCGAAATGGCGGCCGTCCTGCCATACGAGCCGGCAGTCGATTTCCTTCTGCTGCGGGCAGAGGTGGATCGTAAGCTCGCGGGCAAGCTCGATCGGCGAGCGGCTCGGCCGGAAGCCCAAGTAGTCGAGTTCCACCCGCGCACCAGTCTCCGACAAGTCGCGCACCGTGCAGGCGAGCGCCGCACTGCCGTCGCCGGACCACACGAAGGCGGCCATCCGGTACTGCGGCTCGCGGGGGACGGCGCGGCGTTCGACCACAGCTTGGTCGGCCTCGCGAGGCGAGGCAACGCCCAACCGGTACTTTCGCTCTTGCGTGTCCTCGGCCCTGACGGTGCTCATTAGCCTTTGCCCAGCGGCGGTCGCGCGGAAAACCGACTTCGGCACTAGGGATTGTAGCCTGCCAACAGCAAAGCTTGCCTTAACAGTGGTCCTCGCTGTTAGCCCGGCGTTGCCTGTGCACCGCAGGCTGCAGCCGCGTCGAAGGCCTTAGTGTGTCGCAAGTGCGAGCAGCGGACCAGCGCGGGCGATGATCTTTGCCGCCACCGGCGCCGCCGTATAGCCAGCGGTGATCTCGCCCCGCGTTTCCTCGCTCGGTCTCGGTTCCTGGATCGTCACCAGCAGCAAGTAGCGGGGTGCGCTGGTTGGAAAAACGGCGAGGAACGAGGCGACCACGGCCTTTTCCTGGTAGCTGCCGTTGACGGCGATCTCGGCCGTGCCGGTCTTGCCGCCGACCTCGTATCCGGCAACGTCCGCGCGCCGTCCGCTGCTCCCGGGCTGGGTGACGTTGCGCCTGAGCAGCTCGCGGATCGTGGCGCTCGTCTCGGGCGCAATCACGCGGTCGGTTGGAGAAAGGCCCGATGCCAAATAGCCGGAGCGGACGATGAAGGTCGGCGTAACGCGGTACCCGCCGTTGACGAGCGCGGCCGCCGCCGCCGCGAATTGGAGCGGGGCCACCGCGATGCCGTGGCCGTAGGAGACGGTGACGAGCGCCGAGTTGCCCCACGGGTTTGGCAGCTGGGGAGGTGTGACGGGGCCGGCTTCGGTTCGCATCGGCTCGGTCAGGCCGAGACGCTCAAGGAACGCCCGCTGCCGTTCGACTCCGATGGCGAGCGCAATGCGGCCGGCTCCCACATTGGACGAACGGATGAAGACCTCGCGCACCGTGAGCGGACGACCTGCCGGATGGAGGTCGCGGATCAGGAAGCGACCCACCCGCAGTGGTACGCGCACGTCCACAATCGTGTCGGGGCTGACGATGCCGAGCTCGAGCGCCATGGCGATGGTGACCGTCTTGAAGATGGAGCCGAGCTCGTAGGTTGCGGTCTTCAACCGGTCGATGCGGACGGCCTCCAGCGCCTCTGCTGGCCGGGCGGGATTGACCTCGGGCAGGGAGGCCGCGCCCAGGACCTCTCCGCTGTCCACGTCGAGGATCACCGCTGAGGCCCCGGCCGCCGAATAGCGTGCCACTGCCGCTGCCAGCTCCTCCTCGATGCTGTGCTGCACACCGATGTCGATCGTCGTGCGCACCTGAGGCCGGGCGGCATCGAAGGTTCCGAGCGTCGGCTCGACGCCGAATGCCTCGTCGATGTGCCGCTCAAGCCCGCTCAAGCCCCGGTTGTCGATGCTGACACCGCCAAGGACGTGGCCAGCGAGACGGCCCGCCGGATAGGTTCGGATCGGCTCGCGCCGAAACCCGAGGCCCGGCAGGCCGAGATCGTGGATGCGCTGGGCGAGACCAGGGGTGAGCCCGCGCCTTACCCATACGAAGCGCCGGCCGCGGTCCGCGAGCTGGCGCTTGAGGCCTGCCGCATCGACGTCGGCGAGGATCCCCGCCAATCGCTCGACCACGAGGTCGCGGTCGAGCACGACAGAAGGGTCGGCATAAAGCGAGTGCCCTTCGAGGTCGGTGGCGAGTAACCGGCCGTTGCGGTCGACGATGTCGGGTCGCGAATGGCTCTCGGCGACCGGCTCGGATGCGACCTGCAACCTGAGCGATTCCGGCCTCATAGCAGCGAAACGGACGAGTTGACCGCCGATTACGG
>DATLZB010000235.1:0-6521 GCA_035574175.1 Hyphomicrobiaceae bacterium
ATCTGCGATAGTCCGCCAAACTCACGAATGCGGCCCGACGGCCGGGAAGGAGCGGTAGTCAATGGGCGCCATGAGCATATGGCACTGGATCATCTTGCTGCTGATCGTCGTGCTGCTGTTCGGCCGCGGCAAGATCTCCGAAATCATGAGCGACGTCGCCAAGGGCATCAAGAGCTTCAAGAAGGGCATGGCGGAGGACGAGGCGGCTTCCGGCGAGGCCCAGCCCAAGCCGGCAGAACCCAGGGCTATCGATCACGCGGGTGCCAAGAGCGAGCAGGCCAAGACGGAGAGCACCAGGGCGAGCTGACCCGGTGGCATCTTCGACTGGCGCATGCCTCCGCTCGGATGTCGGTGGAGGGGCGGACGTGCGCCGTAACCGGGCTCGGGTGAGGCGATGTTCGATATCAGCTGGAGCGAGATCCTGATCATCGGCATCGTGGCCCTGCTGGTCGTGGGCCCGAAGGAGCTGCCTGCTTTGTTGCGCACGATCGGCCGCTATGCCGGCATGGTTAAACGACAGGCCGCCGAGTTCCGCGCCCAGTTCGACGAGGCGATGCGGGAAACCGAGCTCGAGCAGCTCAAGAGAGACGTGGAAAACATCAAGGCCGACGCGGAAGCGACGCTGCGCGATGCCGAGCGCTCGGTGGAGACCGAGATCGTCGATGCCAAGCGCGAGCTCGACGCCGCCAGCGCGACCAGCACGCGCGGCAACGGCAAGGCGGTGCCGGACGTCGAGGGCGGTGGTGCGGCGGAGGGTCCGCCACCAGCTGCGGACCGGCCGGCGGAGCCCCTTGCTCCGAAAAGCGGAGCTGAGGTGCCGTGAGCCAGGCTGACGACATCAAACGGCCGGGTCAGGATGAGATCGACGCCTCGCAGGCGCCGCTCATGGATCATCTCATCGAGCTCAGAACGCGGCTCATCTATTCGCTGTTGGCGGTGTTCGCCTTTTTCATTTTGTGCTTTGCGTTCGCCAAGCCGATCTACAACATCCTGGTGTGGCCCTACTGGTGGGCGGCGGACTGTTCGACCGCTCCGAGCCGCTGCGAAATGATCTATACGGCCCCCCACGAGTACTTTTTCACGCAGCTCAAGCTCGCGCTGTTCGGCGCTATCTTTCTCGCTTTCCCGGTGATCGCCACGCAGATCTACAAGTTCGTTGCGCCCGGTCTCTACCGCAACGAGCGCGAGGCGTTCCGCCCCTATCTGTTCGCCACGCCGATCCTGTTCCTGATCGGAGCGTGCGTCGTCTATTTCATCGTCATGCCGCTCGCCATGAAGTTCTTCATCATGCTGGGCCAAGAAGGGGGCGAGGGGCAGGTGAAGATCTCGTTGTTGCCGCGGGTGTCGGAATACCTCTCCCTGATCATGACACTGATCCTCGGCTTCGGGGTGTGCTTCCAACTTCCCGTCATCCTGACGCTGCTGGCGCGCGCGGGCATGGTCACCTCCGACACGCTGCGGGAGAAGCGGCGCTGGGCCATTGTCGGCATTTTTGCGGTCGCCGCCGTGCTCACTCCGCCCGATCCGATCAGCCAGATCGCCATGGCACTTCCCACTGTGCTGCTCTACGAGGCGTCGATCCTGGCGGTGGTGCGGGTGGAGAAGATGCGCGCGGCCCAGACAGCGGCGCAGCCTGCGTCCTGAAACGGGCTGCAATGGGGAGCGCGATTTTCGTCGGAGTTGGGGGAGGGCGCGTGGAGTTCGTCGTCGGGAGCGCGATCGTTGCCGCACTGGTGATGCTGATCTTCGCAGCAAGCGGCGGTCGGTCCGCGACCTCGCTGCGGGCGTTGAGGAACTACGCCTACGTCTTGTGCTTCTCGATCGCGGCGATGGCGACGGGGGCGGATTTGGTCAGCCTGATGGTGTTGGCGCTGCCGGCGGTTGCCCTCTACGAGCTGGCGGCGTTCGTTTCGGGTTGACTGGACCGCAGGCGCCGCCGGTCCTATAGGTCGGCGTGAGGTTAAGCTTGCGCCACGAGGACGGGCGTGTTCGACATCAGGTGGATCAGCGAGAACCCGGAAGCCTTCGACGCGGGCCTCAGAAAGCGCGGCATCGCAGCCGGCGGCGACGTCAAGTTCGCGGCCGAGCTGATCGCGCTCGACGAAGAACGGCGCAAGGTCATCACGCGGCTGCAGGAGGTGCAGGCCCTGCGCAACGCGGCCTCGAAGGAGATCGGCAAGGCCAAGGCCGCCAAGGACGAGGCCACCGCGCAGCGGCTGATGGCCGAGGTGGCGGCGCTCAAGGATGCGCTGGAGAAAGGCGAGGCTGATCAAAAGGCCTGCGACGAGAAGCTGCGCAGGGCGCTGTCGCTCATTCCGAACCTGCCGGCAGACGACGTGCCCGTCGGCAAGGACGAGAAGGACAACAAGCTGGTTCGGTCGCTCGGTGAGCCGCGCGCGTTCGATTTTGCGCCGAAGCAGCATTTCGAGATCGGCGAGGGGCTGGGGCTGATGGATTTCGAGACGGCGGCGAAACTTTCCGGTGCGCGGTTTGTTGTGCTCAAGGGGGCGCTTGCCCGGCTCGAGCGGGCGCTCGGCGCGTTCATGCTCGACCTGCACACGGGCAGCCCGACGAACGCCTACGGCAAGCAGCTCGGCGGCTACACGGAGGTCAGCCCGCCGCTGCTGGTGCGCGATGAGGTGATGTACGGCACGGCGCAGCTGCCGAAGTTCATGGAGGATCAGTTCGCGATTGCGCGCGAGTACGACCTAGATCAGCAGTTGGAAATCTTGAACGCGGAAGCTGAAGCAAGAAGGGTGAAGCCTGGCTCATGGGAACTTGAGCACAAGGTTACACCGCTTCAGGTGCCCGTGCGGCGCGATCGGCGTTGGCTGATCCCCACAGCCGAAGTTCCGCTCACCAACCTCGTGCGCGAGCAGACCCTCGATGAGGCAGATCTTCCGATCCGCGTCACTGCGTATACGCCCTGCTTCCGCGCCGAGGCGGGTGCGGCCGGCAAGGACACGCGCGGCATGATCCGCCAGCACCAGTTCTCCAAGGTCGAGCTGGTCTCTATCACCACGCCCGAGCAGAGCGCGGTCGAGCACGAACGGATGACGGCGTGTGCGGAGGAAGTGCTGGTGCGGCTCGGGCTGCCGTACCGCACGATGCTCCTTTGCACCGGCGACATGGGCTTTGCCGCGCGCAAGACCTACGACATCGAGGTGTGGCTGCCGGGCCAGAACAGCTATCGCGAAATCTCCTCCTGCTCCAACTGCGGCGACTTCCAGGCCCGGCGCATGAAGGCGCGCTACCGGCCCAAGGGCTCCAAGCAAACCGAGTTCGTGCACACCCTCAACGGGTCCGGGCTCGCCGTCGGGCGCACGCTGATCGCCATCTTGGAGAACTATCAACAGGCCGACGGCAGCGTCACGATTCCGGAGGTGCTGGTGCCGTACATGGGCGGCATGAGCCGAATTGCAAAAGACTAAATGCGTATCCTAATCACCAACGACGACGGCATCAACGCGCCGGGCCTCAAGATCCTCGAGGCGATCGCGGGCGAACTCTCCGACGATGTGTGGACGGTGGCGCCCGAGATCGACCAGAGCGGGGCTGCGCACTCGCTCACGTTGCGCGAGCCGATCCGCCTGCGCGAGGTGGGCGAGCGCTGCTATGCCGTGCGCGGCACGCCTACCGACTGCATCATCATGGGCGTGCGCCACATCCTCAAGGAAAGGCCGCCGGCATTGGTGCTCTCCGGCGTCAATCGCGGTTCCAACCTCGCCGAAGACGTCACCTACTCGGGTACGGTCGCCGGCGCCATGGAAGGGTCGTTGCTCGGCATCCGCTCGATCGCCTTGAGCCAGGCGGTCGGTGCGCCGCGCGAGGGTGAGATCAGGTGGCAGACCGCGCTGGCGCACGGGCCGGCGCTGATCCGCCGGCTGCTCGAGACCGGGTGGCCGCCCGAAGTGCCCCTCAACGTGAATTTCCCCGATCGCGAGGCGGGAAAGGTCGAGGGCGTCGCCGTCACCCGGCAGGGGCGGCGCGACAAGGATATGCTGATCATCGACGAGCGGCGCGATACGTGGGGTACGCCCTATTTCTGGTTCGGCTACGAGCGCCGCCTGTCGAAGACGGAGAAGGGGACGGACCTGTGGGCGGTCTATTCGGGCCACATTTCTGTGATGCCCATCGGCCTCGATCTAACGCACCTCGCCTGCATCGATGCGCTCTCCGCCGCGCTGACCCCCTGACGCGGCGTCCGCGCAGCGACGGCTAGCAATCTCACGGTATTCCGGCGCGACCTGGGGCAATCCCGCCCGTTAAGGCGTCCTTAACTCTCCGATGGTTAAGGAAGGGTGGGTTAAGAGGTGTTGTACCATGTTGCGTTCGGATAGTGGGTGCCGGCCCGAAGCGGGCCAATCCTGGCGTGGCCTTGCCACCTTCGTTGCCGCAGCCAGTCTTTTCGCCGGCGGTTGCAGCTCCGGCGTCACGCGCTTCGACTATCCGCCCTTCGGCTTGACTGAGACCAGCGCCGCGGCGCCGCCTCCGCGGGCGCGCACCGACGGGCCGCCTTCGGCGAGCCAGGGCGGCAGCTACACGCCGCAGAGCGGCCCGTATGGCTCGGGTTACGGCTACGGTACCCCTCCGGTCGGCGCTTACGCCAACAGCTATCCACCGACTCCACCTGCCACTTACGGCAGCGGATATGCGCCGCCTGCCTCCGGCCCCTACGGCGGCCAGGGCTACGGTCGCCCTGCGGCCCCGAATCAGGACGGCTATGGCAGTAGTTATGGCACCGGATACGGTGCGCCACCCCCGGCAAGCTACCGTCCGCCTCAGGCGGGCGGCTACGGATCGGGGTACGGCAATGGGGCGCCTGCAGCGACGAGCGCCAACCGCGAGTTTGCCGTTTCCGCCCTGCCACGCAGCGAGGCTGCACCGCGGTCGATTGCGGCTCCCGTTTCCGTCGCGCCGCCCCTGCGGAGCGCCGAAGCCCCGACGGTCGCCGCCGCCACAAAGAGCACAGCGGCGCATACCGCCGTGCGGGAGTCAGCGGGCGGTGCCGAGATCGAAGTGAAGGACGGTGACACGCTCTACACGCTCGCCAGACGCTACGGCGTGTCCATGTCCGAGCTCATGCGTGTGAACGGGATGAGCGATCCCAACCTGAAGCCCGGCCAGAGCTTGCGGCTGCCGGCCGGGGCCAAAGCCGTCGCCAAGGCGACGCCCGCCGCGCAGACCGACCGCACTTTTGCCGAGCAGCCGTCGGCGCCGGTTGTCCCGGCCGTTGCGTCTGCCGCGCATACTGCACCCTTACCCGCCGCAGAAAGGCCGGCCAAGGCCGAGACCGCGGTTCAGGCGGCTCCGGTCGCGGCACCAGCTGCGCCGGCAGGCTGGACCGACACTTACACGATCAAATCCGGCGACAACCTCTATGGGCTTGCCCGTCAGCGCGGCGTGACGGTCGCCGAGCTGCAGCGGATCAACGGGATCACCGACGTGCACAAGGTGATGCCGGGGCAAGTTCTGAGGGTTCCCCCCGAGCCCGTACAACGCACGGCTCGGGAGACCGAAGCCCCAGTGGCTTCCGAGCCGTCAGCGTCAGTCACGGTGGAGCCTTCGCCCACATCGACCGTGCGGCCGACGGTGCTCAACGGCACGCGGGTCGCGGCGCTCGAGACCAAGACGGCGGTTGATGCCGGGCAGGCCGCGGCTCCCAAGCGCGAGAGCGCAGGCAAGGAGGAGCCGGTCGCCGCCAAGGCCGCTTTCGACAGCAAGCTGCGCTGGCCAGTCAAAGGCCGGATCATTGCCGGGTTCGGCCCGCAGGCCGACGGAACGCAGAACGACGGCATCAATGTCGCGGTGCCGCTCGGCACCGAGGTTCTGGCGGCAGAGTCCGGAGTCGTCGCCTATGCGGGCAATGAGGTGCGCGGCTATGGCAACCTCGTGCTGGTCCGCCACGACAACGGCTGGGTCACGGCCTATGCGCACAACGACCAGCTCCTGGTGCAGCGCGGCGACCGCGTGCGGCGCGGGCAGGTGCTGGCCAAGGCCGGCAAGACCGGCAACGTCGATCAGCCCCAGCTTCACTTTGAGCTGCGCCAAGGTCCGAAGCCGGTGGACCCGCTGCCGCACATGGAACGGCTGTAGCCGTATGGGGCGAGGATCCCGGCATAGCCGCCGTGCGTTGTGCAGGTCTAAGCGCTCTCTATGTAAAGCCGTGAAAGTGCGCTAGGCTCTCGGCCGGGTCGCGCCGGCGAAGAGAGCTCGCACAAATCGGTCGTAGGAGGTGACGATGCGATCGCTGGCAGTTCTCAGTGCCGGTCTGGCGGTGGCGCTGATGGCCGGGACGACACAAGCGGCGCCGCGAGCGGCTGCTCCGGCAGCGCCGGAAGTTGTCGCACACGTCGAACAGGTGCACGGCCGCCGCTACTACTACAGGCGGTACTACCGGCCGTACTACTACTATTACTACCCGAGTTTCTATCCGCGGCGGTACTACTACTATCACTACTATCCGCGCTACCGCTACCGGCCCTGGTGGGGCTTCCGGTTCTACTGGTAACGCGCGTCTC
>DATLZB010000236.1:0-14111 GCA_035574175.1 Hyphomicrobiaceae bacterium
GCCTCGATCCGCGAGGGCGACTACATCGAGATCGGCAACATCGGCGCCTATGGGCGGGCCATCGCCGGCCGCTTCAACGGCTACGGGACCTACGGCGAGGCCATCCTCGAGGACGAGCCGATGATGACGATGTACGGCGACGTCGAGGGCGCGGTCGCAGAAAACGCGTGATGGGCGCCGCGGCCAGGCTCGACTACTTGCCGGCGGAGCGTTCTTTTCTCGAGCCGGACCGGCCGGATGCCGGCCGGCCCGAAGTGGCGCGGGCCGTCGTCATCCCGTTCGGGCTCGAGGCGACCGTGAGCTACGGCGCGGGCACGGCCAAGGGTCCTGCCGCAATCCTTGCCGCGAGCCATCAGCTCGAGCTCTACGACGAGGAGCTCGGGCGTGAGCCCTGCGCGGACTTCGGCATCGCCGCCATCGCGGAACCCGACATCGCCCGGCCGGTCGCCGCGGCGCTCGACCAGCTCGAGGCGATCGTGGAAACGGTGGTGGCGGCCAACCGCTTTCCGCTGGTGCTGGGGGGCGAGCATGCGCTCACCATTGGCGCCGTGCGCCCGTTGGTGCGACGCCATCCGGATCTCGTCATCCTCCAGTTCGACGCCCACGCCGATCTGCGCGACGGCTATCAGGGGGAGCACAACTCGCATGCGGCAGCCATGCGACGGGTGCTCGATCATCCCGGAGTCACGCTGGTCTCGGTCGGCGTCCGGGCCATCTCCGCCGCCGAGGCAGCGTTCCTGGAGTCGAGCCGATCGCGGATCCAGGTGCACTGGGCCAAGGACCAGGCGCGCTGGGCGCTAAAGGATATCGTCGCGCCGCTCGCGGGCCGCCCGGTCTACGTCAGCTTCGACATCGACGCGCTCGACGGCGCCATCATGCCGGCGACGGGCACGCCGACGCCGGGCGGGCTCGGCTACTGGCAGGCCCTCGCCATCCTGAGGCGCGCGGCGGAGGTCTCGCGCATCGTCGCCGCCGACCTCGTCGAGCTGGCCCCGATCCCGGGTTTGCACGTCTGCGACTACACGGCGGCGGCACTCGCCTACAAGATCATGAGCTATGCGCTCGCCGGCGCGCGGTAGCGGCAAGGTGCCGGTCAGACGGCAGCGGCCAGCGCCCGTTCCAAATCGGCGATGAGGTCAGCCGGCGCTTCAAGCCCGACCGAGAGGCGCAAGAGGTCGGGCGGGCAGGGAGTGGCCGGTCCTTCGACCGAGGCGCGGTGCTCGATGAGGCTCTCGACGCCGCCGAGCGAGGTGGCCCGCTTCCATACCTTGACCTTGGCGGCCGTGGCGATCGCCGCAGCCTCTCCGCCCCTGACACGGATCGACAGCATGCCGCCAAAGCCCCCCTTCATTTGTCGCTTCGCAAGCTCGTGGCCGGGCGCACGGGAAAGACCGGGGTAGAGCACGCGCTCGATCTTCGCATGAGCGTCGAAGTGCTCGGCGATCGCCTGCGCTGCCCTGCACTGGTGGCGCACGCGCACGAAGAGCGTGCGCAGCCCGCGCATCAGTTGTGCCGCCGCGAACGGTGCGAGAATGGTGCCGAAGGCGGAGCGCAACGTGGAGGCACGCGCCGCAAGCGGTCCGTTGCCGGCGAAGGTCAAGGTGCCGGCGACCACGTCGGTATGGCCGTTGAGATACTTGGTCGCCGAATGCATGACGACGTCGGCGCCGAGCGCAAGCGGGTTGCAGAGCACCGGCGTCGCCACCGTGGAATCGACGGCCAGCACCGCGCCGGCGGCGTGGGCGAGCTTGCCGGCACCGGCGATGTCGCTGATTGTCCACAGCGGATTGGCCGGCGTCTCGAGCCAGACGAGCCGGGTCAAGCCGGGACGGATGGCGCCGGCGATGGCGTCGAGGTCGCTTGCATCGACAAGGCTCGTTTCGATGCCGAAGGCCGGTGCTTCGGTGAGCAGCCACTTGCGCATGCCCCAGTACATGACGGCGGGGGCGACGACGTGGGCAGGTTTGTCGAGGGTTAGAAAAAGCGCGGTGGCGGCCGACATGCCGGAAGCGAACAGGAGGCTTGTCGCACCGCCCTCCAGCCGCGTCAGGATGGCTTCGACCTGGCGAACGGTGGCGTTGTCGGGCCGGCCGTAGGAGTAGCCGCGGCGGTTTTGATTGTCCGCATCGCGCTCGAAGGTGGTGGAGATATGGATCGGAGGTATGATCGCGCCGGTCTCCGGCTCGATCGATCCGCCGGCCTGGGCGGCGATGGTCTCTTGGCTCAGCTCGCTGCTCAAGGCGCGCCTCCTCTGCAAAAGATCTGCTGCGGCGCAGGCTAGCAGATGGCAGGGACTGCCACTTCCCTTTTTCCGCGCCGGCAGTTAAGCGAGCGGGTGACCGGTCGAAGTTGCGGGACGGGCGGCATGGAAGAGCAGATCGCCTACGACTACATCATCGTCGGCGCCGGCTCCGCCGGCTGCGTGCTTGCCAACCGACTGAGCGAGGACAGCGCCGAGCGCGTGCTGCTGCTTGAGGCAGGCGGCCGCGACAGCCATCCCTACATACACATTCCGCTCGGTCTCGGCCGAATCGCCAAGTACCGGATGTTCGACTGGGGCTATGAGACAGAGTCGGTGCCCAGCATGGGCGGGCGGCGCATCGAGGCCTCGCGCGGCAAGGTGCTCGGCGGCTCCTCGTCGATCAACGTAATGGCCTATGTGCGTGGCAACCGGTCCGACTACGACCGCTGGGCGGCCGGCGGGGCGTCGGGCTGGAGCTACGCCGAGGTGCTACCCTACTTCAAGCGCTCCGAGACGTGGGAGGGCGGCGAGAACACCTGGCGCGGCGGGTCGGGGCCGCTGGGGGTGATCTGGGCACGGACGAAGGACGAGCTGTTCGGCGCCTGGATTGAGGCTGCGCAGGCCGCCGGTCATCGCGTGACCGAGGATTACAACGGCCGCGAGCAGGTGGGCTTCGGGCGAGCCCAGTTCACGATCAGGCGCGGACGGCGCTGCTCGGCTGCCACCGCCTTCCTCAAGCCGGCGCTCAAGCGGCCGAACTTGACGCTCAAGATCAATACGCACGTCACCCGCGTGCTGTTCGAGCGCACGCGGGCGATCGGCGTCGAGTACGTGCGCAACGGGCGCATTGAGCGGGTGCTGGCGGAGCGGGAGGTGATCCTGTCGGGCGGCGCGTTCAACTCGCCGCAGCTTCTGATGCTCTCCGGCATCGGGCCTGCCGATCACCTCAACGAGTTCGGCATCAAGCCGCGCGTCGATCTTCCCGTGGGCAAGAACCTGCAGGACCACTTGGGCGCCCAAATCTGGTTCAGCCGGACCGAGACTGAGGCGAGCCCCTTCCGCGACAGCTTGAGGCTCGACCGCATCGTCTTCAGCATGGCGCGCGCCTATCTCACCGGCACCGGTCCCGCCACCGTGCCGCCCGGGGGACTGCAGGCGTTCGTGAAGCTCCAGGCATCGAGCCCGGTGCCGGACATCCAGTTCCTGTTCCGCGGGGCGCCGATCGACGCCGACTACTGGTTTCCCGGGCTCAGGCCGCCCTATCCGGATGCCTTCGGCATCCGGCCGGTGCTGCTCCATCCGCAGAGCCGGGGCGAAGTGAAGCTTGCGTCCGACAAACCGCTCGATCCGGTCCGCATCGTGCCCAACTTCTTCCTCGAGCCCGCAGACATCGCCACGCTGCGCGAGGGCTTCAAGCGGGCGCGCGAGGTCGCCTACGAGGGGGCGCTCAGCCGCTTCCGGGGGCCGGAGACCGCACCCGGCTTTGCGGTCAAGAGCGATGCCGACATCGACGCCTGGCTCAGGCGCGTGACCATCACCGCCCACCATCCGGCCTGCACATGCCCGATGGGCTCCGGTGCGCAAGCCGTCGTCGATCCGAAGCTGCGCGTGCGCGGCGTGGAGGGGCTCAGGGTCGTCGATGCCTCGGTGATGCCGGACCTCGTCTCCGGCAACATCAATGCGCCGGTGCTCATGATCGCGGAAAAGGCGGCGGACATGATCCGGGGCATGGCGCCGCTACCGCCGGTGGCCGAGGCGGAATTGGTCAATACCGGTGGTAAGGGTGGCCGGACAGGATCGTGACGGCGCGGTAGAGTTGCTCGGTAAGCACGAGGCGGGTGAGCCCGTGCGGCAGGGTCAGAAGTCCGAGCGATAGCATTAGGCCCGCCTCCTTGCGGACCGCCTCTCCATGACCATCGGGACCGCCGATCAGGAAGGCGGCGAGGCCGACGCCGCGGTCGCGCGCATCGCGGATGAGGCCGGCGAAGGCTGCGCTCGACAGCTGGCGGCCGCGCTCATCGAGCGCGATCAGGAGGTCGGCCCCCCGGGCCTTGTCGAGCAGACGCTGCGCCTCCTCGTCGGCGCGCATCTTTGCGCTCGCCGCGCGGCTTTCCCCAATCTCGACGAGATCGAGCGGCCCGAGGGCGATGCCGCGCCCTGTCCGGTCGATGCGCTCGGCATAGCGCCGATAAAGTATGCGCTCCGGTCCGTCCTTGAGGCGACCGATTGCGGTGATCAGCAGACGCATGGGCAAGCTTCGCGGGCCGGGACAGGACGGCCATGCGTCGGCACGCAAGCCTACCCGTTAGTGGGCCGGGGCCTCGGTCGGCCGGTCTGCCGACCACATGCGCTCGAGCTTGTAGAACTCGCGCACCTCGGGGCGGAACACGTGAACGATGATATCGCCGGCGTCGAGCAGCACCCAATCGCAGGCCGCAAGCCCCTCAATGCGGGTGTGAACGCCGAGTTGTTTCAGCTTGCGTTGCACCTGATCGGCGATGGCGCCGACATGCCGGTCCGACCGGCCGCTCGCCACCACCATGAAGTCCGCCATGCTGGATTTGCCCTTGAGGTCAATTGTGACCACCTCCTCGGCTTTGGCCTCGTCGAGCCAGGCACTGATGTGGTCAAGCAAGGCTTTCGTGCGCGTCCCGTCGGAGACGCGCTCGACCGCAGGCGCGCCCTTGCGGGCGCCCTCAAGAGCAGTTCGCATCGTGTGGTGAGTGACCTTTCGTCATTTACCCAAGTTGGGCCCCAAGCGCCGGAAAGCCACTGCAGCGCAATCGCGCGCCAGCAATGCACGGGCAACTCGCCGAGCGCACCCCAACATTAAGCGACTCCGCACCCAGCTTGCAACCTCCCTTCCGTCTCACGGAATTGCATGGTTTGGCGTTATGCGCAGAGTCCGGCGCAGTTCGGTCGAAGAGAGATGCGACAGCGGCCCTGTGATGAAGGTCCAGGCAGGCGGTTTCAGCAGCGGCAGGGTCAATGCGCGGCTCTCGGGCAGGTAGGCGCGGGCAAGGGCATGGGCAGCCCTGGAGGCCAGCGCCTTCAGCCGCCAGCCGGGGCGGTCGACGACGGCAATCGGCATGATGGCAGCGATGCGACGCCAGTCTTGCCAGCGGTGAAAGCCGGCGAGGTTGTCGGCGCCCATGATCCATACGAAACGGACGCGCGGGAAGCGGCGCCTGAGGAAGGCAAGCGTGACGGCGGTGTAGGGGGTGCGCAGGGTTTCCTCAAAGCCGGTGACGCGCACCCGGCGGTCGGCGGCAAGGCGGCGGCAGAGGTCCATGCGGCCGCAGAGATCGGGGAGGTCCTCGTTGCCCTTCAGGGGATTGCCCGGGGTCACAACCCACCAGACCTGATGGAGGGCGAGGCGACGAAGGGCGCTGCGGCTGACGAGCAGGTGTCCGGCGTGCGGAGGGTTGAAGGTGCCGCCCATGACACCGATACGCTGGCCGGGCAGGACGAGAGGCGGCTTGACCCTGATCGAGCCGAAACTCGAATGGACGGATTTGCGGACGGCGTTCCGCTCCGCCGGCGGCCGCCGCGCTCTTCGCTCCGCGCCCCGCACCCGCCCGACGTGCGTCACTTCGGCCTCGTCTGGCCGCTGCCGCGCACCACGTATTTGAAGCTCGTCAGTTGCTCGACGCCGACCGGACCGCGCGCGTGCAGGCGGCCGGTGGCGATGCCGATCTCGGCCCCGAAGCCGAACTCGCCGCCGTCGGCGAACTGGGTCGAGGCGTTGTGCAGCACGATCGCCGAGTCGGCGCGCGCAAGAAAACGTTCGGCCCGCTCGCGGTTGTCGGTAACGATGCAGTCGGTGTGCTGGGAGCCGTAGCGGGCGATGTGGGCAAGCGCTCCGTCGACGCCATCGACCAGCTTCACGGCGATGATGGCGTCGAGATATTCGGTCGACCAGTCCGCTTCCGTCGCCGCCTTGACTCTGGGATCGACCTTTTCAGTGTCGGCGTCGCCGCGCACCTCGCAGCCGGCGTCGAGCAGGGCCTTCACCAGTGGCGCCAGCAGCCGATCGCGGCCGGCCTCGTCGACGAGTAGCGTCTCGGTGGCGCCGCACACGCCGGTGCGCCGCAGCTTGGCGTTGAGCACGATGTCGCGGGCCATGTCGAGGTCCGCGTCGCGATCGACGTAGGTGTGGCAGATCCCTTCGAGGTGCGCGAACACCGGCACACGCGCTTCCTTCTGAACGCGCTCGACAAGGCTTCTGCCGCCGCGGGGAACGATGACGTCGACGGTGCCGTCGAGACCTGCCAGCATATGGCCGACGGCGGCGCGGTCGGTGGTGGGCACGAGCTGGATGGCGGCCTCCGGCAGCCCCGCCGCAGCAAGGCCTTGGGTCAGGCGGGCATGAATGGCACGGGCGGAATGAAAGCTTTCGGAGCCGGAACGCAGGATGGCGGCATTGCCGGCCTTGAGGCACAGGCCGCCAGCGTCGGCGGTGACGTTAGGCCGGCTCTCATAGATGATGCCGACAACGCCGAGCGGCGTGCGCACGCGGGAAATGTCGAGCCCGTTGGGCCGCGTCCAGCGGTCCATCACGGTGCCGATAGGGTCGGGCAGGTCGGCGATCTCATCGAGGCTTGCGGCGATGGCGGCAAGGCGGGCGCTGTTGAGCGCCAGGCGGTCGACGAAGGCGGCGGGTCTCGCCGCCTGCCGGGCCGCGGCAAGGTCGCGCTCATTGGCGGCGAGGATATCTTCTTCGCCCACGCGCATGCTTTCGGCTGCGGCCCGCAAGGCGGCGCTCTTGCGTTCGGGTGCGGCAAGCGCCAGCTCGGCAGCGGCGGCGCGGGCCTGCCGGCCGATGGTGCGCATCCGCCGCTCGACATCTTGCGTCCCGGTGTCCATTCGTTCCGGCTTGTTCATGTCAATCTGGTCCGACACTCGATCAGGGGCGCGCGGCCATCGGCCGCAGCGAGCCAGGATAGCATCGTTTGCGAGAAAATAGAGCCGTAGCCGGCGCGATCGCGACCGGCACGCACCCTACCCGGCACGGAAAACCTCGCAGATCAGGCGCGCCGCTCCCTGAGCGTGAGCCCGCGCGAGGTGCGGAAGGTCAGCCAGGAGAACAAAAACACGTCGACGGCGGCCGCTGCGCCACCAAGGATCATGGCGATGGTTTGATAGGTGGTGAGCTGGTTCGGCGCATACTGCCACACGGCCACCGCGTAGGCGACCACGAACAGTGGCAGGAACGAGAGCACAAGGCCTAGAAACACGCCGTGCTCGCGGTTGGCCGACTGGCGGATGGCGTTGATGCCTTGCAGCGCCGTGTAGCCAAGCGCGACGAGGCCGAGCGTCATCACGTTCCACATCGCCTGTTCGACGGTCGCGGCCTGCGGAGCATAGCGCCCCAGCACCACCGCCAGCAGGGCCGCGGCAAAGGCGGCAGACAACAATCCGCGAAACATTGCAAGGCCCTCCGCAAGCTCGCTCCCGATCCACGTTCCATACGAACTCGATGTGCCCTTCGCAAGGCAGCGAGGGAGGATATTCAGCGCGGTGTGGCGCTATTTCCGGTTGAGCGCCATGTCGTCGCGGTGGATCAGCTCGGCGCGCCCCTCAAAACCCAGAATGCCGGCGATCTCACGGCTTTTCCTGCCGATAATGCGGTCCGCGTCGGCACGCGCGTAGGCGATGAGCCCGCGCCCCAGCTCGCGCCCGTCGAGCGCGCGAATGATCACCGCGTCGCCGCGATCGAACTGCCCCTCGAGCCGCTTCACCCCGGCGGGGAGCAGACTTTTGCCGCCGGCGAGTGCGGCTTCGGCGCCGGCGTCGATGACCACTGCGCCGGTCGGCTCGAGGCGGCCGGCGATCCAGCGCTTTCTCGCCGCCACCGGATCGGAGGACGCGATGAACCAGGTGCAGGGGGCGCCGGCGGCAAGCCGCTTCAGTGGGTTGAGCTCCCGCCCCGAGGCAATGACCATGTGGGTGCCGGCGGCCACCGCGATTTTGGCCGCCTCGATCTTGGTCTTCATGCCTCCGCGCGACAACTCCGTGCCGGCGTCGCCTGCCATGGCCTCGATCTCTGGCGTGATTGAGCGCACCTCATCGAGCCGCACGGCGCGGCGGCCCGTTCCGGGCGGGGCGCTATAGAGCCCATCCACATCGGAGAGCAGCACCAGGCAATCCGCGCTCATCATGGAGGCGACGCGGGCAGAGAGGCGGTCGTTGTCGCCGTAGCGAATCTCGGTGGTGGCAACCGTGTCGTTCTCGTTCACAACGGGGATCGCTTTGAGGGCCAGCAGCGTCTCGACGGTCTGGCGCGCATTGAGATATCGGCGGCGCTCCTCGGTGTCGGCGAGCGTCAGCAGGATCTGTGCGGCGACGAGGCCGCGGGCGAGAAAGCGCTCCTGATAGGCATGGGCCAGGCCGATTTGCCCGACGGCAGCGGCCGCCTGCGACTGCTCGAGCGCGAGTGCGCCCTCCGGCAGAGCGATCAGCCGCCGCCCGAAGGCAATGGCGCCGGAGGAGACGACAATCAACTCCTTGCCCTCGCGCGCAAGGTCGGCCACGTCGTCGGCAAGCGCATCGAGCCAGTCGGACTTGAGGCGGCCGCTGGCGCGATCGACGAGCAACGCCGAGCCGATCTTGACCACGATGCGGCGGGCGTTGGTCCAGTGGGAGCGGGCGTTGACTTGAGCGGCTTTGGACATTGTAGAGCAGTGGGCAACGGGCTTGCCCCCGCATAGCAGAAAAGTGCTCAAGGCACATCGCCGTCGCCAAGGTCGGAGATGCGGCTGTGCGATGCTGTCGAACTGCCTCGCTGTGGGGTATGATTAACCATGAGCGCTGACGTCCGCGATCTTGGGGCATACCTGCGGGCAGCACTTCCCGATATGAGATCTTGAAAGGATGGCGGCAATGCCACACGCGCCGAGTACGGCCGCGGCCGTTTCCATTTCTCCCGAAGTTGTGCAGCTGCTGGCCGCCGGCCCGAAATCGACGGTCAGGCTCGCCTACAGCCTGCTCGGTGACGTTGCGCGCCATGGCGTTGGGCCGGCGCAGTCAACCGAGCCTTCGGTGCCGAAGCTGCTTGCCGACGGTCACGATTGGAGGAGGCAAGGCATCCCCCTCGAGCTCTGCGAGTTTCTGGCCTACAAGTCGGCGCTCGCCTATCACTCCGCCGATGTCATCGGTCACAATCTCTCGACGTGTTGCGAGGGTATTGATTCGTTTGCCTACTTCGACAGCACGAAGGGCGAAGACCGCGTACCGCACGTGGACACGCAAGGCTACGGCTTCCGCCGCGAGGGCAAGGCGTTCATCATCCTGCGGGGCACCTCCACGTGGTCCGATTGGAAAGGCAATCTGAGAGATCTGCTCACGGACCCGGGCCAAGTGTCGGACAATGAGCGGCGCGCGGCGGAGTGGGCGCTGAAAAAGGCGTTCGACCGCCTCAAGAGGACGCATGGGGACGTGAGGCCACTGATCGGGGACCTCAGGCCCGGCCGCCACCTCGGCTTTCTCATCGGTTGGGCCGCCATACGGCCTCAGGTCGAAGCCTGGATGCAGTTCGTGCTGCGCGACGAAGCCATGCCGGTGGTGTTCGCCGGGCATTCGCTCGGCGGCGCGCTTGCCTTCCTCGGTGCTTACGAGTTCGCCACGGGGCCGCGGCCGAGAACCGTGGCTGCGGTGGTCACCTTCGGGGCACCGATGGTGGGGGGCCGGGACTTCGCGGATAGCTACAACGCCGTGCTGGGCGAGCGCACGGTCCGCATCGAGGCGAGGTCCGACAAGGTGCCGGAGCTGGCGCGCAGAACGGGCTACCAACACGTCGCCCAAGACAGGCTGTGGGAGTTCGCCGAGCAGCCGCTCGTCTCCCGCGCTCAATTCCAGGATGTCATTCGCACGGCCTTGAACGAAGTGGCGAAGCGGCAGGGGGATGCAGCCGCGCAACACCAGCCATCCACAACTGCGGCCGCGCCGCAGCATGCCGCTCCGGCAGCCGACACGCAGGGTCAACCGGGCACCAACTCGGGGGGCTGGGTTCTCGCCCTCGTGCTCGGGCTGTTTGCCGCCGTCATCGGCCTCTTCCTGGTCAAACGGCTGATCGACGCCCACAGCGTTCAGCAGCGCTATGCGGCCTATCTCAGCACGCTCTCCTACCAGCGCCTGCGCCAACTGCGCGCCGGCGATCTTGTGCGGGCCAACGAGGATCTCGAACAGCACTTGCGCATCGTTCGCGGCAGGGTGCCCGACGATGAAGAGGTGCCGAAGGATCTGGTTAAGCTCTACCGGAAGCTGTGCGGCCCGATCCGCGAGCTTCCCGTCCGGCTGGAGCCCACGGACGACCTCAAGACATTTTTCCAGGCAAGTGGCGGCGCGCGCATGGTGTGAAGAGCCGGCGGCTTGATCCTGGTCAAGGGCGGCGGTCGCCACCAACTTGATCATTATATGAACATGAACGCCCTCCGCGGCGTGGATCGGCCTGACGGTGAGCGTCGAGCGCAAGCCACGCATCGCGCGCGAAGCCCTGGGGTGTGAGATCGCGCATGGTCGTGTTCCGACTTCTCATCGCACTGCTCTTCGCATCGGCGACGGTGGTTGCTCTGGCGGCGCCGATGGCGGCGAAGGGTTGGCTCGGACATGACGCCGCGGCCTACCAGGTAAGCACAGCGGAGACCCCCTGCCATCAGCATCCGTCGCCAACCGCCGCTCCCGACGATGATGGCGGGTTGTCCTGCCTCGGATGCGTGATCCACTGCCTGGGCATGGCGACGCTTGAGGCAATCGCCTCCCTCCAGCGGCCCTGCCGCTGGCTTGGCGATGGTATTGCCGAACAGGACGACAGAGGTCTGGCGCCGGCCGGCCTCGAGCGTCCGCCCAACGGCGCCGGCTGAGCCCACCTTTCCGCAAACGTTGTGCCTGAGGTCCGCATACCGATGCGGCCAGGCGCGGCCGGCAGTCACCATCACAAGGACGAAAAGCAATGAGAAAGATCCTGTTGCCGGCGGCGCTCGCGACCGCCGCCTTCGCCACCTTCGCCATCGCCCAACAGGGCATGCAGCACGGCGGGCCGATGCAGAAGGACAAGATGCCGATGCAGGGCCAGCAGATGCCAGGCATGATGCCTGGGATGATGCACGGCATGGGAGGCATGGGCAGCATGAAGCCCAAGGGCGACAACAGCCCGGCGAGCCTCGCCTTCCATGGCGTCAACGCGAAAATGCACGAGGCGATGGACATCACCTTTACCGGCGATGCCGACCGCGACTTCGTGACCGGCATGATCCCTCACCACCAGGGGGCCATCGACATGGCCAAAGTCGTGCTGGCCTTCGGCAAGGACCCTGAAGTGAAGAAGCTTGCCCAGGACATCATCAAGGCACAAGAACAGGAGATCGCCTGGATGAAGGCATGGCTCGCAAAGAGTGCAAAATAGCGAGCGGGCGCGGGTGGCGGAACGATTCCGCCACCCGCGAACTCTGTTAGGCGCTGGCGCCCCTTATCAAGGCCGCCAGGGCGCCCGCGTTTGCCCTGCTTCGGTCTGCGCGCCACTGCCCTCCTTGCGCCGAATGGCTGCGGCGAGCGCATAAATCGCCTCCTTCATGCCGCGGCCGGAAACGGCTGACAGCACCAGCGGCGTCTTGCGGGCGGCTCTCTTCAAGGCAGCCGCCAGCTCGGCAAGGGTCGCCTCGTCCACGGCATCGGCCTTGGAGAGCGCCACAATCTCCTTCTTCTTGTCGAGCCCCGCTCCGTAGGCCTTGAGCTCGCGCCGCACCGTGCGGTAGGCGCCAGCCACGTCCGGCGCGGTCGCATCGACGAGGTGGAGCAGCACGCGGCAGCGCTCGAGATGACCGAGAAAACGGTCGCCGAGGCCGGCCCCCTCATGCGCGCCCTCGATGAGGCCGGGGATGTCGGCCAGCACGAAATCGACTTCGCCCGTGCGGACCACGCCAAGGCTCGGGTTGAGCGTGGTGAAGGGATAGGGGGCGATCTTGGGACGGGCGGCGCTGACGGCGGCGAGGAAAGTCGATTTTCCGGCATTGGGCAAACCGACGAGGCCGGCATCGGCGATCAGTTTCAGGCGCAGCCAAATCCACATCTCCTCGCCGGGCTGGCCAGGGTTGGCGCGACGCGGGGCACGGTTGGTCGGGCTCTTGAAGCGGGCGTTGCCGAAGCCGCCGTTGCCGCCCCTGAGCAGCAGCACGCGCTCGCCCGGCCGCTTGAGGTCGGCGAGCACGGTGGAGCGCTCCTCGTCCAGCACTTCGGTGCCGGGCGGCACCTTGAGCACAACATCGGCGCCATCGGCTCCGGTGCGGTTCTTGCCCATGCCGTGACCGCCGGTCTTGGCCTTGAAATGCTGGCGATAGCGGTAGTCGATGAGCGTGTTGAGGTCGGCCACACACTCGACCCACACGTCGCCGCCCTTGCCGCCGTCGCCGCCGTCGGGGCCGCCGAACTCGATATACTTCTCGCGCCGGAAGCTCACCGCTCCGGCGCCGCCGTCGCCGGAGCGGACGTACACCTTGGCAAGGTCGAGGAACTTCATCCGAACAGGGTCTCGAAGCGTTCGCGGGTGAGCAGCGTGTCGATGTGGGGCAGCTCCTTGCCCCAGGGGCGGGAATGTAGCATGCGCTCGCCGACAAAGCGGAAGCCGAGTTTGTCCTGGATGCGCCAGGAGGCGCCGTTGCCGGCGAAGTAGCCGCTCACGAGCCGGTCGTTGCCGGGAAAGCGGAAGTGGTGGTGAACGAGGGCGGCTGCCGCCTCGCTCATGTAGCCGCGGCCCCAGTAGGCACGGCCGAGCCAATAGCCGAGCCTCGGACCGCGCTCGTCGGGCTCGATGGCGATAATGCCGATGAGTCCCTCCTCTTGCGCGATGGCAAAGACCGCGGCCCTGCCGGACGCGTGCTTTTGCATCGCCGCGGCCAGGAACTCCTCGGCGTGCTCGCGTCGATAGGGATAGGGCGGGGATGCGAGCGTACGCAGCACGTTCCAGTCGTTGATGAGGGCATGGAGGCGGGCAGCGTCGGTGACCTCGAGCGGCCGCAACAGCAGCCGCTTGCTGGCGATACATTGGTCATCGATCATGACGCGCGCGCCTCCCCGCAGTCTTGGGCGGCCGGCCGGCCCCATGCCAGGGTGCGGCGCCAGTCTTCGCGGCGAAGCTCGAAACAGTCCACCTCGATGGCGCCGCCGCGTGCGGCCGCCTCCTGGAGGCCCGGGCCGATAGGGACGAAGCCGCACTTGTCCAACACCCGCGCGGAGGCGGGATTGATGATCCGGCTGGCGGCACGGATGCGCCGGTAGCCGGAATAGGTGAAGACGGCCGAGGCGAGGCCGCGCACGGCCTCGCTCATCAGGCCGCGACCGTGGTAGGGGGTGGCGAGCAGGCAGCCCAGCGTAAGATGGTCCTCGCCGGCGGCGAGGTGCACGCCGAGCATGCCGATCAGGCAATCGGGCTCGCGCTTGGGCGTCATGGCCAGCACCAGGCAGTCGCCGTTGGCGTTGCCCTGCCGCATGCGCTCGATGCGGCGGGCCGCTTCACCCTCGGGCAGGGGATGCGGCCAGGAGGCGGTCATCTGCGCCACCTCGGGCGCGGAGGCGGCTTCCTGCAGACGGGGCGCGTCGGCAAGGCGCGGCCAGCGCAGCCACAGGCGCCGGGTCTCGATGCGGAAAACCTCGTCACGGAAGAGATCGGGCAGCATGGGCGTGATCCAGTCTCGACGCTGAAAAAAATTTCGAGGGCGGTGGTCTCCCACCCCCTCGTCGTCGAGCCTGGGATCGGTCGGGCTTTCGCTGCCTCATCCGATCCTGTCTGGGGCTCGCCGCCGGTTGGGTCTTGGGAGACCGGCGGGAGCCCGAACGCGCGTCCCGCCTACTCGGCTTGGCTCACTTTCATCGGTCG
>DATLZB010000237.1:0-3420 GCA_035574175.1 Hyphomicrobiaceae bacterium
GTACGCGTTCGACCTGGTCCTCGTGGAAGATCGGCGCCCACATGCCGGTCAGATCGATCTGCGCCGCCGCCACTCGGGGCGCCGATGCGAGGGCGGCAGCCAGTACGGTGATCCTGACGGAAGCCTTACACATCGCTGACCTCGCAGACAGACGCGGCCGATTGTATAACCGGCGCCGCAAAGGAACTCGAGGCCTCGAGCGTCGGACGCCACGGCCTTCTAATCGGATACTGTCGGAACGTCTTACAGAAACTTGACGTCGTTCAGCAGAATCCTGAGGGGCACGGTGGCTTTCGCGGCGGCCCTGCCGATGTGAGCAGCAGCGGGCCTGGCCGAATTGACCGGCTCGATTCCATGCATGTGAGTCAACTCTTCAGCCGATCAAGGCGGCCCGCCGCGCCCGAGGCGCGGCAATCGAACACTCCCCTAGCGAGGGGGAGCCGAACCGCGATGGATCGAATCGCACAGGCTGGCAGGTCTGAGCAGGGCCTCGTTAGATATTGATGCCCGGACCGCATGGCAACCACCACAGCTGTTCATGCCGTTCCGGTCGCCTCGGTCTGTCAATTCCCGAGCGCGGGTGTCAGCCGCGCACCGCCTACCGCGCCGAGCCGGTCGCCGGAATCGTCGACTCGATCCAGCCGCGGATTACCTCGAAAACCTCCTTGCGGTTCGTCTCCACCATCGCGAAGTGGCCGTTCCCGGTGATGCCGCGGTCCTTGAGGTTGATGTGCTCGGCCACGGCACCCGATCGCCGGAGGGCATCGACGATTGCCGGACCATTGGTGCGACCGGAGTTCTCGGCGGTGAGGTACATCATCGGAATGCCCTTGACGTTCGGCAGCAGGGTGGCGGGCTGAGCGTCCTGTCCAAGGAGCGGCGCACCGCCACCCTCGTAGCAGACGACCGCGCGCGTCAACGCGGGCCGCTCGTTGGCAACCAGCCAGCCGAAGGGCCCGCCAGCGGAGTGCGTCAAGATGATCGCCGGGCCGATTCGATCCAGCAGTTCGGCGCCACGCGTTTGCCAAAGGCGCTGCATCAGCTCGCCGTTGACGGGCGGCGCGTTCTGGCCGGCGACGAATTGGTCGAGCAGCGGATCGCCGATGTCACCGGTCGTCCCGGGCCAGCGCTTCGGCGTGCCGGTCGCGGCGCGCCTGGTATCAGCGGCAATGCCGGCCATCATCGGTAACGGCCCGAGCGGCCCGAGCGTGTCGAGTGCTACAGGCGAACGGCCGTGTCCGGGCCGATCCACCAGGTACACCTGGTATCCCGACTGCACGAAGTAATGCGCCCACCCGGCGTTTCCGTCGAGCCCCATGAAATGCGTCATCTGTCCGCCACCGCCGTGCACGAGCACGATGGGCAGGGGATACCGGATCTGCGCCGGAACCAAATACTGGACGTACATCTGACCGAACACGATCGTCCCGTAGTCACGCTTCTGGATCTCGGCGCCCACCCAAAAATAGCCGGTATTGGCGAGCCTCAGTGCTGTCGACTCTGTAGGGCGCCTGTGAATTGCCGGCGCCGTGCCGCCGACGTGCCGATCGAGCCAGTCGAGAATCGGCTGCAGCACCTCGCGATGATTCTTCTCGATCATCATCATGTGGCCGTTGCCATGGATGCCGACCCGAGCCAATCGCAGCTCCTCAGCTACGCGGACACCCGCCTGCTTGAGGAAGGCGACCTGACCCGGGTTGCCCGGCGCCGCGGCACTCGCGGCGGCCGTAACCGTGAGCACCGCCACATCGCGCAGCTTCGGAAGCTTCCGGGCCGGCTCCTCCTGCAGGTAGTAGCCACCACCGTCGATCTCGGGATCGGGCGCCCAGCGCGTTCGAATCTCTGCGGGATCGCTGACCGGTGGATCGTACGTGACCGGAACCGTTGACAGACCCCAGCGATTTGCGCCGCCGAACGGCGTCCCGCCTCCCTCGATCATCACCGTGGCCTTCACGAGCTGTGGGCGCACCTCGGCCACCAGCAGGCCGAACGGGCCGCCTGCCGAGTGCGTCATGATGATTGCCGGTCCGATCCGATCGAGCAGCTCGGCACCCGCGGCGCGCCAGGCCAGATGCGCAAGATTGGGCGGGCCCGCGGGTTGCCGGTTTGCCGGGACTGGCGGAGTCTCCAACCCGCCACCACCCCCTGCGACCTGCCCACCGCCCGGGATGACGACGTAACTGCCCCCCTGCGACGCGAGAAATTGTGCGACCTCCGGTGAGCCGGGAACGCCGGGTCCCGGCCACTGCGTATGATTCCGCCGATAAGGGTCCGGGTTGCTCAAGCCGCCGGCAGGAAAGATGAACTGCCCTTGCAGCGCTTCCATCGTGCCCGGCCGTTCGGGAATGGCACCATGCAGGTCCGGGTGTTGCGGCGATCGGCCGTGTCCGGGGCGATCGACTACGTACACCGCGTAACCCTCGGCCACGAGATGCTGGAACCAACCGGGCCGGCCGTCGGGCGTCCCCATCCAGTCAAGACCCTGGCCGCCGCCTCCGTGCACGAGCACGATCGGGTACGGCTTCCGCACGCGCGCCGGGATCATGTACTCAACGTACATCTGCTGCCCGCCGATGAAGCTGCCGCGCGCGATGTCGGCGCGCTTCACGTTCACCCACATGAAGCTCCACTCCGCTACGTCGAGCGGGAGAGTCGTTGCCGCCGAAAGCTGGGCGAGCCCGGCTTGCGCCAAGCTTGATGCCTGAGCGGGAGATACCGCCAGCGGGCTCAGTGCCGTGGCCGCCACACCCGCGACGCCCAAAGCGGTGGCACGGCTCATGAACTCGCGGCGGCTGATGCTGCCGCTGGCGTAGCGCTCATACAGTAGGGTGACCTGATTTGCCATACTGGCCTCGTGCGTGACTGATGCCGGCTAGCGCAAGACGCCCACGATCGGAGGTATCACCTCGCAGGGTCTCGGATTGAACTTCGTGCCATCCGGCTCGCGTTTGAAGTGGGTGGTGAGCATGAGCGGAACGTCTAGATACGCGGGGTCTTCGATGATTGAAGTCAAGATCAGCCAAGAAACGCCGCCGGGTTCGTCGATCCGATCGAAGAATTCGGTCATCACCGCGTTGCCACTATAGGGCACGCCGTTGCGGCGAAGGTATCCGGGGCGCATGTGCGTGGTGACGACCTTGAGCGACCCGCTCAGCGCTACCGGGTTGAGCCCGAAACCAGGCGCGAGCCCCTGTCCCTCGGCGACAGTCTCCCATTCCGCCACCGAGTGCCCTTGCCAGTGCGGCTCGCTGGGCGGCCGACTCGAGCGATTGAACCTCAACAGCCGCGTCTGCTGCCCGTTGTCGATGTCCATACGCAGGGTCATCTCGTCCTGCCATGTGATACGGAGCCGCACCGGTAGCCGCATGATGCCGGCCGCGCCGTACGCCCGACACGGCTCGGCCACATCGCGTGTCGGAT
>DATLZB010000238.1:0-4129 GCA_035574175.1 Hyphomicrobiaceae bacterium
AAGGAAGACGACGCGCTGCTCGGGCTGAAGTCAACGGCGCTGCGATTCGGACCGCAGACACAGAAGTGGCTCACCGCATTTTATGCGGGCGCGGTGATCCTGTGGGCCGTGGCTGCTGCGCTCGCCGGGGCACATATGATCTTCTTCCTTGCCCTCGCGCTCGCCGGCGCCCAACTGGCTTGGCAGGTGGCGACGTTGCAGATTTCGGACGCGAGCAATTGCCTCACCCGCTTCCGTTCGAACCGCGAAGTCGGGTGGATCCTGTTCCTTGGGCTCGTGGCGGACATGGCGATATGGGCCGGCGCCGGCAAGTCCTGAGGGCCGATAGCCGAGCGGCGCCGTCGAACTTCGCCCGACAGCGCCGCTTGCGTCCGCCAACCTGTCAACCCTGGAAACGGCCGTCTGTCGCGACCATACCCCACTATGCCATCGCCGAATTGGGACCAGCTTAAGAGAACTGCTAAATTCCTGGTTAGCAGACGCTCCAGAATGGGCCGGCCTCGGGCCGGCTCGCTTGCCCCGGCCCGGCGGGTCGGGCAACAAAGGCTGAAAACGAGGCGCCGGGAACGGCGCACGGCGACAGGGGATTGCCATCGATGAGCACGTCGGCGGAAGAAAAGGCGCCCAAGCAGCTCCTGCACCTGGTGTTCGGCGGGGAACTCGTTTCGCTCGATTCGCTCACATTCCGCGATCTCGACCAACTCGATATCGTCGGCATCTACCCGAACTACGCGGAGGCATACAAGGCATGGAAGGCGGCCGCCCAGCGGACGGTGGACAACGCCCACATGCGCTACTTCATCGTGCACATGCATCGACTGCTCGATCCTGCCCAAACGGAGGGGAACAAGGCGAACCGGTGAGCGTGCAATCGCAATCGACCGCAGCCGCCTGCCAGAGAACGCGTGTCACAAGCTGATCCCGACGAGCGCCAAGAGGCCGCACCGCTGAAGCTCGACGTCCATGTGCGCGGGCTGCTCAGGCGCTTTCTTGCCGAATGGGTGTGGCCGCGGCGGAAAGCGCTCGTCCTTGCGCTCGGGTTGACGGCGCTGCTCGCCGCGGTGTCCGGCGCCTATCCGCTCATCATCAAGGCCTCGTTCGATAGCCTGCTCGCAGGCCAAACCGGCGCGGTGCCACAGGTGCTCGGCGCTATCGTCCTGGTCAGTGCGTTGCGCAGCCTTTTGCTCTACCTGCAAACGGTGGCCACGAACCGCATCGTCATGCGGATGACCACCGACATCCAGAAGCGCGCGTTCGCGCATCTCATCAACGCCGACTACGAGCAGCTCACCCGCGAAACACCGGGCCAGCTCGTGTCACGGCTTACCAACGACGTGGCCTTCATACAGCTCGCGGGCCAAGCGGCGCTCAACACGGCGATCCGCGACACGCTGCTGATCGCGGTCTACGCGGTGAGCATGGTCTATCTCGACTGGGTGATGGCGCTGGTCGTGCTTGGCGTCTATCCGATCGCCGCCCTGCCGATCGCAGTGCTCAGCAGCCGGTTGCGCCGGATCGCCCGGCAGACACAGGACCAGCTCGGCGACATGACCTCGCTGCTCACCGAGCAGCTCTCAGGCGTGCGCCTCATCAAAACCTTCCGGCTCGAGGCCTATGCAGCCGAACTGGTCAACACGTCCTTCGAGCGCGTGTTCGGCCTCAGGATGCGCGCGGTGCGCAACCGCGCCCGGGTGGACCCGATGCTCGAAGCGCTGGGCGGCTTGGCCGTCGCGGGGGTCCTGGCACTCGCCTACTGGCGCATCGCGAGCGGGATTTCGACGGTCGGCGACTTCATGGGGTTCGTGACGGCGCTGCTGATGGCGGCACAGCCGATCCGTGGTCTCGGCAATCTTTCGGCGCGTGTGCAGGAGGGACTTGCAGCCGTGGAGCGGGTCTATCAGCAGCTCGACCAGGTCCCGAGCGTCGTCAACCGGCCCGGGGCGAAACCGCTCTTGGTTTCGACTGGCACGATCGACTTCGAGAATGTCAGCTTCACCTATCCCGCAGGACGGAGAGGTCGCGCCGTGCACGGCTTCACGCTGCACGTGCCGGGAGGCAAGACGGTGGCGCTCGTCGGCCGCTCGGGCGCCGGCAAATCCACGATCATCAATCTGGTGCCACGGCTGTTCGACGTCGAGAGCGGGCGCATCACCATCGACGGGCAGGACATCCGTGACGTGACGCTCGAAAGTCTCAGGGCCTCGATAGCGATCGTGAGCCAGGAGGTGACGCTGTTCGACGATACCATCCGAGCCAACATTGCACTGGGGCGGCTCGATGCCGGCGAGACCGACATCGTGGCGGCGGCAAAGGCAGCGGCGGCCCACGAATTCATCATGGAACAGCCCTACGGCTATGAGACCAGGATCGGCGATCGCGGCTTGCGCCTTTCTGGGGGCCAGCGCCAGCGACTGGCGCTCGCTCGAGCCATCCTGAGGAATGCTCCGATTCTGCTGCTGGATGAAGCGACGAGCGCCCTCGATACCGAGTCCGAGCGGCTGGTGCAGGAGGCGCTGGCGCGCTTCACCAGAAACCGCACGACGCTGGTCATCGCACATCGCCTCTCCACGGTGCAAAACGCCGACCTGATCTGCGTCATGGATGCCGGCCGCATGGTGGAGGTCGGTACGCACGCCGATTTGTTCGCCCGAGATGGAGCCTACGCGCGGCTGTGCGAGGCCCAAGTCCTGAGTGTCGGGGAGGGTGCCGCGCTACGGCACTGAGGCTGCCGGCGCCGCACGAGCACCAAGCGGCGCTGCTACTCGCGCCGCAGGATGTCGTTAACGAGGCGGTTCGCCCAACCCTTGGCCCGGAACGACCGTTTCAGTTCGTCGGGATCGTAGACCGTATCAACCCACTCGAAGAACGGGATCGGGCGAGTCCGGTTGTGCTCAAGGTAGGTCTCGAAGAAATGGTCGAGGATGCCGGTGTCGGCCTGCCGGATATGGCCATAGCGCAGCGCCAGCTCCTTCTTGGCCTCCTCGAGCGGCACGCCCTCCTTGATAAAGCGGAACAGCACACTCATGAGCCCGGCCCGGTCCGCACCCGACTTGCAGTGCATCAGCATCGGGTACTCGATCCGCTCGAAGAGCTCCCGCGCCGCCTTGATCTCGTGCCGGCTCGGCGCCGCTCGCGAGCGAACCTGAAAATTGACGAGCGTAATGCCGTAGCGCCGACAGGCCTCCTGCTCCAGCCAATAGCTGCCGCACATCCGTTCGCCCCGCAGATTGACGATGGTTCGCAGGCCCTGCCGGGCAAGTCGGCGAATGTGGTGCGGCGCCGGCTGCGCCGAACGCCAGGCCTGGGCGCCGATGCGGTGGCGATTGACATAGATCAGGCGGAAGATGCCGTGATCGACGAAAAGCATATCGAGGTAGGATGCGACCGGCCCGAAGGCACGGCGCGCCCACTCCGGCGTGTGCTCGGCGAGCGACTGACGCCAGCCCATCGTTACGCGCTTGATCGCCCGACGGGTGTGTTTGGCGAAACTTGCCATCAAATCGATCGCTGGCGCGGCCCAACAAGAAAGCTGCGCTCCACCGGTCAGGCCGGCGGGGCCAGTTCCCCTATTTCCTACGGTTTGCTTTTGCTCTCTATCCGCTATAGAGACCAGGAGCAACATGTGTCTGCGCCGGCCGCCGAAATTCGTTTCGAGCGCGTGCCGGTGCCCCGCTCAATGGCTCGACGGTCATGGACAAGGGGAAGTTCCATCGCATCGCCGGCCGCTCGGTTGGGCGCTACATAAACTTGGTGCTCCGCACCTCCCGGCTGTGCAGCGAGCCGACGGATCTCGGCGCGTATCTGCGCCGCCATAGCCCCTTCATCCTAACCACCTGGCACGGCCAGTTCTTGATGGTGCCGCGAATCGTGCTCTCCGCCTTGCCGGTCCGCTATATGGTAGCCAAGCATGGGGACGCTGAGATCTTCGCGCAGGCGCTCAGCTACTTCGGGCTGGATCTCATTCGCGGCGCGGGGGCTGGCCGGCGGCGAAAGGACCGCGGCGGGGCGCAAGCTTTGCGCAGCGCACTCAAGTGTCTCGGCGAGTCAGTGTCGGTGGGCATGACCGCGGATACCGCGCCAGGCCCGGCGCGGCGCGCTGGCGAGGGTGTGGTTATGCTGGCGCGGCTTT
>DATLZB010000239.1:0-14416 GCA_035574175.1 Hyphomicrobiaceae bacterium
CCGCCGTAATTCTTCTCGGCCAGGAGCTGGAACACGCCGTGCCAGTCGACCACGCCCTGTCCCGGCGGGAGGCGATCGACGGGGCGCCTGACGCCGACGACCGGAGCGCTCGGCACGTCACTGTACTGGAAGCCGAAAATCTCCTCACCGCCCAATTCCCGAAAGCCGCGCCCGGGCCGGCCGCTGCGGTGCAGGTGGTAGGCGTCCAGCATAAATCCGCAGTTGGGCCGGCCGGCGCCGTCCAGGATCCTGCGGGCGACGTCGAGGCTATTGAGGAACTCGTGCTGCGAGTTGAACTCGAGGGCAAGCCGCAAGCCGAACTCCCCGGCGATGTCGGAAGCGATCCGCAGGTTGGCGATCGCCTCGGCGAGGCTGCCCGTCAGCGGACCTGGAGCGCTCATGAGCAGTCCGCAGTCCAAGGCTGCCGCATTGGCGCAGGTCTCGCGGAACACGCCAAACAACCGCCGGCTCTCCTCGCCCTTGGCGAAAAGCCAACCGTACTCCACGCCGAGCGTGCATACGGGCATGCCGGCACGACGGATGAGGTCGAGAGTGGCCGCGTTGGAAAGGCCGCGCTCGGCACAGCGTGTGAAGTCGATGCGGCGCAGCTCGACCGCATCGAAGCCCGCTGCCTTTGCTGCGGAAAGGGCCGTCTCGAGCGGCGTGGTGTCGAGTGTCCAGGTGTGCAGGGCAAGGGGGAAGTCGCGCATGGCTGCGCTGGCCTTACGTGGTGCGGGTCTGCGACAGGCGCACCCGGCGCCGGATCTCGCCGATCACCGGCAGCACGAGCGAGACCACGACAAGGCAAAGCAGGATCGCCGACAGCGGGCGCTCGATGAAGATCCCGAGGCTGCCGTAGGAGAGCAGCAGCGACTGGCGCAGCGATACCTCAAGGAGAGGTGCCAGCACCAAAGCGAGCACCAGTGGCGCGCGCGGCACATCGAGCTTGATCATGAACCAACCGAGGACGCCAAACACGAGGCAGATCCAAACGGTGGCAAAATCCAACGTGCTGGCGTAGGCGCCTGTCAGTGAGATTACCAGGATGCCTGGCGCAAGATAGACGTAGGGCACGCGTAGGAGCGAGGCGAACATCGGTGCCAGGGGCAGATTGATGACGAGCAGCATTATGTTGCCGACGAACATGCTGGCGATGAGGCCCCAAACGAGTGAGGCCTGCTCGGTCATCAGCATGGGACCGGGTCGAATGCCATGCAGGATTAGGGCTGCGAGCAACACCGCGGTGCTGGCGGAGCCCGGGATGCCGAGCGCCAGCATGGGGATGCAAGCTGCATGGGAAGCCGCGTTGTTTGCGGACTCGCAGGCGGCGACCCCGTCTATTGCGCCTTTGCCGAAACGCTCGGGGCGGCGGCTGAACCGCTTTTCGGTGACATAGGCCATCATCGAGGCGATGGTCGGTCCGGCACCTGGCATGATCCCCACGAAGAAGCCAACGAGCCCGCCGCGTACGATGGCCATGCGGCTCTCGGCCCACTCCTGAGCGGTCAGCCACATGTCGCGCAGCCGCGTGCGGATGGGCTGTAGATCGTGTGCCCGTTCCAGCGACGCCAAAACTTCGGCGATGCCGAAGATGCCGATTGCCACGGGAAGAAAGTCGATGCCCTCGAGCAGTTTGACCTGGCCGAAGGTGAGGCGGGGGATGCCGGCGGCCGGATCCGTTCCGACGAGCGAGATGAAGAGGCCGAGCACGGCGGCCAGCAACGCTTTGACGGCAGAAGATCCGCCGAGGCTGGCCGTGGCCGTTATCCCCAAGGCGGCCAGCAGGAAGTACTCGGGCGCGTTGAACTGGAGAGCGAACTCGCTCAGCGGCGGCGTCACGAACACGACCGATACGACGGCCGCTACTCCAGCGAGGAAAGACCCGATGGCCGCGATGCTGAGTGCGGCGCCGGCACGGCCCTGCCGGGCGATCTGGTAGCCGTCGACGGCCGTCATGACGCTCGCCGATTCGCCGGGCACATTGACCAGAACCGAGGTCAGCGTACCGCCGTACTGGCCGCCATACATGATGCCGGCAAGCATCATGATCGCGGTGACCGGCGGTAAACCGAAGGTGAGCGGCAATAGAAGCGCCATGCCGGCCGCCGGCCCGATGCCCGGCAAGGCGCCGACGATCTGGCCGATCAGGACACCGAGGAAGATGAAGGAGAGATTGAGAGGCGTGAATGCGGTGGCAAAGCCCTGACCAAGCAGCTCGAGGGATTCCATGAGTTCCTTCCTGCCCGATCAAAAGCCGAGGGGGCCGGCCGGAAGCGCTACTCCGAGCCACCAGACGAAGATTGTGTAGATCGCCCCACCGGTCACAGCGACCGTCAAGATGCTCGGCAAAAGCGGACGACGAAGCACGGCAACCAATAAGAAGGTTATGAACAGCATGACGACGGGCACCATCCCGAGCACCGGCGACAGGGTCGGGATGGTGATCAGACCCGCAAAGGTCGCCACGACACGGACCAACGCGGGTCTGTTTGGCCAAAGGGGGCCGTTCTCGCGTGAGCTCCGCGCCTCGGCAATGCCGAAAATGGATAGCACAAGTCCGACGGCCACGAGCCAATAGGGAAGAAACGCCGGTCCCGGCGCCGTTCCGCTCCAGTAGGCGAGGTCCCACACGCCCACCAGTACGAGAGCCGACAGCGCAAGGATAAAGACCGCTGGAGCGTAGTCTCCAATCCTCATTGCCGCCGGCCCCTTCTGCCTCGAGCGTCGGCCGGCCTTATTTCTTGGCCAGGCCGACGTCCTCCATCAAACTTCTGAACGTGGCCTCTTCCTTCTTGAAGTACGCACCGGCCTTTTCGAGTGCATAGAAGTCGCTGCGCTGGAACTTCTCCTTCAGGCCGTCCTGCCACGTTTTAGTTTGCACGACCTTCTGGAACTTGTCCGCCCACCATGCGGCGATCTCCGGGTCCATCCCGGGCGGGCCAGAAACGCCCCAGAACTGCCCGAACACGACATCGTAGCCGAGCTCCTTCATGGTCGGGACGTCCTTGTAGCTCGCCTCTGGCCGGCGCCTCTCTGAAAGAATCGCAAGGGCGCGCGACTTGCCGCTCTGCATGATCGGCAGACCTTCCTCCAGGGTTCCGAAGGTCGCTTCCACGTTCTTGCCGAGGAACGAGGCGAGCGCCGCCGAGCCGCTGTCGTAGGGCACGTAGGTGAACTTGACGCCCGCGGCCTTTTCGATCAGCGCGGTCGCCAGGTGATCCGTTCCCGCGTGCTGGCCGCCGGAGATGCGGATCTTCCCTGGATTTGCTTTCGCCGCATCGATGAATTCCTTGAGCGTCTTGTAGGGTGAATCCGGCTGCACCTGGAGCACGAGCTCCGACTGGATGAATCCGGCAATCGGCGTCACCTGAGCTACAACCGACGGCGTGCCCTGCATGATAGGCGTCAGAAATACCGGTGAGGCCATGGTGAGCAGAAGGTTTTCGTCGCCCTTCTTGCCGAGAACGTAGTTGTATGCGTTGGCGTGGGAGCCGCCGACGCGGTTCGTCACCGTCACAGGGAAGGGCACGATTTTTTCTTCGGCCATGATCTTGGCGACGGTGCGCATGATCACGTCCGGGGTCCCGCCGGGACCGGATCCGGTGGTGATCTCGCCCGGGCCCTTCGGCGCCTTGCCCTGTGCTTGAGCAGGGCCCACCGCCATGGCGCCGACCGCGAGCGCAGCGACCGCCCACACTACCGGGCGACGGCCGATACTCCTCCCTAGCATAGCATTTCCTCCCTAGTTCATTTGTGTTGTGACGAACGTGAGGCCGCAAACCTAAGGGTCCCGCGAAACCTGGTCAACAGGATAGCTGTGGGCCCCGTCCGCATGCTGGCGCTCTCCCGGGGCGCTCTCGACAGGGTGAGCGTTTTCCTGCACGTTGCTCGAACTCCTCAGGGGCCTCAACGCCATGTCCAATAAACCTCAGGTTCGGCTGTTCGCTTCCACCGAGCTCGAGCGCTTCACTGAACGCTGCTTGCTCGCCTGCGGGGTGCCCGAGGCGGATGCGCGGAAAGTTGCTGTACTGATGATCCAATCTGACCTTAGAGGCGCCGACGGACACGGAATTTTCCGGCTGCCTCAATATTGCAAACGCATCCGCAGCGGCGGCATTAACCTGCGACCGAATATTCGCGTGATTTCGGAGCGCAAAGGCCAGGCGCTTGTCGACGGCGACAACGCCATGGGGCACTTGGTGGTGGCTCGCGCCGCCGAGATCGCCATCGCCAAGGCGCAGGAGGCAGGCGTCGCCTGGGTGGGCGTGCGCGGCAGCAACCATGCGGGCTGCGCCGCGGTCTATGCGAAAATGCCGCTCGCCCACGACATGATCGGGCTCTACATCGCCATGGGCAATGCCAATCATGTGCCGCCCTGGGGTGGAACGGAGATGCTGCTCAGCACCAATCCGATCGCGATCGCGGTTCCATCCGGCCGCCGGCCCCCCGTCGTGCTCGACATGGCGACGACGACGGCAGCCTACGGTAAGATCAAGCTTGCGCTCCAGCGCGGCGAGCAAATGCCCGTCGGCTGGATGGTCGACCGCGAGGGGCGCCCGCTCACCGATCCGGCGCGCGCCAGCGAAGGCTTCCTGCTGCCCATCGGCGGGCCCAAGGGCTACGGACTCGCGCTGATGTTCGGGCTTCTGGCGGGAACCCTGAACGGCGCGAAATTCGGCCGCTCGCTCGTCGACTTCAATGCCGATCAGACCACGCCGACCAATACCGGCCAGCTCATCGTGGCTGTCGACGTCGCGGCGTTCATGGACGTCGCCACGTTCAAGAGGGAGGTCGATCGGGTGTGGGAGGAGATGAAATCCTCTCCCACGATGCCAGGCTTCGACGAGGTTCGCCTGCCTGGTGAGCGCTCGGCCGAGCTCGAAGCGGAGCGGTCGCGCACCGGCATCCCCATCGGGCCCGAGCTTGCGCGGCAGCTCAACCGGCTTGCCGAGGAGCTCGGCGTCAGGCCGCTGCCGTGAACGCCAAGCGATTAGGAGGCTTCTCTTGACTGCTCAACGACCAACGAAGGCCGACAAACGCTCGGCCGTGCTGAGGCCATCGGAGCGCCCGCGCATCGACCGCGGCGGCGGGGCCAGCACCGTCCAGCTGGTAACGCCGGAGGTCGGTTCGACCTCCGTGCTCAACGGAATCACGAGCTTCGCTCCGGGGGCGTCCATCCCGCTGCACAAGCACAACTGCGAGGAGAGCGTGCTGGTGCTCGAAGGCAAGGCGCTGATCGAGGTCGACGGCGAGACGCGCGAACTGGCCATGCTCGATACCACCTGGATCGCGGCTGGCGTGCCACATCGCTTCATCAACGCCTCGGCCACTGATCCTATGCGCATCTTCTGGACCTACGCCTCGATCCATGCGGACCGCACCATCATTGCGACCGGAGAAACGCGGCCGATCATCGCCGAGCACGGTTCGGCACGGCGCACGTAAAATGCGTCAGTGCACCTCCAGAGCCCCTCCGAGCTCGGCGATCGCACCGCTGATCGGCTCGAACTGAAAGCGCACGATGTGGCGGCCGGCTGGCACCTGAACCGCACGGAAGAGCACGTTCGCTCGCATGATCTCGACGGGCACGTCGTCGACGGCAGCGGTCCACCAGGGATGCCAGACATCGTTCAGAACGACCAAGCCCGCCCGCTCGGCCAGCACCTCGATTTCAACCAGCGTGTTTTCATAGCGCACGATGCCGACCTGACCACGCGGCGGCCTGACGGCCGCAAGCGGCAAAGGCACCTCCATGCCCTGGGGCGGACGTTCGAGCAGTACGGTGCGGGCCGGATCGAATTTGGGCCACGCACCGGTTTTGATCAGGGCATCGAAGTCGGCGAGCTGCCAGTCTGCGACATACATGGCCCGTGGCAGCGCCAGCGGATTCTCATAGATGAAGGCGTCAGCCGTGCGGGCGATGAGCTTCAGGTCGCCAGGGCGCAGCCATCTGTCGATCCGCTCGATCGGAACCGGAGCGGCAATGAACCGCAAGCCGAGCAGGTCGGCGAGCAGAGAGCGATAGGAGGGAAACAGCGGGGTGAAGCGGCGCTGGTCCCAGCCGGCGACCGTATCGTCCGCCCCTACGGCATCGCTCACGATGTCGAGCCGCAGGGGATTGTAGCCGAGCACATGATCAAAGCCGTGTACCAAAGGCGCATTCGGCCACTCGAAGCCGAGCCCGACGAGTTCCACCCGATCGCGGCGGGGGGAGCCTGGCTCGCGCTTGAGCCTCGCCTTCAGCAATGCAATGGTCGGGTTGTTGCACTCAGGGGTTAGAATCTCGTAGCGCTCCGCCGGCAGTGCAGTCGACTCGTTGGGGCCGTTGTTGACGGCCAGATCCGCCGTCATGAGTGCGGTCAATCCGGCCAGGGAAAGCAAGGCATGACGCGGAGCGACGCTGCTCACCAACCAAGCGGCAGCAGCGGCGAGTGCAACCCAGAGCATGGCCAGCACGATCGGCTTGGCGGCCACCGCCAGGTGGCCCGTGCGATAGGCCACAGCGGCCGACAGCACCACCACGCCCGCAAGCAGGCCGACCTCCAGCCAGCGGCGCCAGAACGCTGCCGCGGACAGCGCACGCTTCATCAATAGGTGCGCCAAGTAACCGCCCAGGATGGCCGCCACCGCCCCTATCATGAAGGTGGCATCGGCCGGCCGGCGAAACATCCGCACGCCCGGCACGTAATCGTAAAGAAGATGGAAGATCGGGCTGTAGCCACCGAGAGCGTAGCCAGCAAGGATGACCGCGGCGATGGTGAAGTAGCGCACCTCGCGGTTCCACAGCGCGCCGCGGACGAGCCCGGCGGTCAGGATGAGCAGCACCGGCAGGGCGCCGATGTAAAGCTGGCTCATATTCTGAGACAGCATGAGATCGCGCGCGTCCCACGCCACGCTGTAGGGGCCCCAGTACTCGACGTCGGGATCGAGCGCACCGTAAAGGTCGCCGATAACGGCGGTGAGCAGCGAGGCCGGATGCAGGGAGCCGCGCACAGCCTCGGCGAATGCCACATCGGGGCGGCTTGAAGACTCCACGAACAGCCAGGTCAACATCACCGGGATGGCGGCGATGGCGGCGGCGATCACCGCCGCCGACGCAACGGTCGGCAGTAGCCTGGCGGCCGCCGAGAGCGGCGCGCGTTGGGCTATGAACCGTGCCAGCACAAAGCCGGCCAGCACATAGGCACCGAGCAGGGCCACCTGGTTCGGCTCGACCAGCATCAGTCCGCCAGCGACACCCGCGGCCATGCCCCATGACAGAGAGCGCCGATCGAAGGCGCGGGCGAGGAGCCAAAGGGTTACGGCGAACAGAGCGTAGCTCTGGACCTGCCCGATATGCTGTACGCGCCAGGCCGCGGATGCCCCAAACGAGAAGGCAAGCGCCGCGACAACGCCACCCGCGGCGTGCCAGCCTCTGTCGCGGAAGAAGAGCATGATGGCCAGGCCGCCGCAGCCGAGCAGGGCAAACACATAACCATCGACCACGGTAAAGGATGGGGAGGGGTGAACAAGCGCGATCAAGACGGCGGGGGAAAAAATCAGCGACTGCGGGTCGGCGATCTGAGGGGCGCCGCCGAACACGTTAGGTACCCAGAACGGCGATTGGCCGGTGTGGAGGGCGTTGGCCAGGAACTGGAGCTGGGCGTAGAAATGGGCCTTCGCATCGTATGGAATGGTAAGCCCGCCGAGCAGCCAAGGCGCACAGAGAACGAGCCAGGCCAGCAGGAACAGGCCGAACGCGGCGACGTCAAGGCGCGCCAAGTGCGAGGACGCGGTTTGACAGAAAGCACGCTTGGGAAGCAGCCGCCGCATGGCGAGCCCGAGCACTCGAGGTTGCTCCATCTGCGCTTGGACGTCTCGCATGCCCGAACCGATGAGACAGGCGTTCGCGCGCGAGATATTGGTCCTCCCCGTTCAGGCCCGCAGCGTGCGGCACGCCGGGAGCGGGCAATTCCGCCTTGTTGTCAGGGACCTATTTCAGGCTTTTCAAAGCCTCATGCAACCCCGGCCGTGGGCTCCGGTAAACTCGGCCGTGGCCGACATCAGCGGGTGCCGGTTCGGGCAGCGTTTGCCTTCTTCAACGCCTCGCGCTCGTTGTGACGGGCGACATGGAAGCGCTGGAAGCTCGGATCATGCTCGTAGACCTTGGCGCGCACCCAGGCGAAGATGTCGTAGAAGGTGTCGGCCTCAAAGCCGAGCGGCAGCCGGGCGACCTCGAGCGGAGGACCCCACTGGCGGCCGAGACCGGAGAGAGCGTCCTTGAAGAACACGACGGTCGGCGTGTAGAGTACGCCCCACCGTTCGGCCAGCCTCTTCTCCGGCAGCTTCGTTCCATCGAAATCGACGACCTCGCGCGAACCCCATAGGTTGAGTTGCACGATGTGGAAGTTGTCGCGCACGTAGTCGTTGACGAAACGGTGCGCCAGCACCTCCTTGTGCATGCGGGCGCAGTAGATGCAGCCGCGCTGCTCGAACAGCACGGCAAAGCGTTTGCCGGCCAGCTCGGCCTCGGCGTAATCCTCCTTAAGGTCGAGGAAAGAGTGCACGAACCAACTCTGCTGATATAGGCCGTCTTCGGCAAGCACCGGCTCAACGCGCGGCGTCTCGGGCCCCCATGGCGGCGGCAGTGACGGCCGCTCGGCAGCCGCAACCTCGGTAGCCGCCATCACGGCAACGGCGTAAAGCAGGGCACGGATTGCAATCGACAGCATGTGGTCCTCGATTTCTGGCGCGGACAATTGTAGTCGCGTGCGACGGTGCTGGCGAAGGGACCTTACAGCAGGGTCCAAAGAAAACGCATGGCGATCACCATCAAGAACGTGGCGAACGCCAGCTCGAGGTGGCGCCGGGGAAGCCCGTGGGCCAAGCGCACGCCCCACGGCGCCGCGAACACGCTGGCGGGGACGATTACGAGGATGCCGAGGAGCGATACGTAGCCAAGCGAACCGGGCGGCAGGCCTGAGGCACCCCACCCGGCCCATACGAAGCCGAGCGCGCCGGGTATGGCGATGAGCGGCCCGGCGCCGGAGGAGGTGGAGACGGCCTGTAGGATCGAGCGGCCGTAGAGCGTCATCAGCATGGAGATGAGGGCGCCGCCGCCAGTGCTCATGAGCGTGGAAAGGAACCCGACGACGGCGAGGTAGGCTTCCACGAGCCGACTGTTCGGGATGTCCTTGCCGAGCCGCCAGTCGTCCCGTCCAAGGTAAAGCCGAAGGGCCAGCAACGTGCCGGCGACGATCCAGATCAGCTTGAGCGCCGTACCCGAGGCGTAGCCAGCGACGATGATGCCGAGCATGACCCCGGCGAGGATCGGCAGCCGGTAGCGGCGCACGAAGTCAAGGTCCACCGATCCGCGGGCGCGATGGGCCGCAAATGAGCGCATGGTGGTCGGCACCATGGCGGCGAGGGAGGTGCCGACCGCCAGGTGCATACGCGCCGCTTCTTCGACGCCAAGGGCGCCGAAGACCTCGTAGAGCACCGGTGCCAGCATGCCGCCGCCGCCGATGCCGAGGAGCCCCGCCAGAAATCCGGTGACGAGGCCGGCCATGGCGAGCGCCAGAGCGAGAAGCGTAAGCTCGAAGAGCGGGAGGATTTCCAAGCAGGTCTTTCCGGCAGCACGATGGGGTCCGACCGGCGAGCCTGACCCCATCCTCACGTGCCCCGTATAGCGCTTACTGGGCCGCCTCCGCCAGCTCCGCCGGTTCGACCTTGCAGGCGCAGAACTTGAACTCGGGGATCTTGCCGATGGGATCGAGCTGCGGGTTGGTGAGCAGGTTGGCGGCGGCCTCGGCAAAGCAGAAGGGGAGGAAGACCATGCCTTCGGCGACGTCGCAGTCGGCGCGCGCCTTGAGAATGACCTCCCCGCGCCGGGTGGCCACCTTGATGAAGTCGCCGGGCGCGATTCTGAGCCGCTCCATCTCGCGGGGGTTGAGCCCGGCCACCGCCTCCGGCTCCAACGTGTCGAGATTGGCGGCACGCCGGGTCATGGAGCCCGTATGCCAGTGCTCAAGCAGCCGCCCGGTGGTCAGCACGAGCGGGAACTCGGCATCGGGCAGCTCGTCCGGGGGAAGCAAATCGGCCGGCACGATCTTGGCGCGGCCCGAGGCGGTCGGGAACGAGCTCGAGAAGATGATCTCATTGCCCGGCCTATCGGGTGCATCGCACGGGTAGGTGACGGCGTCCTCCGCCATCAGCCGCTCCCAGGTGATGTTGTTGAGCGAGGGCATCATCTTCGCCATCTCGGCGAACACGTCGCTCACATGGCGGTAGTTCCAGTCAAGCCCGATCCGCCGCGCGATCTCCTGGATGAGTTCCCAATCCTGGCGGGCCTCGCCCGGCAGCGGCACCACCGGCCGCGCCATCTGGATCTGGCGGTTGGTGTTGGTGAACGTGCCCCATTTCTCAGCGTGTGCGGAGGCCGGCAGAACGACATCGGCGTGCCAGGCGGTCTCGGTAAGGAACAAATCCTGCACGACGAGGTGCTCCAGGTGCGCCAGCGCCTCGCGGGCGTGCTGCACGTCAGGGTCGGACATGGCCGGGTTCTCACCCAGGATGTACATGCCCTTGATCACGTCGTCGTGGATCGCGCGCATGATCTCGACCACCGTGAGCCCGCGCTTGGGATCGAGGCTGGTGCCCCAAAAATCCTCATATCGCTTGCGGACCTCAGCGTTCTCCACCGACAGGTAGTCGGGAAACACCATCGGGATGAGCCCGGCATCGGAGGCGCCCTGCACGTTGTTCTGGCCGCGTAGCGGGTGCAGGCCCGTGCCCGGGCGGCCGACGTGACCGGTGACCAGCGCGAGCGCGATGAGGCAGCGGGCGTTGTCGGTACCGTGCGTGTGCTGGGAGATGCCCATGCCCCAGAAGATGATGGAGCGCTCCGAGCGCGCGTAGAGGCGGGCCACCTCGCGGATGGTGTCGGCCGGAATGCCGCATACCGGCTCCATCCTCTCCGGCGAAAAGTCCCTGATCTTGGCCTTCAGCGCCTCGAAGCCCTCCGTGTGCGCCTGCACGTACTGGATATCGACCAGCCCTTCCTGGATGATCACGTTCAGCATCGCGTTGAGCAGCGCGACGTCGCGGCCCGGCTTGAACTGCAGGACGTGGGAGGCGTAGCGGGCAAGCCCCTGAGCATGGCCGCGCGGGTCGGCAACGATCAGCTTGGCGCCGCGCTTGGCCGCGTTCTTCAGGAAGGTGGCGGCGACGGGATGGTTCTCGGTCGGCCGCGCGCCGATGACGATGATGCAGTCGGCGTCCTTGGCGGCGGTAAACGGCGCGGTGACGGCGCCCGAGTTGAGCCCCTCCATCAGGGCGGCGACCGAGGAGGCATGGCAGAGCCGAGTGCAATGGTCGACGTTGTTGGTGTGGAAACCCTGGCGGATCAGCTTCTGAAAGAGATAGGCCTCCTCGTTGGAGCCCTTGGCCGAGCCGAAGCCGGCCAGCGCCTTGCCGCCCTCGCGGTCATAGATCCTCTTTAGCCCGCGGGCGGCGCGGTCCAACGCTTCCTCCCAACTCGCCTCCCGGAAGTACTTGTCGATCTCATCGCGGCGGATCTGGAGGTTGGCGTCCTTGCGCACCCCATCGCGGCGGATCAGCGGCTTCAACAGGCGGTCGGGGTGGTGGACGTAGTCGAAGCCGAAGCGCCCCTTGACGCACAACCGGTTCTCGTTGGCGGGGCCGTTGCGGCCATCGACATAAAGAATTCGATCACCCTTGACGTGCACGGTCGTCTGACAGCCGACGCCACAGTAGGGACAGAGCGTGTTGACCGATTTCTCCTCAAAGGCGACGCGCCTGCCCTTATCGTCGAGCAGGTTCGCTTCCATCAGCGCACCGGTAGGGCAGGCCTGCACGCACTCGCCGCAGGCCACGCAGGTCGACTCGCCCATGCCTTTGTCGAAGTCGAACACGACCTTGGCGCCGTGACCGCGATAGGCCATGCCAATCACATCGTTCATCTGCACCTCGCGGCAGGCGCGCACGCATAGGCCACAGTTGATGCAGGCATCGAGATTGACGGCAATGGCGGCGTGGGAGTTGTCCGGACGGGGGCGTTCGCCCCTGGGCAGCCGGCTCACCGGCCGGACGCCCATGGCATCGACCCAGCTCCAGAACTTGGATTTGGGGTCGTGACTCTCTTCGCGCGCCGGCTGGTCGGCAAGCAAGAGCTCGAACACCATTTCGCGCGACTTCCTAGCCCGTTCGGAGGCGGTCTTCACCTTCATGCCGGCAGCGACCTTGCGCTGGCAGGAGGCGGCGAGCACACGCTCGCCCTCGACCTCGACCATGCAGGCGCGGCAGTTGCCGTCGGCCCGGTAGCCTGGAGCGGGGTGCCAGCACAGGTGCGGGATGCTGACGCCGTGGCGCGCGGCGACCTGCCAAATGGTCTCCCCAGGCTCGGCCTCGACCGTCCTGCCATCGAGCTCGAAGGTGATCTTGTCGGTCATGATCGCTCCTTGCGGTCCGGCCTCACCGCAAGTCCTCCGGAAAATACTTGAACACGCAGCGTACCGGGTTGGGCGCGGCCTGCCCGAGGCCGCAGATCGACGCATCGGCCATCACTTGGGCAAGGTCGGCATGGAGGCTCGGTTCCCAGTTTCCCTTGCGCATCAACGCCACCGCCTTCTCGGTGCCGTTGCGGCAGGGCGTGCACTGGCCGCAGCTCTCGTCCTCGAAGAACTCCATGAGGTTCAAGGCCACATCCCTCATGTTGTCCTTGTGCGAGAGAATCACAACCGCATGGCTGCCGACGAAGCAACCGTGCTTCTCGAGCTGGCCGAAGTCGAGGGGGATGTCGGCCATGTGGGCGGGCAAAATGCCGCCGGAAGCACCGCCGGGCAGATATCCCTTGAAGTGGTGGCCCTCGGCCATGCCACCGCACAGCTCGATCAGCTCGCGCGCCGTGGTCCCGGCGGGGGCCACCACGACACCCGGGTTCCGGACGCGACCCGACACCGAGTACGACCGCAGGCCCTTGGCGCCGTTCTTGCCCTGGCCGGTGAACCAGGCGGCGCCCTTCTCAAGGATCACCGGCACCCAGTAGAGCGTCTCGACGTTGTTGACGAGCGTCGGGCGGCCGAAGACGCCGACCTGGGCGACGTAAGGCGGCCGGTGGCGCGGGTAGCCGCGCTTGCCCTCGATCGACTCGATCATGGCGCTCTCTTCGCCGCAGATGTAGGCGCCGGCGCCCCGGCGAAGGTGCAGCTTGGTGTGACGGGCAAGGCCCGCCCTCTCGGCAGCCGCCATCTCCTTGGCGAGGATTTTCAGGATGGCAGGGTACTCGTCGCGCATATAGACAAACACCTCGGCCGCCTCGACCGCCCACGCCGCGATCAGCATGCCCTCCAGAAACCGGTGCGGCTCGCGTTCGAGATAATAGCGATCCTTGAAGGTGCCGGGTTCGCCTTCATCGCCATTGACGGCCATCAGCCGCGGCCCTTTCTCGGCACGCACGAGGCTCCATTTGCGCCCGGTCGGGAAGCCGGCACCTCCGAGGCCCCGCAGGCCGCCGTCGGACAAGGTGGCGATGACGTCCTCGACCGTGCGGGCTCCGGAGAGGCAGGCCTCGAGCACCCTGTAGCCGCCGACGTCGCGATAGGCCTCGAGGCCCTGGTAGGACGGAAGTTCGGGCTCCGTCTCCCCAGCAAGGGCCAGCGACCTCACTTTCTCCACCGTGGCATGGTCGACATGGCGGTGCCCGACCTCGACGGCGGGTGCAGCGTGGCATGAGCCGATGCAGGGCGCGCGAACGATGCGGGTGTCGGCAATAGCTTCGCGCTCGAGCGCCGCGCGCAGGGCGTTGGCGCCGGCCAGCATACAGGAAAGCGAATCGCACACGCGAACGGTCACCCGCGGCGGACGCGGCTCGCCGTCGGCGACGACGTCAAAGTGGGCATAGAAAGTGGCGACCTCGTAGACCTCGGCCATCGGCAAGCGCATGAGCTCGGCAAGCCCGTGCAACAGTCCGGCCGGCAGGCAGCGCTCAGCATCCTGGATCTTGTGCAGGTACTCAATCAGCAGCGCGCGCTCGTAAGGAGGCGGGCCCACCAATGCGCGGACACGGTCAACCTCCTCCTGCCGCAGCACGCGGCCCTTGGGGTAGAGCGGAGCCTTGCGCCGGCCGGAGCCCGGATGGATGGGCCGCTCGCCGCGCCGGCCGTTGGCCGAGCCATGCCTAATGTCGTTCACGCCTGCCGCCTCCCAACGCAGCCCGCATGGTCTCGCCGACGCTGCTCGCGTTCGGCGCGATCGTTACCCCCGCCTCACGTAGCGCAGCAATCTTCTGCAATGCGGTTCCGGAGCCCATGCTTGCGAAGGCTCCGGCATGGCCCATGCGCCGTTCGACCGGTGCATGGCGCCCTGCTACAAGGGCAACGATCGGCTTGGCGGGTCTTTTTCTGGCGATCATATCCGC
>DATLZB010000240.1:0-14367 GCA_035574175.1 Hyphomicrobiaceae bacterium
AGCGCATCAAGCGGCCAGGACTCGTCGCCGACATGGCAAAGCCGATCACCCAGAAGATCAAGCTCCTCTCGAGCGCGAACACCGGCTTTTTCTACGTCACCAAGAAGAATCCCCGGAACAGCACCGAGAAGCTGTCATTCCGCAAGTACGACCCCATCGCCCGCAAGCACGTCTTGTTCAAAGAAGCCAAGATCAAGTAGTGGCTCGCCGCGATTGAGCGATCGCGGCGGTTCGCAGTTCGTCCACTTCAACAAGCCGATGAGGTGAATGCCGGCGATCGATCCTTGACGAGGAACACTCGGCGAGGGGCGCGTAGTGTGTCTCGGCAGCGGGGTAAAAAATCCGAGTACACCACGCCCCCTCGCCTGGTGACCAGACGGCGCCAAAGAGGGCGTTGGCGTTCCGCCTGGTGTCCGATCGACCACTGCGGCACTGAGGAGGCCATCATCAGCGCCGGGTCGATCATGTGCCGGTGTCTCAGGAGATGCGGCGGACCTGATCCACGGCGGCACCCGTTTAGCCCAACGACATGACGCTACCGCCCCCGTGGAGGTCGGCAGCATTCGCCAGGCAATTCATCGGTTTCCCCACGCTCCCATTGTCAATTTTGGCAGATGCCGGACCATCTTGCAAGATGCGCCCCTGCCGAGAGTTACCGTGTAAGGTCGTCACCCTAACGGCGAAGTTGGCCTCAATTGGGGCATTTTCCGTAAGCCTGCGGGGCGGGTGACCACTAACCGAGGCTTTGCCAACCGCTTCAAGCGGCCAGGACCACCACCCGGTTGCGGCCCTCGCGCTTGGCCGCGTAAAGCGCCTTGTCGGCCCGCTTGAAGATGGTTTCCGCCGTGTCCTTGGCGCTCTCCAACGTGGCAAGGCCGACGCTGGTGGTGAGTGATATGCTGGCCCCGTTGACGCTGAACGGCTCCGCCGCGATGTAGGCCCTGAGCCGCTCGCCGACCTGACAGGCGTGACGTAACTCCGTACACGGCATGACGATCACGAACTCCTCCCCGCCGTAACGGCACGTGAGGTCGAGGCTGCGCGTATACCGCTTCAAGCGCGAGGCGAACTCCCGCAGCACCACATCGCCCGCGTCGTGCCCGTGCGTGTCGTTGACCGTCTTGAAATGGTCGATGTCGGCCACGAGCAGCGACAGGGGCCGCCCGTTGCTCACCGCCTCATGCAGCAAGGCGCCCAGGTGCCGCTCGAGGTAGCGCCGGTTGTGGAGCCCGGTGAGCGGATCCGTGATCGCCTGCTCAACGCTCTCCACGAGCTGGCTGCGCAGCACGTCCATGTGCCGCTTGCGTTTGATCTGGGTCTTGATCCGGGCGAGCATTTCGAGCCGGTCCACCGGCCGGATCAGATAGTCGTTGACGCCGAGGTCGAGGGCGCGCAGGAGCCGCGCCTTGTCACCTTGCCCGAGCAAGACGACGATCGGCAGGTGGCGCGTGCGGTCGAGCGAGCGCACCTGGCTGCACACCCTGAGCCCGTCGGCATGCGCAAGATCGAGGCTGACGATCAGCACGTCGAAGTTGTGCTGCGACAGTTTGAGAAATGCCGACTGCGCATTGCGCTCGAGAAAGGCATCGTGCGACTTGGCGAGCGCATCGAGGATGCGCACGGCTGAGCGAGGATTGTCGTCGATCAACAAAATCCTGCCGCCTTCGCCCCTGAGCGCCTTGCCTACCGGCCCGACGATGCCGACGCCGAGCTGGTGGCTGGTCGATGCCCTGAGCAGCATTTCGTCGCTCAGCATCTTAAGCCGGGCCAAGTTCTTGACGCGCGTGACGAGCGCGATGTCGTCGACCGGCTTGCTCAGGAAGTCGTCGGCGCCGGCCTTGAGCCCGTGCAGCCGGTCGGCCGGCTGGTCGAGCGCCGTCACCATGACCACCGGCAGGTGGCTGGTCGCCGGCGCTTCTTTGATCCGTGTACAGACTTCGAAGCCGTCCATGCCCGGCATCATGACATCGAGCAGGACGACATCGACCCGTTCCCGGGTGCAGATGTCGAGCGCCTGTTGTCCGCTGTAAGCGGTCAGCACGTCGAAGTACTCGGCCGCGAGCCGCGCCTCCAGCAGCTTGACGTTGGCCTGAATATCGTCAACGACGAGAACTCGCGCGGTCATTTACGCACCTGCACAAAAAAACCCGCAGCGCTCACGCGTCTCCGATGAAACGCCGCACCGTATCAATAAAGCCGCCGACGGAGATCGGCTTGGAAATGTAGGCTTCGCATCCGCCTTGACGGATGCGCTCCTCATCGCCTTTCATGGCGAAGGCGGTGACGGCGATGACCGGGATGCGCCTGAGCTCGTCGTCCTCCTTGAGCCACTTGGTGACCTCCAGTCCCGAGACCTCCGGCAGCTGGATGTCCATGAGGATGAGCTCGGGGCGGTGCTCGCGGGCAAGCCGCAGGGCTTCGAGCCCGGTCCGCGTCTGGATCGTCGCGTAGCCGTGTGCCACGAGCAGATCGTGGAACAGCTTCATGTTGAGCTCGTTGTCCTCGACGATGAGCACAGTCTTGCCGCGCCGCAACCGGCCGGCCTTCAAACCCTCGAGGGTGCCGCTGTGCTGATAGTTCATCGACCGAGATACTCGATATGTGACCCCCGGCCAGTCTGCACCGATTCGACTGGCGGCTGAGGCGGGCACTGTGCGCCACAAGCGGTAACCAACAGTTAAAGGTGTATTGGCAGCGAGGGGCAGTCGCGGAGGTGGTAAATCAATGGATGCGCCTGCGAAGTCCGCCGGCATGACGGCCGAAGCCGCCGAGTCGATCGCCGCTTCTGCCCTGGCCTTCCTCACCGATGACCGCCGGCGACTCATCCGCTTCCTCTCGTTGACGGGGCTCACGCCCGAAGCCCTGATGCGGGAGGCGGCGGCCCCTTCCACGCTGGCGGCGGTGCTCGAGCATCTCCTGGAAGAGGAGTCGCTGCTGCTGACCTTCGCGGCCGGCGCCGGCATCCGCCCCGCCGACATTGCCCCCGCGTTGCGCCTGCTTTCCGGGAAGAGCGCATGAGTCCGGCGCTCCGCATCGGCATCGACTTAGGCGGAACCAAAATCGCCGGCATTGCGCTCGGGCCCCAGGGTGAGACCAGAGCCGAGCTGCGCACGGCTGCCCCGCAGGGCGATTACCAGGCGACCGTGCGGGCCATCGCAGAGGCGGTCCTGCGGCTTGAGTCGGAGGCCGGCGCCAAGGGCTCCGTCGGCGTCGGCATGCCTGGCTCGCTGTCGCCGCTTACCGGCCTTGTGCAGAATTCCAACTCCACCTGGCTCAACGGCCGGGCGCTCAGTGAGGATCTCGTCGCCCTGCTTGAGCGCCCGGTCAGGTTCGCCAACGATGCCAATTGCTTTGCGCTGTCGGAGGCGGTCGACGGGGCAGGGCGGGATGCGCGCTCCGTGTTTGGTGTGATCCTGGGAACGGGCTGCGGCGGCGGGCTCGTGTTCGAGCGCAAGGTGATCGACGGTCCGCGCGCCATCGGCGGCGAATGGGGCCACAACCCCTTGCCCTGGATGACGCCGCAGGAGTATCCCGGTCCCACCTGCTGGTGCGGCCGCATCGGCTGTATGGAGATGTGGGTCTCAGGGACCGCCCTCGCCGCCGATCACCTGCGCGTCACCGGCAACGCGCTGCGGGCGGAGGAGGTTGCCGAGGCGGCCGCCCGGGGCGACGCGAGCTGCCGGGCAACGCTTGATCGCCACGCGAGCCGGCTCGCCCGCGGCCTTGCCCACGTCATTAATATTTTCGATCCGGAGGTGATCGTGCTGGGTGGCGGTTTGTCGAGGCTTAAGCATCTCTACTCGGCCGTACCACCGCTTGCCGCGCCCTACGTGTTCGCCGAGTGCAAGCGGGTGGACATCAGGCCCCCGCGCTGGGGCGACGCGAGCGGCGTGAGAGGTGCGGCCTGGCTCTGGTAGGAGATGCCGCGCCCCGTGGAGGGAGCCGTCCTGTTTAGCGCTATGCCGGGACCCTGGCCAATAGACCCTGCCCGTTAGCCCTTCGGGCAAATCTCCGCTTGCAGAAAGGTGAGTTCGGTGAGCGTGCCGCGCATGGTGTACTCGCCGTTGTCGATATAAAGCCGGCGCGTGACGCCGTTGTCGAAGAACACGAAGGACATCTCATAGGCGGGCACCGCATCCTTGCTCTCTGGGCCGTGCTCGAAGTAGCTGAGCGACACCGGCCAAGCAGCGACAGCGTCGAGTCGCTCGGCATTGGCGATGCGCGGCAGTTTCTTGTTGAAGCCGGCGGGCAGCTGACGGCCGATGGCCGCGGTGGTCAGGTAAGATTTCTGGCCGTTCTCGGCGCCGTCGTAGAAGTCAGCGGTGAACAATGTCTCCTTGCGCCGGGCTGCCGCGATGAGCGCAATGGAGTGCTGCACGGGAAACAGCGCCTTGCCGCCGATGACCACTTGTTTCTGCTCCGGCCGCGTCAGCTCGACCTTAATGTCGCCTTCAGGACCGTCACGTCGGGCGGTGCCTGCCGACTGCTCGGCGAGCTCCTGATCGCGGTACTGGCTCGAGGTGAAGCGGAACTGGCTGCCGGCGCCGTCCTCCCACGTCGAGCTGCGCTGATCGCTGATCGAGACCTCGCCTTCGTTGCTGGTAGAGCGGGTGACGAAACGCATGTTCTGCGTGTAGCCCGAGCACGCCGATCCGATCAGTTCGTAGACCAGGCGACCCTGCACGCCGGCAAGCGTGTTGCCTGATGCCTTCTCCAGTGCGAGGTCATAGACGGCGCGGTGCGGCGCAAGGATGATCGGCTTGGCGGCAGGCGCAGACTGCTGGGCCACGCCGCTGTTCGGAGCGACCAGGCAGCAACAGAACAAGAGAACCAGCAACTGGCGACTGGCGGTCATCGGCTGCTCCTTCCACGGGACGAGTTCTCGCCGGCGCAGCGGCCAGCGTAGAAGCTGGCGCTTGCCATTGCAAAGCGGCCGATTGAGCACCGTGACCGGCGCTACCCGACCCCATCCCTTCGTTGCCATCTCGAAGCTGCCTAAGGTAGGCTGCGGCCATTTGAGGCGCCGGGCGAAGAAGGCGCCAATACGCGGTGGAGGAGGCGTTCAATGATCGGGTCACGCGCCCTGCGTCTCAGTCTTTTTGCCGGAGCCGTCCTCGGCCTTGCCGTTTGGCCATCCCCCGCCAGCGCCCAGCAGGTTGCCATCGACGATGACGATATCGGTGGCGTGGTGACTGGGCCGGGCGGACCTGAAGCCGGCGTTTGGGTGATTGCCGAAACGAAGGATCTGCCCACCCGCTTTGCCAGGATCGTCGTCACTGACGAGCAGGGCCGCTACCTGATCCCCGATCTGCCCAAGGCCAGCTACGACATCTGGGTGCGCGGCTATGGGCTTGCGGATTCAGCTAAGGTCAAGGCCGAGCCTGGGCGAATCCTCAATTTGCGCGCCAGGGTGGCCCTGAGCGAGGCGGAGGCCGCCAAGTACTACCCGGCGATCTACTGGTATTCGATGCTCGAGATCCCGGACAAGAGCCAGTTCGGCGGCCAGGGCCCGATACCGGCCAAGGTCAAACAGACGGACTGGCTCAACGCCATGAAGAGCAACGGCTGCATCGGCTGCCACCAGCTCGGCCAGGCATCGACGCGCACCTTCCCGCCTGGGCTCGGCGAGTTTGCCAGCTCGGAGGAGGCCTGGATGCGGCGCGTGCAGTCGGGCCAGTCGGGCGAGAGCATGGTCAACACGCTCGCCGGCCAACTCGGCGGCGTGCCGTTCCGGTACTTCGCCGAGTGGACGGACCGCATCGCCAAGGGCGAGCTTCCGCTTGCCAAGCCAAGCCGGCCGCAGGGCGTGGAGCGCAACATCGTTGTCACCACCTGGGACTGGTCAACCGAAAAGCACTACCTGCACGATCTGATCTCCTCAGACCGGCGCAACCCGACGGTTAATGCCTACGGTCCCCTGATCGGCTCACCCGAGTACAGCACCGACGCTTGGCCGATCCTCGACCCAAAGACGCACACGGTCTCGACGTTCAATGCACCGGTGCGCGATCCCGATACCAAGGAAGCCCTGGGACCCGGACACGCGGCGAGCGACCGGCTGCTGCAGCCTTCGCCCTACTGGGGAGACGAGAAGATCTGGAACAGCAAAACCAACAACCACAACGGAATGTTTGACAAGAAGGGCCGCGCGTGGTTCGCCGCGCGGTTTCGCAACGCGGAGAACCCCGATTTCTGCAAGAAGGGCTCCGACCACCCCTCGGCTAAGGCGTTCCCGCTCGAGAAGTCCAACCGCCAGCTCACCATCCTCGATCCGCGGACCATGCAGTACACCTTTGTCGACACCTGCTTCCAGACCCACCACCTTCAGTTCGCCTATGACGCCAACGACACGCTGTGGACGAGCGGCGGCGGACCGGTGGTCGGCTGGATCAACACCAAGATGTTCGACGAGACGGGCGATGCCGCCAAGTCGCAGGGCTGGACGCCGCTCATCCTCGATACCAACGGCAACGGCAAGCGCGATGAGTACGTCGAGCCCAAGGATGCCGTGGATCCGACCAAAGACAAGCGCATCGTCGCCGGCTTCTACGCGGTGATGCCGAGCCCGGTCGATGGGTCGATCTGGGGTTCCTACCGGGCCAATCCCGGCGCCATCGTCCGGCTTGTGCCAGGCGACAACCCGCCGGAGACGGCGCTTGCCGAGATCTACAACGTGCCGTTGCCTGGCTTCGGCGTGCGCGGCGCCGACATCGACAGCAAGGGCGTGGTGTGGGTGTCGCTGGCGAGCGGCCATCTCGGCAGCTTCGATCGGTCCAAGTGCAAGGGCCCGCTCAACGGTCCCAAGGCGACCGGCGACCATTGTCCGGAGGGCTGGTCATTCCACCAGTATCCGGGACCCGGTTTCAGAGGCATCGGCGAGAACAGCGCCGAGTCGAGCTATTACACCTGGGTGGACCAGCACAACACCTTCGGGCTCGGCAATGACGTGCCGATGTCAACCGGCAACCTCAACGACGGCATCATTGCCTTCGTCGACGGCCGCATGATCCTGCTACGCCTGCCTTATCCGCTCGGGCTCTACCTCAAGGGCTTCGACGGGCGCATCGACGATCCCAACGCCGGTTGGAAGGGTCGCGGCTTGTGGACCACCAGTGGCGACCGCGCACCGTGGCTGATGGAGGGCGGTAAGGGTCGAAGGCCGATGGTCGTGCACTTCCAGATCCGACCCGATCCGCTCGCCAAGTGAGCACGTGCGCCGATCCTCTGTGCATCGACCTTCGCAGCATTCGCGCCGCAGGTGCCCGCGTCGCCCCGATTTGATCCTTGTCGGGGCGTCGGACTAACCTAGTATTGTATCGACGCGCTCGAGCGGCGGCTGCGCCGTGCGCCGTCTCGACAACGAATTCGGCAGCTGAGCCGGCGGCGCGGGCGGAAAGACGAGCGGCATGAGCAAATCGCAAGGCACCACCATCAGGGTTCTGCCGGCGATCGCCGAGGCGAACAGGGCGGCATGGGACGCATGCGCCATTTCCGACGCGCACAGGCTGAACCCATTCCTGACCCACGCCTTTCTGAAGGCGCTGGAGGACTCCAACACCGTGGGCGGCCGCACGGGCTGGGTCCCGCAACATCTGGTGCTCGACGACGGCAACGGCGGGATCGCCGCCGCCTGCCCGGCCTATCTGAAGTTCCACAGCCAGGGCGAGTATGTGTTCGACCACGGCTGGGCGGACGCCTACGAGCGTGCCGGGGGCAGCTACTATCCGAAGCTGCAGATCGCCGTGCCGTTCACACCGGTGCCGGGCCCGCGCCTCCTGGCGCGACCCGGGCCGGATCGGGAGCGGAACCGGCGCCTGCTTGCACTCGGCGCCATCGAACTTGCGCGGCGCCGCTCGCTCTCTTCGGTCCACCTCACCTACCTCGCCGAGGACGAGTGGCGCCAGCTCGGCACCGACGGATTCCTGCTGCGCACGGGCAAGCAGTACCACTGGCACAATCAGGGCTATGCCGACTTCGACGACTTCCTCGCTGCGCTCGCCTCGCGCAAGCGCAAGGCCATCCGCCGCGAGCGGGCCCACGCACTGCCCGACGGCGCCTCGGTTGAGTGGCTGACAGGCACGGACATTACCGAGGCGCACTGGGACGCGTTCTTTGCCTTTTACATGGAGACGGGCAGCCGCAAGTGGGGCCGGCCCTACCTCAACCGCCGCTTCTTTTCTCTGCTCGGCAGCGCCATGGCCGACCGCTGTCTGTTGGTGATGGTGCGCTGCGGCGGCCGCTACATAGCAGGTGCGTTGAACCTGATCGGCGGAGACTGCCTCTATGGCCGCTATTGGGGCGCCATCGAGCACCACCCATTCCTGCATTTCGAAGTCTGCTACTACCAGGCCATCGAGTTCGCCATTCGCCACCGCCTGCCGCGCGTCGAAGCGGGCGCTCAAGGCGACCACAAGCTTGCCCGCGGCTACGTGCCGGTCGCCACCTATAGTGCCCATTGGATCGCCGACCGCGCCTTCGCGCGGGCGGTGGAGCGCTTTCTCGACGAAGAGCGCCGGGAGATGGAGGAGGTTCGCACGGAGCTCGCCGCCGCCGCCCCCTACCGCCAGCAGGGGGCGAGAACCTGTGCACCCTATCGTGACGGAGATGCGCCATGAATTATGATTCCAACAACGTGTTCGCCAAAATATTGCGCGGCGAGCTTCCCGCTCACAAGGTCTACGAGGACGCCGACACGCTGGCCTTCATGGACATCATGCCCCGCTGCGAGGGGCACACCCTCGTCATTCCGAAGCGACCCGCGCGCAACCTCCTCGATGCAAGTCCCGACCAGCTTGGTCAATGCATTCGCACCGTGCAGAAGGTGGCGAAAGCCGCTATGAAGGCATTCAAGGCTCCCGGCGTCACCATCCAACAGTTCAACGAGCAGGCTGGCGGCCAGGTCGTGTTCCACCTCCATTTCCACATCTTGCCCCGGCAGGAGGGCGTCGCCCTCAAGCCGCCCGGCGGGCCCATCGAGAAGCCCGAGGTGCTCAGTCGCAACGCCGAGAAGATCCGCAACGCGCTGGTCGGCTGACTCGCTCCGGGAGGCCGCGATGGCTCACGTTCTCATCGTCGGCGCCAGCCGGGGCCTTGGGCTCGAGACCGTCAAGGCGGCCCTCGCCGCGGCCCATACAGTGCGTGCCCTCGCCCGCGGCATGGACTCGGTCGCCATCGACCATGCGGGCCTCGAGAAAGTGTCGGGCGATGCTCTCGATCCCCCGACTGTCGAGCGGGCACTTGCTGGCGTCGATGCCGTCATCGAGACGCTTGGCGCGAGCTTCAGCATCGACAGCATCATAAAGGGCACGACGCTCTTTTCAAAGGCGACGCGGGCGCTGGTCGACGCCATGACCAGAGCCGGCGTGAAGCGCCTAATCGCCGTTACCGGCCTCGGCGCCGGCGACAGTCGCGGCCACGGCGGGCTGCTCTACGACGCCGTCATCTTTCCCTTGGTCTTGAAGCGCGTCTATGACGACAAGGACGTGCAGGAGCAGATTATCCGCCGGTCCGGCCTCGAGTGGACCATCGTGCGCCCCGGGCTGCTGACGAGCGGTCCGGCCACCGGCGTCTATCGCGTGCTCACCGATCCCGCGAGCTGGACGGCCGGTTCCATCTCGCGCGCCGACGTCGCCGAGTTTCTCGTGCGCCAGATCGGCGACCGCACCTATCTCGGCATGACGCCGCTTCTCATCCGCTGAGGAGCTTGCCGGCGGCAAGCAGGGTGGCGCCGAAGGCGACCGCGGCCCACACCCTGCGTCCGGCCAACAGAAAGAAGCCGAGCCCGCACGCGAAGGCGCCGACGCGGATGCCGATCGGAACCGTGTCGAGCGCGCCGGCGGGAAACAGCACGAGCCGCGCCACCAGCGCCGCCACCAGCGCCGTCGACACCGCCCGCACCCATTGGAACACCTCGCCCTCGGCATCGATCCGCCGGCCGACGAGGAGGCCCGCCCAGCGCCACGGCTCGTGGGCCAGCGCAGCGATCAGCGCCAGCACAAGGTAGCCGCCGAAGCCGTCGTCGAGCGCGCTCACTGGTAGTGTTTCCCAAGGCGATGGGCGAGGGTGCCGCCGATGACGCCCGCCGCCAGCAGGTCGAACCCGGGCAGGAGAAGAAACAGCGGCGGCCCGAGCGCGAGCCCGAACAGGACGGCGAGCCGATCGGCGGCGGTCCGCGAGGTGGCCACCAGCGAGGTCAGAAAATAGAGCGGGGTCATGAACAGGAAGGCGGCCGAGACCACCGCGCTGACCCCGCCCACGAGCAGAAACCCAAATGCAGTGCCCGCCGTCGTGTTGCAGAGCAGCGCTGAGCCGAGGCCGAGGAAATGGCACAGCCGCAAGTGCGCGGGCAGCGGCCCGAGCCGGCGGTGCGCTTCGACCCAGGCCGTCACCGCCACGTAGTGCGCGACGAGCAGCGTAAGCCAGCGCGGGGAGCGGTCATCTCTGACCAGCGGGATGAGCGTCACGGTCATGGGAAACAGCCGTATCCCGGTCAGCGACACGGCGAACGCGGCGGCTAAAATGGCCGAGCCGCGGGCGAACTGGTCGACGAGCAGGACCTGCCCCGGCAGCGCGTAGAAGACGGCCGTCAGGAACAGCGCATGGCCAAGTTCGAAGCCCGAGTCGCGGGCGAGCGCCCCGAACCCGAGCGCACTCGCAAACAGCACGAGCCCGGGCGTTTCCACCATCACCACGAAACCGCGCAGGAACGCTTGGGGCCGTGTGGCGCTGTTGGCCCAGGTGGGAGCGGCCATTGCGGGGGACTTGCCGGGCTCGGGGGTGGGCGGCGGCGACACCGGGGCGACCGAATCCTTGCCAAGCGAAGGGTGAGCCTAGTGCATCTGGCCACCTGAGCCGAGGGGACCTGCCCCTGCGCGTTCGGAGCAGGGGCCGGTGGGGAAAGCCTAGTCCCTCTTTGGCGGCACGGAGGGCACCGTGCCGGTGGGCCGACGCACCTCGCGCTTCTCCTTGGGTCCGGGCAGAGCTTTCCTGGGCGTCGTCTCGATCAGAACCGTCTCGGGCTCCTCGCCCTCGCCTTCCTCACCCTCGTCCTTCTTTGCCCGCTTGGGATCGGCAGGAATGTACTCGAAGTCGAGAACGGCTTCCTGGCCTTCGCCCTTGACCAGGACCTTGACCGTACCGCCATGCTCAAGCTTGCCGAACAGGAGCTCGTCGGCGAGCGGCCGCTTGATGTGCTCCTGGATCACGCGAGCGAGCGGCCGGGCGCCGAACTTCTCGTCGTATCCCTTCTCGCTGAGCCACTTGGCGGCAGCCTCGGTCAGCTCGATGGTGACGCCGCGATCGGCGAGCTGGGCTTCGAGCTGGAAGATGAACTTCTCCACCACCTTGGTGATGATCTCGGGTGGCAGGTCGGAGAAGGGAATGACCGCGTCGAGCCGGTTGCGGAACTCCGGCGTGAACATCCTGTTGATGGCCTCCGTATCGTCGCCCTCGCGCTTCGACCGGTTGAAGCCCATCGGGGCGCGCGCGAGATCGGCGGCGCCCGCGTTCGTGGTCATGATCAGGATGGTGTTACGGAAGTCGACCTGCTTGCCGTTGTGGTCGGTGAGCTTGCCGTGATCCATCACCTGCAGCAGGATGTTGAACAGGTCCGGGTGCGCCTTCTCGATCTCGTCGAGCAGCAGCACCGAGTGCGGATGCTGGTCGACGCCGTCGGTCAAGAGCCCGCCCTGGTCAAAGCCGACATAGCCGGGCGGCGCACCGATGAGGCGCGAGACCGTGTGCTTCTCCATGTACTCCGACATGTCGAAACGCAAAAGCTCCACGCCCATCAGGTTGGCAAGCTGCTTGGCGACCTCCGTCTTGCCGACGCCGGTCGGCCCCGAGAACAGATAGCAGCCGATCGGCTTCTCGGGCTCCCTGAGGCCGGCGCGTGAAAGCTTGATCGCGCTCGCCAGCGCCTCGATGGCCTTGTCCTGCCCGAACACGACGCGCTTCAGGTCCTTCTCCAGATTGGCGAGCACCTCGGCATCCGACTTGGTGACGGTCTTGGGCGGTATCCGCGCCATGGTGGCAACCGTCGCCTCGACTTCCTTGACCGTGATCTTCTTTTTGCGCTTACCCTCCGGCACCAGCATCTGCGAGGCGCCGGTCTCGTCGATCACGTCGATGGCCTTGTCGGGAAGCTTGCGGTCGTGGATGTAGCGGGCCGAGAGCTGCACCGCCGCCTCGATCGCCTCGTTCGTGTACTTGAGTTTGTGAAACTCCTCGAAATAGGGCTTCAGTCCTTTGAGAATCTCGATCGAGTCCTCAACCGTGGGCTCCTTGATGTCGATCTTCTGGAACCGGCGCACCAGCGCGCGGTCCTTCTCGAAGTGCTGGCGGTACTCCTTGTAGGTGGTCGAGCCGATGCAGCGCACGGTGCCCGACTGCAGCGCCGGCTTGAGCAGGTTGGAAGCATCCATCGCCCCGCCCGAGGTGGCTCCCGCACCGATCACCGTGTGGATCTCGTCGATAAAGAGAATCGCGCCCTCGTAGTTCTCGATCTCCCTCATCACCGCCTTGAGGCGCTCCTCGAAGTCGCCGCGATAGCGCGTGCCGGCGAGCAGCGCGCCCATGTCGAGGGCGAAAATGGTGGCGTTGCGCAGCACGTCAGGCACCTCGCCTTTGACGATCTTGCGCGCCAAGCCCTCCGCGATCGCCGTCTTGCCGACCCCTGGATCACCGACGAACAGTGGGTTGTTCTTCTGGCGCCGGCATAGCACCTGGATGGTGCGCAAGACCTCGGTCTCGCGCCCGATCAGCGGGTCGATGCGACCCTCGCGCGCCTTCTTATTGAGGTTGATGCAGTAGGCATTGAGCGCATCGACGCCCGGCTTCTTACCCTCGCCGCTGCCCTCGCTCGAGGAGTCGTCGTCGTCGACCCCCCGCACATGCTTGGGCTCCGACATGCCGGGCCGCTTGGCTATGCCGTGGCTGATATACTGGACCGCGTCGAAGCGGGTCATATCCTGCTCTTGCAGGAAGAAGGCGGCGTGGCTCTCGCGCTCCGCGAACATGGCGACCAGCACGTTGGCGCCGGTCACCTCCTCGCGGCCAGAAGACTGCACGTGCACGACGGCGCGGTGGATCACCCGCTGGAAGCCAGTGGTGGGTTGTGCCTCGGTCGCGCCCTTGACCTCGAGCGCCGCCAACTCGGCGTCGAGGTACTCCGTGATGCGGCGGCGAAGCGCCTCGGTGTCCACGTTGCAGGCCCGCATCACGGCCGCCGCGTCGCGATCGTCGATCAGCGCCAGCAGCAGGTGCTCGAGGGTGGCGTACTCGTGATTGCGAGCGTTGGCAAACTCCAGCGCCCTGTGCAGGGCGGCTTCGAGACTTTGCGAGAACGACGGCACTTGGTTTCCTACTCCTTCTCGAGGGTGCACTGTAAAGGATGGCCGTGCTGGCGGGAGAAATCCATGACCTGCGTCACCTTCGTCTCGGCCACCTCGTAGGTATACACGCCGCAGATGCCGACGCCCTTGTGGTGCACGTGCAGCATGATTCGAGTTGCTTCTTCCCTACCCTTGTTGAAATAGCGCTCGAGCACATGCACGACGAACTCCATCGGCGTGTAGTCGTCGTTGAGCAACAGCACCTTGTAGAGGTTGGGCCGCTTGGTCTTCGGCCGTGTCTTAGTGACGAGACCGGTGCGGCCGTCCTCATCGCCGCCCTTTCCCGGTCCGCCCTTTCCGGCCATCGATCGCACCTGTTGCATGGTCAGCATGAAAGTCACAATCGGCGTCCGTCGTCTATCCGCTAGTCCTCTTTCCGTGCGCCCGGCGCAAGGCCGTGCTTCACCAAAATAAGCAACCTCACCGCTTCCCGCAAATAGGCAACGCCGCCACCAACGCTGCGTGACCGGGCCGGCGACGGCGGGCTCGCTGGGGCCCAAGACTCGTTCGCCAAATCGACACAAAGAAGGCCCGGGATGTTTGCCCGGGCCGGCATGCTCTAGGCGAGGCGATGACCGCCGGGCCGACGTCTCAGCGTTGCCCCTGCATGAAGCGTTCCATCGGCTTGACCGCCTCGCGGGCGACGTCGGCGTACATGGCGCTGATCTTCGACATTTGCTGCATGTAGTCGTCATAGCAGCGCTTGGCATAGGTCGATTGGATCTCAATTGCTTGCTCGAGCGACTTGGCGCCCAACAGCCTTTCGAAGGTCGCCGAGCCGTCCTCGAACGAGCGCTTGGTGTAGTTGCCCATTTCCGAGGCGATGGCTTGCCAGCCCTTGTTCCACTCGCCGAACGCCTTCAGCGCCGTGTCCATGCTGGCCTGACTCCATTTCTGGAAATCGTCGAAATTCCTCATCATCGTCATGATCCCGATCGCTGGTGGCTTATCGGCAACCCGACCCGTCTGCCGCCGG
>DATLZB010000241.1:0-8334 GCA_035574175.1 Hyphomicrobiaceae bacterium
CCGGGCGCTGACCAAGCGCGATCTCACCGCGTCTGCTCTCAGGTTTTGCGCCACATCCAGGGCCCGGCGCGCAGAAGCCGGCCTGCCGCGGGCGATGACTGTTAACGGATGGGATAGCATGGAGGCGCGAATCGGGCACGTACAGGTGCGGGAGACCCAGCGATGGATGCCGATAAGCTCGAAGCCCTCCGCAAGAAATACGTTGGCGCGGCCGCTGGCGAGGTGCACGATCCCGAATTCAAGAAGGTCGTCGACCTCCTTTTCACCGGCGCGGAGCGCCGCGCCAAGCCCTATGCCGGCGTCAGCACGTTGCTCGATGCGCCGCTGCGACTTGACGCGCCCTCCCTTGCCGATTTCGGCGGTCTCGACGTCGCCTTGGTCGGCGTGCCGCTGGACCTTGGTGTCACCAATCGCCCGGGCGCCAGGTTCGGGCCGCGGGCGGTGCGCCAGATCGAACGCATCGGTCCCTACCACCATGTGCATCGCTTCGTGCCGTCGGCCGCAGTGAACGTTGCCGACGTCGGTGACGTGCCGTTCCGCAGCCGCTACAACCTCGCCGACAGCCACGCGGACATCGGCAGCCTGTTCGCGGCGGCGCGGCGTGCGGGTGTGGCGACGCTGGCCGTCGGCGGCGACCACTCGATCAGTCTGCCGATCCTGAAGGCACTGGGTGCCGGCCGACCGCTCGGCATGCTGCACATCGATGCCCACTGCGACACGGGCGGGCCGTTTGAGGGCAGCCGGCTGCACCACGGCGGACACTTTCGCGAGGCGGTACTAGAAGGAGTGCTCGATCCTGAACGTACCATCCAGATCGGCATTCGCGGCTCGGCAGAGTACCTTTGGGAGTTCTCTTACGATAGCGGTATGACCGTAATCCATGCGGAAGAATTCGCGCGGCTCGGTCTTGAGCGCACCGTTGGCCGCATGCGGGAGGTGCTGGGTACGGGGCCGGCCTACATCTCCTTCGATATCGACAGCCTCGATCCGGGCTTTGCGCCGGGAACGGGTACGCCCGAGGTAGGCGGCCTCTCGCCGCGGGAGGTGATGGAACTCATCCGCGGCGCGGCAGGCCTCGATATCGTCGGCGGGGACGTCGTGGAGGTTGCACCGCAATACGATGCAACCAGCAACACGGCTCAGGCCGCTGCGCAGATGCTGTTCGAGATCCTCGCGGTTGTGGTCCTGGCGGTGCAGCGGCGCAAGGGTGCGCGACCGGCGGCATCCTGAGCGGGCTCACTCGCAAAAATTCGATCTCGACCGCTCGGCAAGGTCGAGGTGCAGGTGGTTCCTGTGCGCTTCGTTCGCTTCAGGCCCTAATACCGTGCCGAAGTGCCTGCAGGCGGCGGTATGCGTCTGTCGCAGAAACTGGCTGCGCCGAGCTCCGCGGTCGACATCCGGCGAGCCTATTCCGCGCGTTTCCTGCTTGGGACCTCCCAGCCGACTCGGCTCCACGAGCCCAAGCATCGCGGCCTCGTCTGCGCCATGATTGTTGGACGGCAGAGGCGAGAGGCCGAGCATGCTCTTCACCTGCGTGGCAATGACCGCCGTCCAGTGCGATTTGGCGGTCCCGGTAGGGTCGGCCGCCGCCGGTTGTGTCTCCGGCCCGGCGGAGGCGACCGGTTTGCTGGCCGTCGCCTGATCCTTTTGCGCCGCCGCTTTCTGGACCGCCTCCGCCGCGAGCGCGCGTGCCGTCGGTCCCCAGTCGGCGAGCACTCGCGCCGACTCCGCGTTGGCCGTGAGGAAGCCGCCAATGTCGAGGGCATTGGCGCGGCCGTGCTCGCTGAGCCGTGTCTTGGCCAGCCCGTAGGCGTTACGACAGGAATAGGAGCTCATCGTCTCGATGGTGACGATGGGGGCGCCGAGCAGCTTGCGCGCCAAAGGCTGTACGTCCTCGCGCACCCAGGCATGCAGCCGTCGGGCCATGTCGCAGGTCACCACCGCGGGAGGCGAGAGCACGACCTCGGGATCACGGCCGAGCCTGATGAGCGTAATGGGAGCGGGGGCCCCGCAAGCTCCTTCCTGGATCGGTTCGTGCGGAATTGCGGTCACATCGAGACCTTTGAGCACGGCTGCGCAACGTGCCTTGGCTTCGGCAACAACCGCCGGGGTCCACACTTCTCCTCGACCTCCTTCGGCGGCGCCCCATTGCGCCGGCTTGCGCAGCGGGATCGGCGGCACGGCAGAGAGCTGAGCGACTTGGCGCTGTCCTTCCACAGCGGCCGCATCGGCCAGCAGCAACTGGCCCCCGATCAGGGCAGCAAGTGCAAGTCTTGCCGGTTTCATCGGCCCGTCCGTATCGTGAGTCGCCGGTGTGCCCGTTTCCGGCGCAGAGGTGCGAATCAGTGCTTGAAGTGTACGTGCGCCACGGGCGCTGTATAGCCCTTGCGGGAAGTCGAGAATGGTGCGGTCGAGGGTCGAGATCGAAAAGAGCGGGAGACAGGCGTTGGCAGAAGGTGTGGACGGGGCGGTTGGTATCGACATCGCCCGGCGCGGCGCGGCAGGGCTGATTACGCTGCAGCGCCCCGAGGCGAGGAACGCTCTTAACGACGCCATGCGCAGGCGGCTCGCCGAGGCTTTCCCGGCCTTCGCGCGCGATCCGCAAATCTACGGCGTGGTGGTGAAGTCGGCGCTGGATGACATATTCTGTGCCGGCGGGGACGTGCGCGAGTTGGTGCACTTGGCAAGGAGTGAACCCGATCGAGCCCGGCAATCCCTTGCCCGGGAGTACGCCCTCAACTGGTTGCACGAGTGCTTCTCCAAGCCGACGGTTTCCCTGATCAATGGGCCGGTCATGGGCTCAGGCGTCGGCATCACCCTCTACGGAACGCATCGGGTGGCCGGCGAGGACTATCGCTTCTCCATGCCCGAGACGGCGATTGGCTTTTTTCCGGACGACGGCGTTGCCCACACCTTCGCGCGCCTGCCGCATGAGCTCGGCCTGTTCCTCGGACTGACCGGCCGCGCTATCGGCCCGGCGGACGCCTATCGGTTGGGGCTCGTCACCCACACCATTCCGGCCGCACGGTTTGCCGAGATCGAGGCCGCCGTTGTCGAGGCCGATCCGATCGATCCGGTGCTCGATGCGCGCCACGACGATCCCGGCGCCGGCGAACTCGAGCGCTATGCGGAGGTCATCGAGCGATGCTTCTCGGCGCCGACGCTGCCTGACATCATCGAACGGCTGCGCAGCGAGCGCTGCGCGCGGGAGTGGTGCGAGGGAGTGCTTGCCGACCTTGCCGGACGCTCACCTCTCGCGCTCGCCGTCACCTTGGCCCACATTCGTTGGGCCCGCGCTCTCGACCTGCGTCAGACATTGACCGTCGATTACCGGCTGGCCTGCCGGATGATCATGGCGCCCGACTTTGCGGAGGGTGTGTGCGCGCGCCTGATCAAAAAGGACCGGGCTCCACGCTGGCGCCCCGAGCGACTTGAAGATGTCAGTGAAGCAATGGTTGAACGAGTCTTTCAGCCTTTGCCTGGTGCCGAACTCGTGCTGCCGACCCGCCAGGAAATGCAGGCCGCCCGCGTCTAATCGCCTGCCCAGTCCAATCCCATTTGGAACAAGCAACGGTGCAATAGATTAATGGGATGTTTAGTTAGACGGCGGCTACTCTACGTTTACTATGGCTATTAGGGTAAGTTTTAGCAGCTCTGCACTAGATTTGCGACAACCCGAAAAAACCGGGAAAGCTGGCAGCAAGCCGGCATGCGTCAGACCGAAAGGCAGGGCCATGAGTGTTGCATTGGATGTTGCGCGCCACCGCGCGCCGGCCATGGGCGGCGAGGCGTTCCACGCCGAGTACTTGCAGGCACTGAGGCTGATCGAGCGGCTGCATCGGCTACTCCTCGATGTCATCAAGGACGAATTCGACCGCACCGGCGGGGCAGATCTCAATTCGGTCCAGGCCCTTCTGCTCTACAACATCGGCTCAAGCGAACTCACCGCTGGGGAGTTGAAGACGCGTGGCTACTACTTGGGATCGAACGTTTCTTACAACCTCAAGAAGCTCGTCGACATGGGCTACATTCACTACAAGCGGTCGGAAACCGATCGCCGGTCCGTGCGTGTGAGCTTGACGGAAAAGGGCAAGCAGGCCTGCCAAGTCGTTCATAGGCTTTATCAGCGCCAGCTCGGCTCGATCGAGGCGGTGGCCGAGATCTCGGCCGAAGACTTCAGAACCCTCAACCGCGCTCTCATGCGGCTCGAGCGGTTCTGGTCGGACCAGATACGGTTCAGGCTGTAGGGCGCGTCTGCCTTACGCGGGGTGCCAGCGGCCGAGTGCGGCGGGCCGCCGGCGTTTTGTTGCGACGGCGCATCACGGTTCGCTCGCGGCACGGCGGTCTGGGATTTCGGCCTTTTCATACTGTGCTTGGTGCTGCACGCTGTGTTAGTGAAGGCGCAGCGGGTGCTTCGTTTTGCGTCTGTCACCCACCGCTCGGCATCTCGAACGGGAACGGGGCGATCATGAGCATACTTACGCACGGGGTCGCCGACCCCTTGCGGATCCGAGGGTTCGATCTGCGACCCTCTTTTCGGGCCGTTTCAAGGGGGCTGCTGGTCATCGCGGCGGCGATCGGCGCAGGCGTAGCGCCAAGCGCGGCCTACGATGGTCCCGAATGGTCACCCTTCCGGGATGCTTTCCAGGTGATGGCGAGCAACCGCAGCTACGAACGCGAGTTCGTACGCGAGTGGGAGGCAAACCCGGCCAAGGGGCTGCCGACGCTTTCGCCCGCCAACATCGAAGCGACGAAGGCTGCGATCAAGCGCTACGCCAACGTCGTGAAGATCGGCGGCTGGCGTGCGCTCCCCGATGTTCAGATGCAAGCCGGCACCAACGATCCTGCCGTCGCGCTGCTGCGTCAGCGGCTGATGCTGTCGGGCGATCTCAAGGAGACGGCGCTCATTGCCGAGCATTTCGACTACTCACTCGAGAACGCGGTTAAGAGGTTTCAGGCCTCGAACGGCCTGCCGCCTTCGGGCATCGTCGACAAGCGCACCATTGCCGCGCTCAACGTGCCGGCCACGGCACGGCTGCGACAGCTCGAGGTCAACCTCGGCCGCCTGCAGGAGCTCGCCCGCTCGATCGGCAAACGCTACGTGGTGGTCAACATTCCGGCTGCGCAGATCGAGGCCGTCGAGAACGACAAGGTAGTATCGCGGCACGCGGGCGTGGTCGGCAAGATCGACCGGCCGACGCCGGTGCTGCGCTCGGCTATCCACCAGATGAACTTCAATCCGGAGTGGATCCTGCCGCCGACCGTGATCGAAAAGGACCTGATCCCGAAGGGGCGCGAGCTGCAGCGGGTCAAGCAGAGCGTGCTGATCAAGTACGGTATCGATGCCTATGACGGCAACGGCAGGAAGCTTGACCCCGCCAAGCTCGACTGGAATTCGGGCCAGGTGCAGGGGCTGCAGTACCGCCAGCAGCCCGGCAAGGACAACCCGTTAGGCTTTCTGAAGATCAACTTTCACAACAGCTATTCGGTCTACATGCATGATACGCCCTCGGAGTCTCTGTTCGGGCGCAACTTCCGCGCCGCCAGCTCCGGCTGCGTCAGGGTGCAGGGCATCGAGCAGCTTGCTGCCTGGCTGCTGGCCGACGATGGCTGGTCGCTCGAAAAGATCGTCGCGATGAAGGAATCCGGCGAGCGCCGTGACGTCAGGCTGAAGCGGCCGGTGCCCCTCTATTTTGCCTACATAACAGCTTGGGCGACGCCGGACGGGGTGGTCCAGTTTCGCCGCGACCTCTACCAGAAGGACGGCCTCGGAGCGAAGGCGGCCGACTACTGAGCACAAAGCCGCCCTACCCACGTCTGCCCATGACCTGCCTCGATTGCGTGGCGCACGCAAGGTGCGTTATTTCTACTCATGTGTGGAGCGCCCGGCTCGGCCTATGGTCGGCGGACAACGACGGAGCGTAGGGGTATGGATTACGAGGCCCGGTTTGCTGCGGCGCTGGCTGCCTTGAGGCAGGAGGGGCGTTACCGCGTGTTCGCGGATCTGAAGCGGGCCTGCGGCGCCTTTCCGGACGCCCTGCACTTTTCCAAGCGGGGTACGCGCAAGATCACGGTGTGGTGCTCGAACGATTACCTCGGAATGGGCCAGCACCCTGCCGTGCTGGCGGCCATGCACGAGGCCATCGATACGGTCGGTGCGGGCTCGGGCGGCACCCGCAACATTTCCGGCACCACACACTACCACGTCGAGCTCGAGGCGGAGCTTGCCGACCTGCATGGCAAGCAGTCCGCACTGCTGTTCACCTCGGCCTACGTGGCCAATGAAGCGACGCTGTCCACGCTAGCCAAGCTGCTGCCGGGGGTCGTCGTTCTTTCGGATGAGAAGAATCACGCGTCGATGATCGCCGGCATCCGCCACGGTGGCGGCGAGAAGCGCATCTGGCGGCACAACGATCTTGCCGATCTGGAGGCCAAGCTCAAGGAGTTTGATCGCGATCGCGCAAAAATCATCGCCTTCGAGAGCGTTTATTCGATGGACGGCCACATCGCACCGATCGGACCGATCTGTGATCTCGCCGAGAAGTACGGCGCGCTGACCTACCTCGACGAGGTGCACGCGGTTGGGCTCTATGGTCCCCGCGGCGGCGGCATCGCCGAGCGCGATGGCGTCATGGACCGCATCGACATCGTCAACGGTACGCTGGCCAAGGGCTTCGGCGTCATGGGCGGCTACATCGCCGCAAGCCGCGACTGTTGCGATGCCATACGCTCCTATGCCTCCGGGTTCATCTTCACCACGTCGCTCGCCCCGGCGATCGTTGCTGGCGCGCTCGCCAGCGTGCGCCACTTGAAGGTGAGCGGGCTCGAGCGGGCGCGCCTTCAGGAGCGGTCGCGCACGTTGAAGCGCCGGCTCACCTCTGCGGGATTGCCCGTTCTTGACAACCCGAGCCACATCGTGCCGGTCATGGTGGGCGATCCCGTCCACTGCAAGGCGATCTCCGACACGCTGCTCGAGCGGTTCGGCATCTACGTGCAGCCGATCAATTACCCGACGGTGCCGCGCGGCACCGAGCGATTGAGATTCACGCCGTCACCGCTGCATTCGGATGCCGAGATGGACCACCTGGTGGCCGCGCTCTCCGCGTTGTGGGCAGAGTGCCCGCTGTCCGAGGTGCCCGCTTCCTCGCTCGCGGCGGAGTAAGCATCGCATGCTGGATGCCACGCTCGCAGAGAGCGATCCGGAGCTTGCCGCCGCGCTTGGCAAGGAGCTCCGCCGCCAGCAAACCGAAATCGAACTCATCGCTTCCGAGAACTTTGTCTCGAAGGCGGTCCTCGAAGCTGCGGGTTCGGTGCTCACCAACAAGTACGCGGAGGGCTACCCAGGCCGGCGCTACTACGGCGGCTGCCAGTACGTCGACATCGCCGAGTCGCTCGCCATCAAGCGCGCCAGGACGCTGTTCGGCTGTGCCTTCGCCAACGTTCAGCCGAGTTCGGGCAGCCAGGCCAATCAAGGGGTGTTCATGGCGCTGGCCAAGCCGGGCGACACGATCCTCGGGCTGTCCCTGGCCGCCGGCGGCCACCTCACGCACGGCTCGCCCGTCAATCAGTCGGGCAAATGGTTCCGGGCGGTCTCCTACGGGGTGCGCCGCCAGGACCATCGTATCGATCTCGACGAGGTGAGGAGCCTTGCCAAGGCTCACCGCCCGCGCATCATCATCGCTGGCGGCTCGGCCTATCCGCGCAATATCGATTTTGCCTCCTTCCGGGCGATCGCCGATGAGGTCGGGGCCTTCCTGATGGTCGACATGGCGCACTTCGCCGGTCTCGTCGCCGGCGGCGTGAGCCCGAGCCCGCTGCCCCACGCCCACGTGGTGACGACGACCACGCACAAGACGCTCAGGGGGCCGCGCGGCGGCATGATCCTGACCAACGACGCCGACATCGCCAAGAAGATCGACGCGGCAATCTTCCCCGGCATCCAGGGCGGCCCGCTCATGCACATCATCGCGGCCAAGGCGGTGGCGCTCGGCGAGGCCCTGCGCCCGGAGTTCAAGGCTTATGCGCGTGCCGTGGTCGACAACTGCAAGGCCATGGGGGAGGTGCTGAGCGCGAGCGGCTTCGACCTCGTTTCGGGGGGCACCGACACGCATCTCATTCTCGTCGACTTGAGACCAAAAAAGCTCACCGGCATCATCTCGGAGAAGGCGCTCGGGCGGGCCCACATCACCTGCAACAAGAACGGCGTGCCGTTCGACCGCAACAAGCTTTCCCGCTCGGTCGAGGTTGCCTTGCGCAAGCGGCCGATCCCGGCCGAGCGAATCGAGCAGATGGTCTCGAGCGTCGTCCGTCAGCTCGAAAGCACCGGTGAGAGCG
>DATLZB010000242.1:0-7713 GCA_035574175.1 Hyphomicrobiaceae bacterium
CGCTCCAGGGCGGCGGCGCCCACGGCGCCTTCACCTGGGGCGCGCTCGACCGGCTGCTCGAGGAGGATGGACTCGAAATCGCCTGGGTCAGCGCTACCAGTGCCGGAGCCATCAACGCCGCAGCGCTGGCGGCGGGGCTGGCCAACGGTGGCCCCGCGGCCGCGCGCGCGGTGCTGCGGCAGGTGTGGGAAGCGGTGGAAAAGGCCGGCGTTCCCGACCTCGTGCGCTTCAATCCGTTCTTTTACGGGCTCACCCGCTCGGCACCGCTGCCAAATGTGGCCGGCCTCCTCTCGCCCTACGAGTTCAATCCGCTGAATTTCGATCCCTTCCGGCAATTGCTGACGGCCCACATCGATTTCGAGAAGATCCGCACGGCGCCTGGAGGCGAGCTGCTGATTGCGGCAACCGACGTGGCGACGGGGCGGGCCCGCCTGTTCCGACGCCGCGAGCTCACCGTTGAGGCCGTGCTGGCCTCGGCCTGTCTGCCCAGCCTGCACCACGCCGTCGAGATCGGGGGCCGCGCCTACTGGGACGGCGGGTTCTCGGCCAATCCCGATATCGTCACGCTGGCAAGCGAAAGCCGCGTGGCGGACACCCTCATCGTGCTGCTCAATCCGCTCGAGCGGCGCAATCCCCCCCGCAGCGCCCGCGACATCGCCGACCGGGTCAACACGATCACGTTCAACCAGCCCTTCTTGCGCGATGCGGAGTTCGTCGCAATGGCGCAGGAAACCAAGCTCGGCTGGCGGGCCAGCAGGCGGCTCAAGCGTCTCAGACGCCATCGCTTCCACCTGCTCGAGGCCGGCCGATACACGATGGGGCTCAGCACGGAAAGCAAGCTCACCCCCGACCGCGGGCTGTTGAATTATCTTTACGCGTCCGGGCGTTCGGAGATGCACAAATGGCTCGAACGCCACGGCGCCAGCATTGGCCGGCGGCAGACCGTCGACCTGCGCCGGCGCATCCTCGATGCAGGGCGGGTGCCGTGGGAGCCGCTGGAGGCGGACGTGCAATCCGGGCGGCAAACGGCGCTTGCAGCGCAGCAAGGCGGAACATGAAAAGCGGTTTGGGGAAGCCTAGGGTCCGGCAAGCGGGGAACCAAGCCACGGCCGGGGGCGTTCGGTCTTGGAGCGCCCTTGACCGATCGCGCAGGTAACCTATCTGGATCACCAGCCTTACTTATGAAATACAAGCCAAAGGGCCATGACAGCTCCTGGCGCCATGGTGTGCAAGGGGCCCCATTTACCCTAATCGCGCCACAGTGTTCGGATCAATGGTATGGGGTCGGGGATGCACATTGGCCTAGCGGCAACTTGCAGGGGAGCGTGAGAACGGCAATCCAATGGCGAGCCATCCATGGGCGTCAACGGCGGAGGCTACTGCCCGAACCCCGATGCCAGCAGGATTAATCGTCGCCACGAACGCTGAGTGCGGTTCGCGGCAGTATCCTCAGGTGACGGTGTGCTGGACACTGTGCCGCACGCCGACTGGCCGTCACTAGCTCCTGCATCCGATTGTTCGCATTCTCGAAGCGAGGCTATACGCATGTCCAACTCCATCCCGTCGGCCCAGCCGGCATCCGCCCAAGTGCGGTCAGCCGGGGGCGTAAACCCTTCAGTGGTGTTGCCGAGCGGGCCCGGCGCCGGCCTGCTGGCACGGCGGTGGGCGTCGGCGACCAAGTCCTCACCGGCAGAAGGGCCGCAGAACCAGATGTTCCAGGATACGGCGCGGACCGTTCTTCCGATCGAATTTCAGGGCAAGGAGGTCGAGCTCGAGGCGCATGCCTACGAGGATGAGACGGCGTCCTACCAGGCCATGGCGCTTGTCCACCGTATCGAGAACGGTAAGGCCGAGATCCCGATCGTGCGCGTGCACAGCGGCTGTATTACCGGCGACATCTTCCATTCGTTGCGGTGCGACTGCTACCAGCAGCTGCAGAAGGCGCTCGAGCGCATCATCGCAAGCCACTTCGGCGTGATCATCTACCTCCCTCACCACGAGGGACGCGGCATCGGCCTGGTCAACAAGATCAAGGCCTACGCGGCGCAGGATCGCGGCCTCGATACGGTCGATGCAAACCTGTCGATCGGGGCTCCGGTCGATGCCCGCGACTACGAGCTTGCGGCCAAGATCCTCAAGCACATGGGCTGTCCCAAGGTGCGGCTGCTGACCAACAACCCGCTCAAGGTCGAGGCGCTCGAAGGCCACGGCATCACCGTGCTTGAGCAGCTGCCGCACGTGGTCACACCGTCGCGCTTCAATGCGCGCTATCTCGCAACCAAGCGGGAGCGCATGGCGCACAAGCTTTAGTCAAAGAGGCGCTGCAGGCTCATCCCGACGTGGCGAAGGCGCGTTCTACGGAGGGTTCCAAGCGGCCTTCGTTGTCCGGCCTGTCGGGGCGCGTGGGCTCGGTGAACCCGCCTTCGGCCACCAGCCGCGCGAACAGACCGCCGCGTGCGACGAGCGACTCGAAACTGCCGCGCTCGACGATGCGGCCGCGATCGAACACCAGAATAAGATCGGCGTTGGCGACCGTCGACAGGCGATGCGCGATGATGAAGGTGGTGCGGCCGCGACGCACCGCGTCGAGCGCTCGCTTGATTTTGCCCTCGGTCTCGGTGTCGAGCGCGCTGGTCGCCTCGTCGAGGATCAGAATCGGCGCATTCTTCAGGATGGCACGGGCAATGGCGATGCGCTGGCGTTCGCCCCCGGAAAGGGCGGCGCCGCGCTCGCCCGCCACGAAGCCATAGCCCCCATCCTTCTGCAAGATGAACTCGTGGGCCTCGGCAAGGCGCGCCGCCTGCTCGACCTCGGCGTCGCTGGCATTGGGCGAGCCCATCCTGATGTTCTCGCCGATCGACCGGTTGAAGAGGCCGGCCTCCTGGAACACGACTGCGATGGCGGCGCGCAGCGAGGCGAGCGTCACGTCCCGGATGTCGCGGCCATCGATCAGGATGCGGCCCAGATCGGGGTCCCGCAGCCGCTGCAGAAGGGCGAGCGTCGTGGTCTTGCCGGCTCCGGTCGGGCCCACCAGGGCGACCGTTTGGCCCGGCTGGGCCTCGAAGTCGAGGTCGAACACGCCCTGCGCGCCGGGCCCGTAACGGAAGCTCACCTTCTCGTAACGGACGTGGCCCCGCACGACCTCGAGGGCGACCGCGCCCGGCCGCTCCAGGATTTCGTGTGTTGCATCGATCAGGTCGAAGAACGACGTGAGGGTCGGGGCCTGCATGAAGATGCGCGCCACGAAACCGGAGAGCTGTTCGAGCTTGGCGATCAGCAGCGTGGCAAATCCGACAAAGCTCACGATCTCACCCACGCTCGCCCGACCTTCGGCAGCGAGCCAGGCGCCGATCGCGAACACGGCCACCATAGTGACCGTCGAGGCGGCGCGGGTCAGCACGGTGAGCAGCCCCCACCATGTTAACACCGGATATTGCGCCGAAAGCAGTGCACCCATCATGCCCCGAAGAGCGGATGCCTCGGCGGCCAACCGGGCGTAGCTCTGCACCACCATCAGGTTGCCGAGCACATCTCCGACACGACCGGCGACATCAATGTGATAGCGTTCCACCGCCGCTTGCCCGTCGGAGGTCCGATAGATGACGAAGGCGTTGAGCACGGCATAGGTGGCGGCCAGGACGGCGAGCAGCAGGGCAAGCAGCCAATTCATGTAGATGGCGGTCGGCACCAGCAAGGCGATGCTCACGAAGGCCGCAACCTGCTCGCGCATGAAGGCAAGCCAGGTGCCAAACAGCGAATCGGTGCCGGCGAGAATGATGCGGACCACCGCGCCCGATCCGCGCTCGGCGTGGTAGCTGATCGGCAGGGTAATGGAGCGCTCGAAGGCGCGCGCCATGGCGGCTAGGCGCTGGCGGTGGGCGAGCCTGTCGGCGGCAACCGCAACCACGACACCGGCCGGGATCCCGAACAGGCCGAAGGCTGCCCACAGGCCGATGTAGCCATAGGCCTCCTGACCCTTGGCGATGGCGTCCACGACGCGGCCAAGCAAGATCGGCTCGGCCAGGGCGACGAGTCCCACGCCGACGTTGGCAACAACGAGCCAGAACGTCAGCCAGCGCTCCGAGGCCAGCATGCCGAGCGCTCTCAAGTAGACGCTGAGCAGGTTCATGGGGCTGGACCTTGGGCGCGGGGATGGGGTCGGCGATTGGCGAAGTTCAATGCCGCCAGCGACTGTGGCTCTATCCGAAACGGTTGTCGGGAGAAAGAGGCGCAAGTCGGGCAAGCCGCGTCATCCGGCAATTTTCGCTGGCGGCGTTCTTCATCGGCCAAGGGCCTGGGCCAGCGCGCCCGACAGCGGCTTGAAGATCATGCGCACGGTGTGGCGGCCGGGCGGCACCGCGACCGCGCGGAAGATGACATTAGCTCTGAGGATCGGGGCCGGACGGCCATCCACCTCCGCGCGCCACCAGGGAAACCACACGTCGTTCAGCACTACGAATCCGCCCGCCGGGCTCTCTGCTTCGATGATGACCTCGCTGTTGAGGTAAGTCACGATGCGGGCCCACCCTGAAGGACGCTCGGCGGTGGTTTCGGCAGCCTCCAGCAGGACGGTTGTGTTTGGGTCGAAGCTCGGCCATTGGCCGGTCGTCAGCAGGTCGTTGAAGTCGGCCGTCATGGCGTTGGGGACCAACATGACCCGCGGCAGCGCGCGCGGGTTCTCATACACGTAGCCATCGCCGGTGCGGGCGATGAGGGTGAGATCGCCGGGCCGCAGCGACTTGTCGATCGATTCGATCGGCACCCCGGTTGCGATGAAGCGCAAGCCGAGCAGGTCGGCCATCAGCGAGCGGTAGGAAGGGAAGAGCGGCGCAAAGGTGCGCTGCTCGGGCAGGCCCACGGTGTCCTGGGCTCCGGTTGCGGCGGCATAAAGGCGCACGCGGACGGGGTTATAGCCAAGCGTCTGTTCCAGACGGTGGGTGATGCTGGCGTTGGGCCAGTGAAAGCCTAGCCCGGCGAGTTCCACCCGGTCGCGCCGCGTATCGTTGCTTGTCTCGGCAACCTTACGCTTGAGGAGCGCAATGGTCGCGTTGTCGGTGTCGGGCTCGAGGACGCCGGCGACAGAGGGCGGCAGGCCGGAGGCGCCGTTCGGGCCGTTATTCACGGCAAGGTCGGCGGCCACGGTTGTGCCGAGCAACACCAACGCGGCCAGCGGCCGCACGGGTCTCAGCCATTGCGCTGCGCCTATCGCCGCGGCCCCGACCAGGAAACAGATGGCAGAGAGGACGATGGCCCCCGCTGCGGTCCCCACGCGACCGAATCCCACGGCAAGGCCAAGCCCAGCCAGGAGCGCGCAGAGGGGTACGGCGGCTTGCACGCAGTGTTGCCAAATCCGGGACGGCGGCAGCTGCCAGGTGAAGGCGCAATGGGCGACGTAGCCCGCAAGCAGCGCTGCAAGTCCGCCAATCAGAAACACCGCGTCGGCGGGGCGGCGGTAGAAGCTGACGCCGGGCAGCACCTCGTAGAAGACACGGAAGGCGGGTGTGTACCAGCCTAAAGCGTAGAGGAGGGCCACGATCAGGGCGATCGTGAAAAACCGAATCTCGCTATGCCAGAGGATCCCGCGCGCGACACCGATCACCAGCATCAGCAGCGGCACGGCCCCAATGTAAAGCTGGCCGACGTTCTGGGCGATGAAGAGGCCGGTGCCAGACCAGGCGAAGCTCGGCGGGCCCCAGTACTCAGCCATGTCTCCGGCGGCCCCGAAGAGATGGGGCATGACGGAGGTGATCAGGAGCGCAGGGTGCAGCGATCCTCGACCGGCGCCAATGTAGTCGATCTCCGGCCGGTTGGAGAGTTCCGCAAGCAGCAGTGTCAGCGCGACCGGCACGAGCGCGACGGCAGCGCCGCTGATAGCGCCGGCAAGCAGCGGCTTCACGCTCGCCCGCGCGGCAGCAGCCCATCGCTCGGACGAGAGCCAATGAGCCAGCACGTAGCCTACAAGCAGGTAGGTCTCGAGCAGCGCGACTTGGTCGCGGCTTGCCACGATGAAGCCCGCCACAATGCCCGCCGCCAGCCCGTAGATCAGCGACTGCCTCAACAGCGCCCGGCGCAGCAGGAGAATGGCGAACGGCAGGTAAGCGAGGCTCAGCACCTGGTTGACATGCTGCAGCCGCCAGGCCATCGCCGCGCCGAAGGAAAAGGCGAGCGCGCCGATGAGACCGCCGGCCGGGTGCCAACCTTGGTCGCGAAACAGCAGCAGCACGCCGATACCGGAAGCCAGCACCGACAGGAGCACGGCGGTGTCGACCGCCCAGCCGCCCGGTGCCGAATCGATGAGCGCCAGCAACAGCATCGGGGGCGAGAAAATCAGCGATTGCGGATCGGCGATCTGAGGCGATCCGGCAAACACGTACGGGTTCCAAAAAACGGACTCGCCGCGGGCGAGGCTTGCCGCCATGAACTGGACCTGCGGCAGAAAGTGCGCCTTGGCATCCCAAGGAATGGTCACCGCACCCGAAAGCCAAGGCCAGGAGAAGGCGAGCCAGCCGGTGAAGAAAACGAGGACCGCCGGGACGAACACGTCGGGGCCAACCTCCGTCCTTGGATCGGTTCTCGTCGCGATGCCCATTGTATCTTCTCCGCGACGGCACCATGCGAACATCTTTTCCCTATAGCATCTTGCCCGTCGTCCGCATTCGGCCTAACTGCGAGGGCCGCGGTCGGATTGCGGTCGGCGCTACAAGTGCAAGGTTGCCATGGCTCAACAGGCAGGCGGCAGCGATCAGGCTCCGAGCGGGCCCGGTTCAGATGTCTGCGCCGCCATTCGTAACGCGCCCCCCAACCGCCCGTTCGTGGTCGCTCAGCTCGGCCAGTCGCTCGACGGGCGGATCGCCACCATCACGGGAGAGAGCCGCTGGATCAATCGCTCCGCGGCACTCGATCACCTGCACCGGCTGCGAGCCAGCGTCGATGCCGTGGTCGTCGGCATCGGTACCGCGCTCGCCGACGATCCCCAGCTCACCGTGCGGCGCGTGGCCGGCAGAAACCCGGCGCGGGTGGTCATCGATCCGGAGGGGCAGCTTCCCCACAGTGCGCGTTGCCTCGCCGAAGACGGAGCCCGCCGGCTCCTCGTGCGCACTGCCAAGGCTGCCTCATGTCCGCCGGGCGTGGAAGTCGTGACCATCGATGCCTCGGGTAAGCCGCTTTCCCCCTCGGCGATCGTGGCGGCCTTGTTCGAGCGGGGCCTCAGGCGGCTGCTGATCGAAGGCGGCGCGCGCACCATCTCGCAGTTCATCGACGCTGGAACGGTCGATCGCCTGCACGTGCTGGTGGCCCCGCTCATCATCGGCTCGGGCAAAACGGGGCTCGAACTTGCGCCGATTCGCAAACTCAGCGAGGCACGCCGTCCCTACACCGAGGTCCATGTGCTTGCCGATGGGGATGTGCTCTTCGACTGCGATCTGCGCCGGGACCAGCGAGAAGCCGGTTCGCCTTGAAAGGGAGGAGAATGCGATGCGCGAAGCCAATCAGACGTTCACGAGCACGGCGCGGCGCTTCCACTGGTGGACGGTAGCCTTTGTCGCCGTGCTGGCGCCGGTCGGGATCTACATGAACTATCGCGGCAATGTGCTCGGCATCTTCGACGAGGTGACCAACGCGCTCTACAGCGCGCACAAGCTCGCCGGCTTCACGCTGCTGTGGATGATCGTGGCCCGGCTCGGTTACCGGCTGGTTCGCGGCGCGCCCGCCGAT
>DATLZB010000243.1:0-19192 GCA_035574175.1 Hyphomicrobiaceae bacterium
CGGTACCGCCGCCGCCGGTCCTGCCGCCAGGGCTGAGACGCCGGCTGCCCCGGCCGTGAACCGTGGAACGCGCGAGTTCATCCTCGCCACCGTCTGGCCGCTCGACACGCCGGTTTACGGCGACAGCGTCCTGCGCCTCACGCGCCGCATTGAGGCCGCCACCGAAGGGCGCTATCGCATCACGCCGGCGTCGGTTTCCCGCAGCGGCCTCGCGGCCGTTCTGCAGGGCGCCGATCTCTATCACGGCAGCGAGCATTTCCACCTCGAGACCGAGCCGGCGCTGGCCTACTTCGCCGCTATTCCCGGCCGCCTCGGACTCGATGCACGCTCGTTCGAGGCATGGCTCATCTCCGGCGGCGGGCAGCTGCTGTGGGACGACCTCGCTGCCGGCTTTGGCATCAAGCCGCTGCTGGCCGGCCACACGGGCCCCTCGGTCGGGCTCTGGCTGAAGCAAGCCATCTCCGACGAAACCGGCTTTACGGGACTGAGGCTCAGCGTTTTTGGTCTTGCCGGCCAGGTTTTAACAGCGCTTGGCGGTGAGCCTCATGCGCTGTCGCCGACGGAATTGACGGACGCACTGGCCGAACATCGGATCGATGGCGCCGAGTGGGCGGGGCCTATGGCCTCACTTGTCCTCGGTCTGTACCGGCACGCACGTCGTTTGTCTGGCGCGACCTTCCATCCGGCCGGTTGCGCCTACAGTCTCGGCATCCGGCGCGATTTGTGGGAGGCGTTTTCCTCATCCGACCGTGCCATCTTCGAGGCGTGCGCCGCCGAGGAAGTGCGCATCTCCCTCGCCGAGGCGATCGCCCACCGCCGCATCGCCTGGAAGCTGCTGTCCGAACTGCATTCTGTGCCGATCGAGCGGAGACGAGCCTGGTGGACGCCAGCGCTGGACCGCGCCGCCGAGGATGCCGTGGGCGAGGTTGCCGCTTCAAGTGCCAAAGCGGCCCGCATCGATCACAGCTATCGAGCCTTCGCTGCGCAGGTCCGCGACCATCGCCGCATGCCCTGGGCCGGCCCCATCGCCTGACGAGCCCTGTTGCACCGCAACAGCCAACGCCCACTGCGCCTGCCAATTGGCTCGACTGTTGCACTGCCTTCTGCTAGCGCCGACCTGCCGCTAGAGTCGGCCGCACATCGTTTGCTTTTGGCGGCGCTTGATCACATCTACTGATCGGTCTCGCTGATCCGGCCCGCGGTCGAGATGGAGCATGCCCGAGCGCACCCACAGCCTGGACGAGAAGTTCGCTCTTGATGAGCCGCGTCAGATCCTGTCCGGCACCCAGGCCATCGTGCGGCTCGCCCTCATGCAGAAGCGCCGTGACGAATTGGCGGGCTTGAACACCGCGGGCTACGTGACCGGCTACCGCGGCTCGCCGATTGCCAGTCTGGAGACGGCCTTCGAGCGCGCCCGCGCGCTCTGCGCGTTGAACCACATTCGCTTCCAGCCGGGCCTCAACGAGGACCTGGCCGCCACCGCCATCTGGGGCTCCCAGCAGGCGGAGCTGTGGGGCGAGGGCAAGTATGACGGCGTGTTCGCCATCTGGTACGGCAAGGGCCCTGGCGTCGATCGCACCGGCGACGTGTTCCGCCATGCCAATCACGCCGGCACGTCCAGGCACGGCGGCGTGCTCGCCCTGATGGGCGACGATCACACCTGCGAGAGCTCGACGTCGGCGCACCAGTCCGAGTTCGCCATGGTCGACTTCATGGTGCCGGTGCTGAACCCGGCCGGCGTGCAGGAGCTGCTCGACTATGGCGTGCTGGGCTTTGCGCTGTCGCGTTATGCGGGCGTCTGGGTCGGCTTGAAGTGCGTCAAGGACAATATCGAGAGCACGGCGACCGTCGACGGGCGCATCGACCGCATCGAGGTGAAGCTGCCCGACGAGACCGAGTTCCGCATGCCCGAGGGCGGCCTCAACATCCGCCGCGGCGATACTCCGCTCGCCAAGGAAGCGCGGCTGCACAACTTTAAGCGCGGCGCCATGCTGGCTTTCGCCCGCGCCAACCGGCTTGACCGCGTCGTGCTGAGCGGCGGTCCCGATGCGCGCCTTGGCATCATCACCACCGGCAAGAGCTACCTCGACACCCGTCAAGCGCTCGACGAACTGGGCCTCGATGAGCTCGCGGCCAACCGGCTCGGCATCCGCCTCTACAAGGTGGCCATGACCTGGCCGCTTGAGCCGCACGGCATCCGCCGGTTCTGCGACGGCCTCGATCTGGTGCTTGTCATCGAGGAGAAGCGCTCGCTCATCGAGACCCAGGTCAAGGAACAACTCTTCGACTACGACGTCCGCCCGCGCGTGCTCGGCAAGCGCGACGAGAACGGCGGCTGGCTCTTTCCCGCCAACGGCGCGCTCGACCCGACCGGGATCGCCATCGCCATCGGCGAGCGGCTTTTGCGCATGGGCCGCGGCGGCGACGCCCTCAAGGATCGGCTCGCTGAGTTGAAGCGCATCGAGGCCAACCGGCCGACCGGTGTCGACGCTTTCCCGCGTGTGCCCTACTTCTGCGCCGGCTGCCCGCACAACAGCTCGACCGTTCTGCCCGAGGGCGCCCGCGCTTACGCCGGCATCGGCTGCCATTACATGGTGCAGTGGATGGATCGGGCGACCGAAGGCTTCACCCAGATGGGCGGGGAGGGCGCCAACTGGATCGGCGAGGCCCCCTTCTCCAGGCGCACGCACGTCTTCCAGAATCTCGGCGACGGCACCTACATCCACTCCGGTTCGCTCGCCATCCGCGCCGCCCATGCCGCCGGCACCAACATAACCTTCAAGATTCTCTACAACGATGCCGTCGCCATGACCGGCGGCCAGAAGCTTGACGGCGGCCTGACCGTGCCGCAGCTGGCGGCCCAGCTCCTTGCCGAGGGCGTCAAGCGCCTCGTCGTCGTCACCGACGAGCCGGCCAAATACCGCTGGCGCCGCAAGCTGCCGCGCGGCGTGCCCGTCTACCACCGCCGCGACCTGCAGGCGGTGCAGCTCGAGCTGAGCAAGACGCCGGGCGTCACCGCGCTCATCTACGACCAGACCTGTGCTGCCGAGAAGCGCCGCCGCCGCAAGCGCGGGCTCTATCCCGACCCGGACCGCCGCGTCTTCATCAACGATGCCGTGTGCGAAGGCTGCGGCGACTGTGGCATTAAGTCGAACTGCGTTGCCGTGATCCCGCACGAAACGGAGTTCGGCCGCAAGCGCGCCATCGACCAGTCCGCTTGCAACAAGGACTTCTCCTGCCTTGAAGGTTTCTGCCCGAGCTTCGTCACCCTGCACGGCGCCAAGGTGAGGAAGGTCAAGGTTGCCGATCTCTCCGGCGTTGCTGCCATGCTGGGCGCCTTGCCTGCACCGCGCCTGCCACCCCTCGACAGGCCTTATGCGATGCTGGTCAACGGCGTCGGCGGCACCGGCGTCGTCACGCTGAGCGCCATACTGGGCCAGGCTGCCCACATCGAGCGCAAGGGCTTCGGCGCCATCGACATGACGGGCCTCGCGCAGAAGGGCGGATCGGTTGCCTGTCACATGCGCTTTGCCAGGTCGCCACCGGACATTCACGCCATCCGCGTCGGCGCCGGCAGCGCCGATTGCATCCTCGGCGGCGATCTCGTCGTCACGGCTTCGAACAAGGTTCTCGAGACCGTGCGCCCCGGCGCAACGGCGATCGTCTACTCCACCCACGAGATGACGACCGGCGACTTCGCCCGCCTGCCGAACCTTGAGGTGCCGGGCGAGGCGCTGCGCGCCAGGATCGCCGAGCGGGTGCGGGGCGGCCCGCTGCATGCCATAGACGCGCACGGCTACGCGGTACGCCTCTTCGGCGATTCGATTGCGGCCAACATGTTCCTGCTGGGTTACGCCTACCAATTGGGTCACGTGCCGGTCGGGCACATCGCCATCGAAGAGGCAATCGAGCTCAACGGCGCCGCCGTGACCATGAACCGCGAGGCCTTCCGCTTCGGCCGCCTTGCCGCCCACGACCGTGCCGCTCTGGACCGCGTCGCCGGTCCGAAGACCGCCCCGAGCTCCTTTAAGACCCTGGATGAGATGGTCGACCATCGCGCCCGCCACCTCGCCGCCTACCAGGACGCGCGTCTTGCCGAGCGCTATCGCGCGAGGGTGCGCGCCATCGCCCAGCTCGAGGCTGCACGCACGCCCGGCGCCACTGGGCTCGCCTGGGCCGTCGCCGGCGCCTATCACAAGCTGCTCGCCTACAAGGACGAATATGAGGTGGCGCGCCTCTTCACCGACGGCAGCTTTGCCGGCAGGGTCGAATCCCAGTTTGAAGGCGTGCGGCGTATGCAGTTCCACCTCGCCCCGCCGTTCCTCTCGCGCTTCTACAAGGACAAGCTCACCGGCGCGCCGCGCAAGATCGCCGTCGGCGGCTGGATCCTGCCCATCTTCCGCTTGCTGGCCAGAGGCAAGGCTTTGCGCGGTACGCGCTGGGACGTATTCGGTTACTCGGCCGAGCGTCGGCTCGAGCGGCAGATGATCGCCGACTATGAACGGCTCCTCGACGAGATCGAGCGGCGCCTGTCGCCTGCCACCCATCGGGTCGCCGTCGCCCTTGCGCGCCTGCCCGAGGACGTGAAGGGGTTCGGCCATGTCAAGCAGGCGAGCTGGACCAAGGCCAAGAAGCGCGAGTCCTTCCTGCTCGCAGAGCTGCGAAAGCCGGCACCCGTCAAGGTCGCCGCAGAGTGACGCAACATGCCGGCCGACGCTGCGCCCCTCCCCATCCACAATTGTCGGGCCGGCTGGGTACTGCTGACCGGCCCGCCGAAGCGTAAGCTGCACGGTCGGCCGACTCGTCTGTGGGAAGGCGCCTGGCAGGGGTTATTGCATGACCAGTCTGCTCCGTCCCGTCACCGCCTTGCTGTTGGCGGCCTCGATTCTGCTGATGGGCAACGGCCTTCTTGGCATCCTTCTGCCGCTGCGCGCCGATCTTGAGAGCTTTAGCCAAATCGAGATCGGCATCATGGGCTCGGCCCATTACGTCGGCCTCGTTGTCGGTTGCGTGTTCGCCCCGCTGGTGATCGCCCGGGTCGGCCACATCCGCGCTTTCGCCGCCTTCACCGCCAGTGCCACCATCACGCCGCTGCTGCACGCCATCTGGCCGGATCCGTTCTTCTGGACTCTGCTCCGCGCGCTGAACGGCCTCTGCTTCGCCGGCCTGTTCATGGGGATCGAGAGCTGGCTGACCGCCTCCTCCACGCTCGAGACGCGCGGACGGGTACTTGCCGCCTACACGTTCCTGAACTTCACCGTCGTGATCGCCGGCCTGCAGATGATGGGGCTCGCCGACCCGCGCGGCTTCGAGCTCTTCTCGCTCGTCGCCATCCTCTATTCGCTTTCCGCCGTGCCGGTGGCGCTGACCGCCACCGCCGCCCCCGTTCCGCCGCGCAGCGCACGCCTGCGCCTGGGCTGGCTCGTGGACGTATCGCCCGCCGCGGTACTGGGCTGCTTGTTCGCCGGTCTCGCCAACGGCGCCTTCTGGTCGCTGGCTCCTCTTTACGGCAAGGGCACCGGGCTCTCACTCACCGAGACAGCCATGCTCATCACCATCGCCGTGATCGGCGGCGCCGGCAGCCAGTGGCCGGTTGGCTCGCTGTCAGACCGCCTCGGTCGCCGCGTGCCGCTGATGGGGGTGGCGACCGGCGCCGCCTGCGCCGGCATGGGATTGTTCAGCGCCGCCGGATCCGACGCGCTCTGGAAGTTCGTCCTGATCGCCGTCTACGGCACTTGCGCCTTTCCGATCTACGCGCTCTGTGTCGCCCACGCCAACGATCTCGTCCCCAAGGAGCGCGCCGTCGACGTCTCGAGCGGATTGTTGCTCACTTTCTCGATCGGCGCCGTCTGCGGCCCATTGTTCGCCAGCCTTGCCATGAGCCTCGCCGGGCCCGGCGCCCTGTTCCTGCATTCGGCCGTCGCGCATGGGCTGATCGCCATCACCCTTCTGATCCGCGTCAAGCTGCGACCCTCGCTTCCGGAGGATGATAAGGAGGGCTTCATCGCCGTTCCCCGCACCACGCCCGCCGTATTCGAGCTCGACCCGCGCGCTGAGCCGAGATCGCCCCCGCCGGCCGCAGCCGAACCAGCGGCCGCCGAGCCGAGCCCGGCTGCTGCCACCCCGACCGCAGCTCCCGCCGCTCCGCGCGGCTAGACTGGGCTAGCCTCTCTCCGGCAACGCCGCTCCGATGACCTGGCGGCCTATACGCCCATGCCTTCCGGGGTTCACTTCCTCAGTGCGGCGTCGATCTTGTCGAACATGTAGACCCACTTCGCCGTCTGCGTATCGACCAGCGCCTTCATCGTCGCCCTGAGTTCGGCGAGGAGCTTGCAGTCGGGGACCGCATCACCGACGCCGGCCTCGCCGGTCCGGTTGAGCCTGGCCAACAGCTCGTTCGATGTCTGGTCGAATTCGGCGATGCGGTCGTCCTGGACGTAGGCCGTAGCCTCGACCATGAACTGGTCCTGGCTCCAGCCGCGCTGTTCCTTGAGCTGGCGCAGCTTGTCCTGGAACGCCGGGCGCTTCTGCTGGTTGAGTTGGCGCAGCGCCGCGGCCGCATCGTCGACCACCGTCTCGAAGTCCCGCCGGTCGCAAGACGCCGGCTGCGCACCGGCCGCTTGGGCGACCGCCGTGACGGCCGCCAGGAAAACGGCGCCGCCGCGCACAATGCTCGTTACTCTCCGCCGCATGGCTACCCTCGTAACCACCGCTCGCCGCACCGGCAAGTGCAGCGCGGTCACGAACCTCCGGCCCATGCCGCAGAAGGGCGCGCCGGCGCCATTGAGCCGTGACGCAACGGCAACGCCGGCCCGGATTCAGAACGCCGGTCCGAACCTGCCCGAGCGAGGAAAGCCCTTGGGCGCGAGCCGACCCGCCTGGGCGCGGGCACCGATCCAGTCACGCAGCTCGCCCCACTCGAGCGTGAAGGTACGGCCGGCTGCGTCGATCCAGGTCAGACCCTGCGCCTTGTAGAAGGCGCGCACATCGCTCAGCCCGCCATCCTTGTAGCGCTGCAAAATGACACCTTTGCCCCGCGTCATCTCGTTCACCTCTTCCAGCGGGAAGATGATGAGCTTGCGGTTCTCGCCGATCACCGCCACGTGGTCGCCGTCGACGGGCACGGCGCACCGCGCCTCGGCGGGCTCCGTCACGTTCATCACCTGTTTGCCCTTGCGGGTCGAGGCCACCACCTCGTCCTCCGGCACGATAAATCCGTACCCCGAGCTCGAAGCCAAGAGCAGCTTGCGGCCCGGCTGGTGCACGAACGCCTCAACCACGTCATGGTTTTCTTCCAGATCGACGATCAGCCGCAGCGGCTCGCCGTGCCCGCGTCCACCGGGCAGGTCTTTCGCCTCGATGGTGAAGAACTTGCCGTTGGTGGCGAACAGCAGCAGTTTGTCGGTGGTCGAAGCCTTGATGGCGCGCTTGAGCCCATCGCCCTGTTTGAAGTCGAACTTTGAGGTATCCTCCACGTGGCCGCGCATGGCCCTGATCCAGCCTTTCTCGGAGAGGATCACCGTGATCGGCTCCTTCTCGACCAGGACCTGCTCGAGATCGACCCTGACCTCGGGCGCCTCGGCGAAGGCGGTCCGCCGCCGCCCGAGTTCCGTTTTCTTGGAGTAGCGCTCTTTGATCTCGCGAATCTCGCCGGCCACCTTCTCCCACTGCAGTTCCTCGGACTTGAGCAGCGCTTTGAGTTGGCGTCGCTCTTTTGAAAGCCGGTCGTGCTCGGCGCGGATCTCCATCTCCTCGAGCTTCGCCAGCGAGCGCAGGCGCAGGTTGAGGATCGCCTCGGCCTGCACGTCGGTGAGCTTGAAGCGCGCCATCAGCCGCGCCTTGGGCTCGTCCTGGAAGCGGATGATGCGGATCACCTCCTCGATGTTGAGGTAGGCGATGAGATAGCCGTCGAGCACTTCCAGCCGGTGCTCGATCCTGGCGAGACGGAACCGGCTGCGCCTGACGAGCACCTCCAGCCGGTGCTCCAGCCACTGGCCCAGCGCCTCGCGCAGCGACAGCACGTTGGGAATCTGCCCGCCCGAGAGCACATTCATATTGAGGCCGACGCGGACCTCGAGCTCTGTCAGCCGGAACAGGCTTTCCATCAAAATGGTCGGATCGACGCTGCGGCTCCTGGGCTCTATGACGAGCCGGATCTCTTCCGCGCTCTCGTCCCGCACGTCGGCGATCAGCGGCACCCGCTTTTCGGTGATGAGCTCGGCGATCTTCTCGTAGAGCTTGGCCTTGGCCACCTGGTAGGGGATTTCCGTGACGACGATCTGGTAGCCGCCACGCCCGATATCCTCCTTGTGCCACTTGGCCCGGAGCCGGAAGCCGCCGCGCCCCGTTTTGTAGGCCTCGATGATCGACTCCCTGGGCTCGACGATCACACCACCGGTCGGGAAGTCGGGACCGGGCACGAACTCTACCAGCTTCTCGATGGTGGCGTTCGGGTGCTTGATGAGGTGGAGCAACGCTCCCGCCAGCTCCTCCACGTTGTGCGGCGGGATATTGGTCGCCATGCCGACCGCGATACCCGAGGCGCCGTTGGCGAGCAGGTTGGGGAACGCTGCTGGCAGGACCACCGGCTCCTGGTTGGAGCCGTCGTAGGTGGGGCGGAAGTCGACGGTTTCCTCCTCGATACCGTCGAGCAGCGCCAGCGCCACCTCGGTCATGCGGCTTTCCGTGTAGCGCATGGCGGCCGGGTTATCGCCGTCGACGTTGCCGAAATTGCCCTGGCCGTCGATCAACGGGTAGCGCACGGCGAAGCTCTGGGCGAGGCGGACCAGCGCATCGTAGATGGCCTGGTCGCCGTGCGGGTGGAAGTTGCCCATCACTTCGCCGACGATCTTGGCGCACTTTTTGTAGGCCGAAGTCGGATCGAGCTTGAGCTCCCGCATGGCATAGAGGATGCGCCGGTGCACGGGCTTCAAGCCGTCGCGCACGTCGGGCAGCGCCCGGTGCATGATGGTGGAGAGCGCATAGGAGAGGTAGCGTTCCTCCAGCGCCTCCCTGAGGTTGACGGGCTCGATCGGGCCCTCTTGCGCGAGAATCGGTTTGTCAGCCATGGGAACGGGTTAGCGCCCGCAACTTGCGCACTCAAGTGCCCCCGCGCCACATGCCGCGGGCATGCTATCCGTGCTGCCCCGCGCGCTTTTGCGCGATGCCGCGCCTAACCGCCCGGCTTGGGCTGGTAGCACACGAGCTGTTCGCAGGGCGTATTACCGCCGTACCAGGTTGAAATGCACACGTGCGAACTGGCCCAGTTGGGCGCGTTGCCGCGGCGCAGGTAGTGGCGCGGCAGCACTTTGCACCAGGCAGCCGTACCGAACGCCACGCCGACGCCGCGCACGTAGACCTCGAGGTTGCCGTTCGCGTCCGTGCGCTCGTGCTCGGGCGCCAGCTCCCGGCAGTCGCTGCTGTTGCAGCAGGCATCGCCCGCGAAGTTCACCCAGTCCTGGTAATAGGAGTGAAAGCGCGCGTGCGAGTCCTCCTGGGCGAACGCACCGCCGGTGAAGGCAAGACCGAGCAGGGCCGCTGCCGAGAGTGCCGCTCTCATGGACAAGCTCCTCGCCGTGCCAACCTGTCTAGACTTCCCCAACCGGCCGCGCCAGGCAATACCCGAACGCCGCCGCCGCCACTGCTGTCTGCCAGGGGCATGAGCAGGATGGCGAGCACATCGGCGGATGCCCCCACCTGCTGACCGCACTGATCCGCTTCATGAAAGTGCCGCGCGCCGGATTATGGCGCTTGACGATCCGCGCACCGCAACAGCAGGCAAGGGCGGCATCCTGCTCCCGCGCGGTGGCACGGCGGACGCGAAGCGCATAGGATAGGACCGAATGCGAATGCATAACACATAGAGGAAACGCGATGACGGCAGAGCTCACCCATTTCATTGGCGGCAGGCGCGTCAAAGGCACCTCAGGCCGCTTCGGCGACGTGTTCCAACCGATGGACGGCACCGTTCGCGCGCGCGTTCCGCTTGCCTCGAGGGCCGAGGTCCGCGCCGCCGTCGAGAATGCTTTGGCCGCGCAGCCGGGGTGGGCGGCCACCAACCCGCAGCGGCGCGCCCGCGTTCTCATGCGCTTCATTGATCTCGTCGCACGCGACAACGACAAGCTCGCCGACATGCTCGCCCGCGAGCATGGCAAGACCATACCCGATGCCAAGGGCGACATTCAGCGCGGCATCGAGGTTTGCGAGTTTGCCTGCGGCATCCCTCACCTGATGAAGGGCGAGTACACCGAAGGCGCCGGCCCCGGCCTCGACATCTATTCCATGCGCCAACCGCTCGGCGTGGTCGCCGGCATTACGCCGTTCAATTTCCCGGCCATGATCCCGATGTGGAAGTTCGCGCCGGCCATCGCCTGCGGCAACGCCTTTGTTCTGAAGCCCTCCGAGCGCGATCCCTCCGTGCCGCTGATGCTGGCCGAACTGCTGATCGAGGCCGGCCTGCCGCCCGGCATCTTGAATGTTGTCAACGGCGACAAGGAAGCGGTGGATGCCATTCTCGACGACCCCGACATCGCCGCCGTCGGCTTCGTCGGCTCGACCCCCGTTGCCGAGTACGTCTACACACGCGCCACTGCCAGAGGCAAGCGCGCGCAGTGCTTTGGCGGCGCCAAGAACCACCTGATCGTGATGCCCGACGCCGACATGGACCAGGCCGTCGATGCGCTGATCGGCGCCGGCTACGGCTCCGCCGGTGAGCGCTGCATGGCGGTCTCGGTAGCCGTTCCCGTGGGCCGCAAGACGGCCGATGTTCTGGTCGAGAAACTCATCCCGCGCGTCGAAAGTCTCAAGATCGGCCCCTCCACCTCGACCGACGCCGACTTCGGCCCGCTCGTCACCGCCGCCCATTTGCGGAAGGTGCGCGACTACGTGGAGCTGGGCATCAAGGAAGGCGCCAAGCTCCGCGTCGATGGCCGCAACTTCCGCATGCAAGGCTACGAGCAGGGCTTCTACATGGGCGGCTGCCTGTTCGACGACGTGAAGCCCCACATGCGCATCTACAAGGAGGAGATCTTCGGCCCCGTGCTGTCGGTGGTCCGCGCCAAGGACTACGCCGAGGCGCTGAAGCTGCCGAGCGAGCACGAGTATGGCAACGGCGTCGCCATCTTCACCCGCGACGGCGATACCGCGCGCGACTTCGCGGCCCGCGTCAACACCGGCATGGTTGGCATCAACGTGCCCATTCCCGTGCCCCTTGCCTATTACACCTTCGGCGGCTGGAAGCGCTCCGCCTTCGGCGACCTGAACCAGCACGGCCCCGATTCAATCCGCTTCTACACGCGCACCAAGACGGTGACCTCGCGCTGGCCGAGCGGGTTGAAGGAAGGCGCCGAGTTTGTCATCCCGACGATGAGGTGACGCACGGGCTCTGATGGCGAGGTCATCCCGAACCACGACGGTCGGTCGCAAGCTCGGTGGGGCGGCGACTTGAACTCCCTGCGCGCGGAGACCCGGACGGATCACCCTCCGGCATTCCCTCGCATTTCCTTTGGCGGAGCGGCCGGTGGCGATGGGAGCCGTTGCGAGAACAAAACAAAAACATTATCGTCGCATCGGGCAAGGGCGAATCGGCTAGAGGGTACCGGGGGCAAAATGGGTTCTGCATCATGAATGGCGCGGCCAAGGACCTGCTGTCGGCAATGCGGGGGAGAAGGTTCGGCACCATTCTCGCGGACCCCCCGTGGCAGTTCCAGAACAAGACCGGGAAGGTTGCGCCTGAGCATCGCCGCCTGTCGCGGTATTCGACCCTGACTCTCGATGAGATCAAAGCATTGCCCGTCGGCAAGCTGACCGCCGATGTCGCTCACCTCTACTTGTGGGTCCCGAACGCGTTGCTGCCCGAGGGTCTGTCGGTGATGCAGGCCTGGGGCTTTCAGTACAAGTCCAACATCGTCTGGCACAAGGTCCGCAAGGACGGCGGCTCCGACGGCCGCGGCGTCGGCTTCTACTTCCGGAACGTGACCGAGCTCATCCTGTTCGGGGTGAAGGGCAAGAAGGCGCGGACGCTGGCTCCAGGCCGACGACAGATCAATTACATCGCCAGCCGCAAGCGCGAACACTCACGCAGGCCAGACGAGCAGTATGCGGTGATCGAGTCGTGCTCACCAGGACCGTTCCTGGAGCTGTTCGCGCGGGGCGAGCGGCCCGGATGGGCAGTATGGGGCAACCAGGCGGACGAGGGCTACGCTCCAACCTGGAAGACGTATGCGCACAATTCGACATCGCCACGCGGCTCGCAGACCGATTGCATCGAGGAGGGTCAGCTTCGATTGGCCCTGCCCGCCTAGGGCTTCGTCACGCGTAACTTCTGCAATGACTACCACACACTTGATCCCGACCGATGTCGGCGATCTTTACGAGGTCTATGAGTCGCGCAACGCCGTGGGCGTTCTCGCAACGGCGCGCGCGGAGGAATGGGCTGATATTCTCCATGCTCTCAGGCAGTTCAGTTTGCTGAGAAGCGAGATCGTCAGGAGAGGTGGGAGGAAATCACTCATCGCCATCCGATTCGACGGCTTCTTGATCGAAAGAGGGTGGCGGGAAAAGGAGTTTCAGACGGCCGTCAGGATCGATGACCGCACATTGGAGACACCGACTCGCAAGGTCGATTGCTACAAGAACCACGTCGCCCTGGAGGTGGAGTGGAACAACAAGACCGAGTTCTATGACCGCGACCTCAACAACTTTCGGCTGCTGTTCGATTTGCGGGCCATAGACGTTGGAATCATCGTGACCCGCTCCTCGCATCTTCAACGCATATTTGACCAGCTCGGCAGGGGCAAATCGTACGGCCCCTCGACCACCCACTTCGACAAACTGGTGCCCCGCATTGATGGAGGCGGGGGTGGCGGCTGTCCCATTCTGGCCCTTGGCATGACCGAGCGGCTTTAAGTTGAGGACGCCATGCCGGCCGCCGCGGAGCTTGAAGCGGCCGAGGAAGACGGCAATAACGAGCCGGCGCGGTAGTCTTGTCGGGTGCGGCTACTCGGCGGCGTGCTTGTCGGCCAGCGCAGCCTTGAGGCGGTCGTAGAGGAACTCAGGCGCAAAATCGGCGCCGTTGGGCCAGACAACGGTTTCCAACTCGTGATCGGCGCGGAGCTTGGCGAACTCGGCGACGTCCTTGAGGGGAAGGAACACAGGCCCCCACAATTCATCCTCGAGGTCGATCTCGCCGGTCATACCGTCATCGAAGCGCAGCCAGACGCGATAGTTCCCGGCGTGGCGTGCGTCGATCACTCGCGGCATCATGAGGTCACTCCAGGGGTTCAATCTTGTTCGGCGCCCTGCGAGCCTGCACCAACTCCCAGTCCGCTCTCAACTCGTCCACATGGAGAGTGCACCACTCTTGGACAAGGGCCCGTGCGCGGCGTGGCATTGTTCCTTCGATCAGGCTGCCGGTTTCAATCTCGAACTTTGCCTTGTATTCACCATAGCGCGCGTGGAAATGCGGTGGATCGTGGTCCCTGAAATACATGGCAATAATGATACCGAAGAAGCGGCTGATCTCGGGCATTTGCGGCCTCACACCCCCTTCGCCACCTCGCGCAGCTTGAACTTCTGGATCTTGCCGGTGCTCGTCTTCGGGATCTCGGCGAAGACCACGTAGCGCGGGCACTTGTAGGCGGCGAGCCGCTCGCGACAGTGGGCGATGATCTCCTCTCTGGTGGCGCTGGCGCCGGGCTTCAATTCGACGAAGGCGCAGGGCGTCTCGCCCCACTTGTCGTCGGGCTTGGCCACCACTGCGGCATAGGCGACGGCCGGGTGTTTGTAGAGGGCGTCCTCGACCTCGATTGAAGAGATGTTCTCGCCGCCGGAGATGATGATGTCCTTGGAGCGATCCTTGAGCTGGATGTAGCCGTCGGGGTGGAGCACGCCCAGGTCGCCCGAGTGGAACCAGCCGCCGGCGAAGGCCTCTGCCGTCGCTTGGGGGTTCTTCAGATAGCCCTTCATGACGATGTTGCCGCGGAACATGACCTCGCCCAGCGTGGTGCCGTCGGCGGGCACCGGAGTCATCGTTCTCGGGTCCAAAACGGCCAAGTCCTCCAGCGCGGCGTAGCGCACGCCCTGGCGCGCCTTCTTGGCGGCGCGCTCGGCGGGCGAGAGCGCGTCCCACTCGCCATGCCACTCGTTGACGACGGCGGGGCCGTAGACCTCGGTGAGCCCGTAGACGTGGGTGACGTTGAAGCCGGCTTCCGCCATGGCGGCGAGCACCGACTCGGGCGGCGGGGCGGCGGCGGTGACGAACTCCACCGTGTGCGGCAGCGGCCGCTTCTCCTCCGCCTTCGCGTTGAGCAGCGTCGACATCACGATCGGCGCGCCGCAGAGGTGGGTGACCTTGTGCTGGTGAATCGCGTCATACATGGCCTTGGCGCGCACCCAGCGCAGGCAGACGTGGGTGCCGGCAACGGCAGACAGCGTCCAGGGAAAGCACCAGCCGTTGCAATGGAACATGGGCAGCGTCCACAGATAGACGGGGTGCCGTCCCATGCCGGCGGCCAGCACATTGGCGTAGCACATGAGGGTGGCGCCGCGGTGGTGACAGACGACGCCCTTCGGGTTGCCGGTGGTGCCCGAGGTGTAGTTGAGCGAGATCGCCTCCCACTCATCAGCCGGCATGCGCCATGGGAACTCGGGATCGCCGCCACGCAAGAACTCCTCGTAGTCGATGCTGCCGAGCCGAGCGCCCTCCTGCGGGAACTCCGCATCGTCGTAGTCGATGACGAGCGGGCGCACCTTGGCCGCAGAGAGCGCGGCACGCATGATGGCGCTGAACTCGCGGTCGGTGATCACCACCTTGGAGTCGGCATGGTCGAGCTGAAAGGCGATGACGGCGGCATCGAGCCTGGTATTGAGCGAATGCAGCACCGCCCCGGTCATCGGCACGCCGTGGTGCGCCTCGAGCATCGGCGGAGTGTTGGCGAGCATCGCCGTCACGGTATCTCCGGGCCCGACTCCGGCAGCGGCGAGGGCGGAGGCGAGGCGGCGGCTCCGACCATAAAACTCTCGATAGGAAAAACGGGCGCTGCCGTGGATTACGGCGGGATGGTCGGGGAAGACGGCAGCAGCGCGCGACAGCAGGCTGAGTGGCGTCAGCGGCTGATAGTTGGCCGCACACTTGTCGAGGTTCTGCTCGAATGGGTTCGTCGGCATGGCAGGCACTGCTCGCTCATTCGGTGACGGAGAAACGCTAGCGGAGGCGCATGTGCCGGGCAATCGGCAACGGGGCTCGGGTCAGCAGGCGGTGGGGGATGTGCTCACCTTCGCGCTTGGGTCGCGCGGCGCGGGGGTGTAGACTTGGCGGCAAGTGCAGTCGGCCTTTATCTCTCAATTTGGGAGCTGGCCATGACGCAATCGCAGATGGAGCGCACCATCTTCTGGACGGTGCTGATGCTGCTCCTGATCATGCCCTGGTTCGTGATCTAGGCCCCTTGTCCGTGCCTCAGGCGATGCCGAGGCCGTCGGAAATGAGCTTCAGCGAGACCAGGAACAGGCACGTGTAGGCAATCCTGTAGAACGGCTCCTGCCGCACCCGGCGGGTGAGCCAGATGCCGGTCAGCATGGCGGCGGGAGCGAGCGGCAGCAGGACGAGGATGGTATTGAGCGTTTCCGGCGTGTACTGGCCGAGCATCAGATATGGCGGCACCTTGATCAGGTTTACCGCCGTGAACAGCATGATCGAGGTGCCGGCGTAAACAGCGTTCTTGAGCTGCTGGGGAAGCATGTAGACGGCATAGGGCGGGCCGCCGCTGTGGCTTACGAAGCTGGTGAAGCCGACCAGCACGCCCCAGAAGCTGCCCTTGGCCCAGCTTGGGCCGGGCGCAGTCCTTTTTGGGCGAAGCTTCAACCAGTGGTCGAGGGTGAAGACGAGCCCGATCAGGCCGACCAGCAGCCGCACGTGCTGCTCGGTGACGAAGGCGGCGGTGGCCCAGCCGAGGCCGATGCCGACGACGGCCGCCGGCAGCAGAATCCTGAGGTTCTCCGGACTCCACTCGCGTCGGTAGGCCCACACGCCGACCCAATCCATGGCGATCAGGATCGGCAGCATGATCGCCGCCGCCTGCACCGGGGAAATGGCGAGACTCATCAGCGGCACCGACAGCCCGCCGATGCCGGACAGAAAGCCGCCCTTGGCGAGCCCGGTGAGACAGATGGCCGGTATCGCCAGCGCATAAAACCATGGGTCGGTGATCATGAAGGGTGGCCGTGCGGGAAGGCGCCCCGAGCGCCTCGATTCCTCAAGTCTTGCCGCCGCGCAGCCATTTCCTCAAGCTCTGCGCCAATGCTTTGGGTGTCTTCGCGGTGTTCTGGCGAAGAGGCGTTGCGGTGCCCGCCCCGGGTTCGGGGGACGGTCGGGCAGACGTCGTGGTTTCCCCCCTCTCCTTCAACGCGAGGGCGACGTCGCTCAGGAAGCGGGCGTGATCGCCCTTGGCGAGACGGCCTGCCGCATCGGCGATAGCGTCGAGCAGCGGCTCGAGCCACGCGCGGTCGGACTTGGCGAAGTCGCGCAGCACGTAGTGCTGCACGGCGTCCTTGTGGCCGGGGTGGCCGACGCCGATCCTGACCCGCACGTAGTCGTTGCCGATATGAGCCGAGAGCGAGCGCAGGCCGTTGTGGCCGGCATTGCCGCCGCCCGCTTTCACCTTGAGCCGGCCAGGGGCCAAGTCAATCTCGTCATGGAACACGACGATGTCGCCCTCGGCGATCTTGAGATAGCGCTGCGCTTCGCCCACCGCCTCGCCGCTGTCGTTCATGTAAGTCAGCGGTTTCAGCAGCAGAACGCGCTCGCCGGCAAGCTCGCCGTCGGCGACGAGGCCGCGGAAGCGTCGCCTCCACGGGCCAAAACCGCCCCGATCGGCGATGCGATCCACGGCCATGAAGCCGACGTTGTGGCGGTGGGCGGCGTATTTTTCGCCGGGGTTGCCGAGACCGACAAACAGCTTCATGTGCCATGTCCAGTCGGGCGGGGCGGCCCGAATGCGCGGCCGCAGCATGCCTCAGGGCTGCGCCGCGGTAAGCTTATCCCAACCCGCGGCAAGGGTAAGGGCTGCGAGCGCTCTTCCGGAAACGGTCGACGCAGGCGAAGCTACTTCTTCCTGCCGCCCTTGCCGGCGTCCTCGCTCGCCTTGGCCGACTCCGCACCCTTGGCTGCCGGGGCACCGCCCTTGGCGCCAGCCGGCGTCGCCTTGCCGGCTTCGGCACCGGCCTCGGCCGGCGCAGCCTCGGCGCCCTCGACCGCGCCTTCGGCGGCAGCCGCAGCGGCCGCCGCCAGCTCCTCCTCGTCGGGCTTCATCGAAGCGGCGCCGGCGATGGTGGCGACGGTGAAGTCGCGGTTCAGGATGGTCGGACGAACGCCCTCGGGCAGCTTGATCGCCGAGATGTGCACGGAGCGACCGATCTCCAGGCCCTCCAAACTGAACTCGAAGACCTCAGGGATTGCATTCGCCGGGCAGGTGACCTCGATCTCGCGGCGCACGATATTGAGCACGCCGCCACGCTTCAAACCCGGGGACAATGCCTCGTTGACGAAGCGGACGGGCACGTTGACGCGCACCCTGCTGGTCGGGCTGACGCGCTGGAAGTCGATGTGGATGGGCAGGTCCTTGACCGGATCGAGCTGAATATCGCGCGGTAGCACCTGGCTCTTCTTGCCGTCCACGCTGAGGTTGAAGATGGTCGACATGAACCGCCCGCGGTTCATGAGCTTCAACAGTTCATTATGATCCACCGCAATGGTCTGCGGCTCGCCGCCGTCGCCGTAGATCACGCCGGGAACCTTGCCGGCCCGGCGCACGGAACGGGCGGCGCCCGTGCCGGTTGCAGGGCGCGCCGTGGCCTTGATCTCGACGGTGTCCGCCATGGCTCGTCTCCAACGAAAAACGGGCCCCAAGGCCCATCCGCCCGGCGCGACGTTCGTGCTGCCGGCCGGCGCAGCGCCTTATAGCGACGGGTCGGGGCGATTGCAAACGCGCAGCCTCGACAGCCGCCCTTTCAACCTTCGCCCGGTAGGCAGAAGTTACCACCTTTTCTTGACTTCCGGCGGCTCATCACTATGGTGCGCCGCGTTGCATCGACCTGCCGGGTACGGGGCCATCTCTCGCGTCGGGGACGGCGCCTTCATGTCAAGCGAAGGGAAGGATGGCGAGCGGGATCGGGGCGGGATCAGCCCGGCCGATCGCGATGCCTTCAAGCGCCGTGCCTCGGAGATCGGCCGGCGGCTCGAGGAGGTGGCGGCACGGCGGCCGGTGCAGCAGGATGAGACGACGCGGGCGCGTGGCCAAGCCATGGGACAGGCGTTCCGCATCGTGGCGGAGCTGGTGGTCGGGGTGGCGGTCGGCGGTTTCATCGGGCACACGCTCGATCGCTGGCTCGGTGCGACGCCGTGGCTGCTGGTGGTGGGCTTGATGCTGGGGTTTGCGGCAGGTTTGATGAACGTGATCCGCACCGCGCGCAGGATGCAGGCTGGCGCCGAGCCAATGCAGCGAGCCGCGAAGCCGGTGAAGGACGACGAGGACGAGAGCTAGAGGGCGAAGTGGCAAATGACGCGACGGGCGGCGGGCACGGCCCCATGCACCAGTTCGAGATCCAGCGGATCGTTCCGCTCGAGATCTTCGGCTACGACGTCTCCTTCACCAATTCCTCGCTGTTCATGGTGATCGCTGTGGCGCTGATCACGGGTTTCCTGCTGTTCGCCATGCGAAGCGGGGCGCTCGTGCCCGGACGCATGCAGTCGATCGCCGAGGTGCTTTACGAATACATCGCCAACATGGTGCGCGAGAACCTGGGGCCGGAAGGCGCCAAGTTCTTCCCATGGGTGTTCACGATCTTCACCTTCATCCTGACGCTCAACCTGCTCGGCATGATCCCCTACAGCTTCACCGTGACCAGCCATATCGTGGTGACGTTCGCGCTCGCCGCCATGGTGTGGATCACGGTCACCGTCGTCGGGTTCGTCCGCCACGGGGTCGGCTATCTCAGGCTGTTCGTGCCGGCGGGCGTGCCCTGGTGGCTGATGCCCATCATCATTCCAATCGAGCTCATCTCCTATCTCATCCGCCCGATCAGCCATTCGGTGCGACTGTTCGCCAACATGATGGCCGGGCACACCATGCTCAAGGTTTTCGCCGGCTTCGTGGTGGGCTTGGGCGCGCTCGGCGGCTGGGCCCCGATGGCGTTCCTG
>DATLZB010000244.1:0-26140 GCA_035574175.1 Hyphomicrobiaceae bacterium
CAAGCGCGCCAGTGCACGGCGGACCCTTCTTATCCGTGACAACGGGGAGCAGGTCAGTGCTCCTTCAGGACCGCGATGATCTGCTGCTCGCTGAACCGGCTCTTACGCATGACGTCCGTCTCCTCATCGTGGGACGGACTCTACATCAGAACGGGTACTCGTTGGGAGTGAGGGTCACCGCCAGCAAGGTGAGCGTGCGCCAGCGGCCGTCTGGAGCGAAGCCCTTCAGCCGCTCGGCAGCGCGCTCTCTCAAGTCGTTCGAGTACGGCTTGGCCATGCATGCCCGGCCCCTCTCCGGCATGCAGCTTGAACCACTTTTGGGAATCCCTCCCGATTCCGCCTAACACTGAAACGCTCTAAAGGACGGCTACGATGGTGAGCGCGGTCCAGTCGCCCTACGGGATCCTTCGGCGCAACGCCGCTGCTCTGCCTCCTACACCGCGCCCCGGGACGCCAGCCGGCAGGGTCCCGTTTTGCAATTGGAGGTGTTCAGAAGGACTGGGTAAGCCTGCTTGGTGCACGATTGCAAACAAAAGGCCCAACAATCTCAGGCACGAACCGGTGCGGTCCCAGCTTCCCAAGCTGAGTGTCGAGGGTTCGATTCCCTTCGCCCGCTCCAATCCTTTCATTGTCCGGCCCGGAGACATGGGTGACAGGTCATACCTGAGCAGGGTGTTACCCATGTGTCCGCTACGATTCGTCACCTATGCTATGTCTCGGGTCGCTCAGTTGCCTTTCCAGAGACCTGGCTGACGTGAACGGCGCTGATCGGCTTCTCTAAGGGCGCGGCATGCCGGTCGCAAAGCGCTGCCGGTAGAGCTGGTAGAGCGGCGGCAACAACAGGACGGCGAGCGCAATCGCCAAAATGGTTGCTGAAAGCGGCCGCGTGAAGAACACCGTGGGATCGCCCTGGCTGATGGCGAGCGCGCGACGGAGCTGCTGTTCGGCGAGCGGCCCTAGGATCAGCCCGATGATGGCGGGCGCCACCGGCATGTCGGCACAGCGCATCAAATATCCCATGAGGCCGAAAACGAGGAGCATGCCGAGGTCGAAAACCGAGCCGTGCAGGCTGAACACGCCCAAGGTGGCGAACACCATGATGCCGGCATAGAGATGCGGGCGCGGGATGGCGAGCAGGCGCACCCACACACCGGCAAGCGGCAGGTTGAGAACGAGCAGCATAACGTTGCCGATGTACAGACTGGCGATCAGGCCCCAGATGAGATCGGCGTTGCTCTGAAACAGCAACGGTCCGGGCTGCAGGCCGTACTGTTGGAACGCGGCCAGCATGATTGCCGCGGTCGCCGAGGTCGGCAAGCCGAGCGTCAGCAGCGGCACCAATACGCCGGTCACGGCGGCGTTGTTGGTCGCCTCCGGACCGGCGACCCCCTCGATGGCGCCTTGACCGAACTCCTCCGGGTGCTTGGTGAGCTTCTTTTCGACCGAATAGGACAGGAAGGTGGGGATCTCGGCCCCACCGGCGGGCAGCGTGCCGAACGGGAAGCCGATGAAGGCGCCCCGCAGCCAGGGCAGCACCGAGCGGCGCCACTCGGCGGCCGTCATCCATACGCGTCCCACCACCGGAATGATTGTCTCACGCCGCAAAGCCTCACGCGATAGTACGAAAAGCGCTTCGCCGACCGCGAACAAGCCGACGGCGAGAATCACGACCGGGATGCCGTCGAGCAGTTCGGAAAGCCCCAGCGTCAGCCGCGCCTGGCCTGTCTGCATATCGATGCCGACGAGGCCGAGGGTGAGACCGAGGAAGAGGCTTGCAAGCCCGCGCAACAGCGAGGTGCCGAGCACCGCCGTCACGGTGGTGAAGGCAAGCAGCATGAGCGCGAAATAGTCGGCAGGGCCGAAACCCAACGCGAAGCGGACCACAGTCGGAGCGAACAACGCCACGCCGAAGGTCGCAATGGTGCCAGCCACGAACGAGCCTATGGCAGCGGTGGCGAGCGCGGCGGCGCCGCGGCCGCGCTTGGCCATCATGTGCCCCTCGATGGCGGTGACGACGGAGGAGTTCTCGCCCGGCGTATTGAGCAGGATGGAGGTTGTCGAGCTGCCGTACATGGCACCGTAGTAGATGCCGCCGAACATGATGAAGGCGCCAACCGGGTCGAGCTTACCGGTGGCGGGAAGCAGCAGAGCAACGGTGAGCGCGGGGCCGATGCCGGGCAGCACGCCGACCGCCGTGCCGAGGGTCACACCGACCAGCGCCCACAGCAGGTTGGTGGCCGTCAGGGCCACGCCGAAGCCATGCAGCAGACCGCTCATTGCGTCCATCAGAAACTCCACAGGCGCCCTGCTGGCAGGTACAGCCCCAGGCCCAAGGTGAAGGCCAGGAAGACCGTCGCGGTAAAGGCGAGAGCGATGGCGAAATCCCGGAGCACGGAGCGGCTACCGAAGGCGACCGTTACACACAGAAAGAGCGTGGTCGTTGCCACAACGAAGCCGAGCGGCCGCATCAGCAGGACAGAGAGCGCCAAGCCAACGGCCATCAGTGCGACGCGCCCCATGAGGCGCAACGTGTCTTGAGGCGAAGCGGGCAGAGCGAGGGGGGCCGCCCATTCCACCCGCCAGCGGCGGCGCAGGGCATCGAGTGTCAGCAACAGGCCGATCAGGGCGAGCCCCACGCCCACCGCTCTGGGAAACACCTCCGGGCCGACGCGCGCGTAAGTCTGAGCGCCGGCCACGGCTCCGCCCTGGATCACTACGAAAACGCCAAGGGCGGCGAACGCCAGCCCGAGGACCATCGCGCTCGCGACTCCCGGAGGCCGTGAGGGCCTCCGGTCCGCAGTCTCGGCATTCACTTTATGAGGCCCAGTTTCTCGAGCACCCCCGTGGTCCGGGCGGTCTCAGTCTCGATGTACTTGCGGAAGGCGTCACCGGCCAGGTAGGCGCTTTCCCAGCGGTTCTTGGCCAAGTGTTCCTGCCAAGTCTTCGACTTCACCACAGTGTCGATCAACGCGAGGTACGCCTTGGTCTGCTCAGGCGACAGCCCGGGGGGCGCTGCAATGCCGCGCCAGTTGGACAGCGTGACGTCGAGGCCCTGCTCCTTCAGCGTCGGGATATCGACGCCCTTCAACCGCTCCTCCGCCGACACACCGAGCGCCCGCAGATTGCCGGCCCTTACCTGTTCGATCAGCTCGCTGAAGCCGCCGACGCCAGCAGTCACCTGGCCTCCCACGATCGCTGCAAGCGAGTCGCCTCCGCCCGAGAAGGCAATGTAGTTGACCTGCTTGGGATCGACGCCGGCGGCCTGCGCGATCAGACCGGCGAAAATATGATCGGTGCCGCCCGCCGAGCCCCCCGCCCAGGATACCGCGGCCGGGTTTGCCTTCAGCTTGGCCGCAAGGTCCTTGATGGAGTTGATGGGCGAGGCCTTCGGCACCACCACCAGCAGATATTCGCTGGTGAGGCGGGCGATGGGTGTGACATTGAGCAGCGTCACCGGCGACTTGTTGGTAGCGAACGAGGCCACCATGCCGAAGCCACCAACGATCATGGCGTTGCCGCTGCCCGTCTTGTTGCGGATGAACTGGGCAAGACCGATGGCGCCGCCAGCGCCGCCTACGTTGATCACCGAGCCCCCTTTGCCGAGCCCCTCTTTCTCGATCGTGTCGAGCACAGCGCGCGCGGTGCGATCATAACCGCCGCCCGGCGCGGCCGGCGCCATGATCTCGAGATTGTCGATGGCCCAGGCCGTTTGCCCGGCCGGCGTCAGCACCAAGGCCAAGGCGCCCAGCGCGACCATGCCGGCTCGGCGTGGCCCGAAAGTTCGTTCTCCCATGATTTCCTCCTTGATACTCAGGCTGCGATTTCCAACTCAGTCGCGGCGGGATGTCCAACGCTTTTCCAGCTCATCGAGGGCGGCGAGCCCCATCAACTCGTTGAGCTTGCCGAACGGCACCATGAGGTCCGGTCGCTGCCGCGGCGTTGGCGCATCGATGGTCTCGGCGAAGGCATCGAGTGCGTTCATCATGCCGCGCAGTGCTGAACTCGTCAGCATGCGGGAGTAGGAGACCACCGCGACGCCGAGGTCCTGGAGCTGGCGCGGCGTGAGCAGGGGCGTGGTTCCGCGCTCGATGAGGCCGAAGCCCATGTTGATGGAGAGGGGCTTCGTCACGGCGCGCGCCACCTTGGCGATGTCCTCGGCCGACATCAGTGCGTCCGGGAACAGGATGTCGGCGCCGGCCTCGGCATAGATGTTAAGCCTGTCGATCACCTCGTTGAGGCCGTCGGTGGCAGCGGCATCGGTGCGCGCCCGGATCAGGAAATCGGGGTCGCGGCGAGCATCCACCGCCGCCTTGACCTTCTCCGCCATCTCACCGGCCGGGATGACGCGCTTGCCAGGCATGTGCCCGCAGCGTTTCGGCCACACCTGATCCTCGATGGATATGGCGGCAAGTCCGGCCTGCTCGAAGGCGCGCACGACAAAATAGACGTTGAGCGGCCCGCCGTAGCCGGTGTCCGCATCAGCGAGCAACGGAATACCGACGCAGGCGGCCAGCGCCCGGCAGGCGCGCAAGTTCTCATCGAAGGTCAGGATACCGCGGTCGGCCCAGCCGAGCACACTCTCGGACACGCCAGCGCCGCTGATGGCGGCCGCCTTGTAGCCATAGGACTCAACCAGGCGGGCGCTGAAGCCGTTGAAGATGCCCGGCAGCACCAGAATGTCCCTGCTCTCGACGAGCTCACGAAAGCGGCGGCGGTCAGCGGTCATGGTCACGTCCGTCGGGGATCGCATTCACGTCGCTCAGGCCACGCGCAACAGCCCGATGAGCTCGCGCGCGTCTGCGAGCCGCTCCAGGCCCAGCATAGCGTCCACAAGCCCGTCCTGCTGCCTTGGCGGAAGCGCGGCGCGCGTCAGTTTGCGAAACTTGTCGACGATGTCGGCCTCGCTGGCGAAAGACTGCTCGCTGCCGCGCGGAGCCTCGCGCGTCTCGGTGTGCACGGAGCCGTCGGTGAGGTGAACCTCGACGCGCACCTTGTGGCGGTAGTTCGAGCCCAAGGCGGTGATGCTGGGGTCGTGTACGACCTGCACCCGCCTGGAGAATGCCATGCGGGCGGCGTCGTGCACCGCCTCGGGCTTGAACTGGTCGACGAACACGTCGCCCTCGAGCAGCAGGGTGGCGACGCAGAAGGGCAGGTTGAGCTGGGCGGACGTCAAACCCTCGGGCCGGTACGGCCAGCCGACATGATCGACGGTGACCTGGGAGCCGTAAACGACGATCTTGACCACCTCGTCGGGCTTGAACGGGCGCCGCTGCTGAATGTCGCGGATGGCATCGAGCGTCGTGTGATTGCTGCCCACACAGGAGTAGAACTTGAGCGAGATGCGCAGCGTCTCCCACCGCTCGCCGAGGCCGGCGCTCAACGCGGAGAGCTGGAAGCGGTCGGTCGATCGCGAGAACGTCGTGCAGAAGCCGCCGTAGGGCGCCTCGAACACGTCAATTATTCCGGTGAAGCCGTCTCTCGCAAACAGCGCGCCGTAAAGCCCGCTCTGTGCCGAGCGCCCGGCGTGCATCCGCTTGACCATGGCGCCGTACTGCGCCGCCATCAAACCGGCCGACTGGGTGCCGGCGATGCCGAGCGCGTGCACCGTGCGCCCCTCATCGAGCCCCAGACCGCGTGCCGCTGCGGCAGCGGCCGAGAACACGCCGAGCGTGGCGCCAGAGTGCCAACCCTGGCCGATATGCTCCTGGCCCATGCAAAGGCCGACGCGGGGGCCGACCTCATAGCCCGCGACAGCCGCAGAGATGAACTCGCGCCCGGAGAGGGCGGCGTGGGATTCGGCAACCGCCACCAGGGCCGGCAGCGTGACGGCGCCGACATGCAGCACGCCCTGGCGATGCACGTCGTCGAGCTCGAAGCTTTGCACCTCGGTGCCGTTGACGAGGGCGGCATGGGGCGAGGAGAGCTTGTAAGGCGTGCCCCACACGCTGGTCGCGCGGGTCGAATCGAGCGCGCTCAGCGTTCGCTGCAGGATGCGACACCACTCCAGGTTCGCGCCATACAGTGCGCAGCCGAGCGCATCGAGCATCAGCAGCTTGATACGCTGGACCACCTCGCTGGGAACCTTCTCGTAAGTCAGATCCGCCACGAAGCGGGCGATGGCGCGTGTGTGGACGTTATCGACGGTGGCGGCCGCGCTCATGTTTCATCCCGGCTGCCGGGGAGCACCGTCCGCGCGATGGCGGAGTCGAGCGCCTCGTAATCGTAGTAACCAAGCACGTTATAGAGCTCTGCCCGGGTCATCATCTCCTCGATCATCTCCCCGACCTGGCCCTCCTTACGGAGAAGGCCGTAGAAGTCCGCCATGGCGCGCGAGGCGATGCGAAAGGCGGAGACTGGATAGATCACCACCTCGTAGCCGAGCGCCTGCCACTCGGAGAGACCCAATTCGGGAGTGCGTCCAAACTCCGTCATGTTGGCGAGGAGCGGCGCCCTCACCTCTTCGCGCACACGCTTGATGTCTTCGCGCGAGGCGAGGGCCTCGACGAAAATGAGATCGGCGCCGGCCGCCGCGTACCTGTTGGCACGAACGATGGCGTCATCGAGAGAAGCGGCAGCCGCATCGGTGCGGGCGCAGAGGAGGATATCGACGGCGGCCTTCTTGGCGGCCGCCACCTTGCGGCACATGTCGTCCACGGAAATGAGGCGCTTGTCGTTCAGGTGGCCGCATTTTTTGGGAAACTGCTGGTCCTCGATCTGCACGCAGGCGGCGCCAATCTCCTCCAACGCACGTACGGCGTGCATCACGTTGAGGGCCTCACCGAAGCCGGTGTCACAGTCGACGATGAGCGGCAGGGAGGCGGCGCGCACAATTTCGCGGGCGCGTCGCGACACATCCTCGAGCGTGATGAGGCCGAGATCGGGCAGTGCCATTGAAGCCGACAGGGCCGCACCCGAGAGGTAGAGCGCCTCGAAACCGGCGCGGCGGGCGAGCAGCGCAGACATGCCATCGTGCGCCCCCGGCACGGCGAGAGCCTTCCGGCTTGCGATCAGCTCCCTCAACTGCCGCCCATGGCTGTGGCGGCCGTCGCCGGCCCCCTCGAGCCAAGTCCGCCCCATAGAAGCTCCTCCTTTGGCAGGCGCGAACCTAGTCAGCCGGCCCGGGTCTGTCCATGGAGAGAAAGTCGCGCCGCGTCTCGACCGTCGACAGGGACGTCGATTTACGGCGCCCATCCTGCATCCTGCGGCCCGCACCGCAAACGCGATCGCGGCGGCGCTCGCGCGCCCGACCGACTGCGGATCCCAACAAGGAAGCGGCCCGGTGTCGCGCGTTATTTCGCCGGGCGGATGTTGCCGATTGGCGCGGAACAGGTGGCGAAATCGTACGTCTTCTTCACGTCGGCCAGGTGCTTGTGGCACGGCCGTCCGCGCGGTGCGGCCCCACGACTTCGAAGCCTCCGCCCTGGCCCGGTCCGGGTCATGGCAGAAGTTCCGTGCCACAACCCTGCCGGCCTGATCGGTGCGTCAAGGGTGTGCGTGATCTCGTCCGCTGCGATGGGCCTCGGCGTAGTGCTGGCGCAGCAGGTCGAAGCCGTAGTCGTTGCCGTTGGGTGTGCGCACGATGGTGTGCACGTGAAAACGCGCCGGCTCCTCGTTGGTGAGGAAGACGCCCGCGTGGTGGTCGAACTCGATGAAAATCACTGGACTCTGGATGCGATAGTAGAACGTGCTCGTTTCGGCGAGTCCGCCGATCCAACAGAAGTGTGTCTCGGCAAGGTGGCGCTCGACTTGCGCCATGCGGGCGGCATGGGGTCCGGCGGGCAGAGGTGCAAGGTAATCCGCAACCAAGTCGAGCAGCGCTCGCCGCTGGGTGGCCGAGAGCTCGGCGCCGGGCAGGCCCTCGAGCGGCACGATGCGGTTGTCCTGACAGGCGCCGCCGAGCTGCAAGTTGTCGGCGAAGTGGCGGCGGCCCGGCGGCAGATCGGGGCTCACGACCGAAGAGGCGAGGATGGCGCGGCGCTGCTGGGCCGGGGAAAGCGAACGCACAAGGTCAAGACCTTTGCGTTCCTCGTCCTCGAACAGGCTCGTGCCCGCCAACGGACCGGTGTCGGCCCAGGCCGGCTCGGCTCCGAGGAAGCAGGGCGTCAGCACCATCTGCCTGCCGATCGCCAGGCAGTTGAGGGCGAGATGGTGCCCGAACAGCTGCCAGCCCCACGGCTCGGTGTCGGAAGGCTCGCCGAACAGGCAGAACGTGTAACTCCATTCCCCGAGAACGTGCGGAGCCCCGATAAGATCGCCGAGGAAGCGATTGAGGCGCATGACCGAGCGGGACATCTCGTAGCCTTTGGCACTGAGGCCTGCTGCGAGCACCGCCATCACCCGATCGCGCACGTGAGGCGGCTCCTCGTCGAGGCGCAACCCGTGGCGCTCGACCCAGAGCTCGGTGTTCTGCCAGCGTCGCCACAGATGGGAGCCGACCGGGAAGCAGACCGAAGCCCGCTGCGCGGGGGTGAGCGCATCGAGCAGTGCGACGGCAGCCGCCGCCATGGCCGGCGTCGGAGCGCCTTCAGGTTGCAGCGCGAACAGTCCAGGACGGACGGTCCCGTCCGTGGTGATCCCCTTGAACGGGGCTCTTAAGAGCCTAGCCCAGGTGGCGAACAGCTCCCGGGTGCGCGACATCTTGAGCCGTGCCTCGGCATGCGCGCGTGCGCTTGCGCCGGCGATGCGCGATTGGCCGGGGGGCGGAACGAAGGGACGAAAATCCGGCCGGCTCATGGGATGGTGGGCACGCCGGCCGGGGTGGGATCGCCGCCATGCGCGACGACCCCCGACAGCGGGTCCCCAATGCGCATCAATCGCCCGGCTTCAGGTACTTACCCATTGCCTCCAGGACCTGTGGCGACTGGTTGAACATCTCGTCGAAGCCCTTGGTCACGTCCTGGGGGGAGATGTAGGCCGTTTCGATCTTGGCCTTTTCCATGGCCGCCTTCAGATCGGGGTCGGCCATGGTCTTGGCGAAGGCGGCGCGCAGGACTTCGATGCGGTCCTTCGGCGTGCCGGGCCGCACCGCGAAGGCGCGCCCGATCTGCAGCGGGATGCCGCGGATCGCCATCAGCGACTTGCCGATCGGATCGTTGGTCAGCGACTCATCCACGGGCAGATCGTTGAAGCCGGTCACCGGCGCGCGGGCGCGAATGATGGCCCTGACCGCGCCGCGGTCGATGCCGTTCTTGACCGTGGTGGCGAGCGCCGACCAGCCATCCACCTCCTTGCGCTCAACAGCGAGCAGAATGTCGCTGTTGGCGGCATAGCCCGACACCAGCTTGAACTTGAACCCGGCGAATTCCTTGAGCAGGAGCGGCATGTCGTGAGCGTTCGAGCCGGGGCCGGTCGTGCCCACGATCAGTTCCTTGCCCGCATCCTTCAGGTCCTTTGCGGTCTTGTAGGGCAGGTCGGCGCGTATGGCGAACATGGCGCCGTCCGATCCCGACGATCCAAGCCACTCGAACTTCCTGATGTCGAAACGAACCTGCTCCAGCTTGGCGAGCTGCGACATGGCCACGTTCGGGTTCGCGGCAAGGATGGTCAGCCCATCGGCCTCGGCCACGTTGAAGACGTGGTTGGTCGCGCCAAGGTGGGCTCCGCCAGGCATGGATACGAAGATGACGTTGGGATTGCCTGGGATGTGCTTGCCAAGATGTTGAGCGACGATCTGAGCAGCCACCGCCAAGCTGCCGCTCTTGGCTCCGATCACGACCTGAACCGTCTTGCCTTTGTAGAAGTCGGACTGCGCGTGCGCGGATGACAGCGCCGGCAATGACAGCGCGCAGCCGACAAGCGCACTTGCGATCAAGGTGCGTCGCATGAAGTTCCTCCCAGATTGGCCTTTCTCTCTGCGACCCGGGATCCGCCGGTTCTCCCAGGCCGACCGATCCTGAGCGAAAACAGATCGCTGCACAATAGGGATTCCGCTGGTCGGAGCAGTCCGACCTGCCCGGCCGCTCACAGGATCGCTGACGGGCGAGATCGGCTCCGTCATGACCACCATTGCACTTTTGACCAGTGGTCCGATAAGGAATTGGGCGATGTCCACCAATGTCCTCATCATCAGCCCCAACCCCGATCCCTACATGGCGCGCCTACCTCGGGCCTTCCCGGAGGTACGCTTTACGGCCGTGCGTTCGCTCGAGGTCACGCCGGCCCTCGACCTTATGGCAGAAGCCGACGCGCTCTTCGCCTATGGGCGGGCCTTCGATCGCGACTGTCTGACCCGAGCTCGGCGGCTCAAGTGGTTCCAATGCCTGATCACGGGTACGGATCATCTGACGCCGGTGCTCGCCGGCAGCCGCGTGTTGCTGACCAATGCGCGCGGCATTCATGGTCCGCAAATGTCGGAACTTGCAATCCTTCATATGCTGGCGCTGTCGCGCAACGTCGCCGAGACAGTGCGCAACCAGGATCGCCACGTGTGGGAGCGCTACAAGCCGCGCGTGCTCGATGGGCGCACCGTGGTCATCGTCGGCATCGGTGCCATCGCCGAGCATCTCGCCAAGGTGTGCAAGGCCTTCGGCATGACTACCGTCGGGGTGACGCGGACGCCGCGCGCAGTGGCGGGCTTCGACCGCATTTATCGGCGCGAGCAGCTGCTCGAAGCAGCGGCCGAGGCCGATTTCCTGATCGTGCTGCTTCCCTACAGTGCCGAAAACGACAAAGCTATTGATGCAACGGTGTTGCGTGCCATGCAGCCCACCGCCTTCTTGATCAACATTGCGCGAGGCGGCGTGGTCGACGAAGAGGCGCTGCTCAGGGCGCTCGAGGAGAAATGGATCGCGGGCGCAGGTCTTGACGTGTTCGTGGACAGCCCCCTTCCGCGCTCGAGCCCGTTCTGGGACCGCAAGGACGTCTTCATCACACCATTCGTTGGCGGCCAGAGCGATCGCTACGAGGCCGACGTCATGGGCATCATCGAGCCCAACTTGAAGGCATTCCTCGCCGGCCGTTACGAGGACATGATCAACCGCGTGCCGCTCCCCGAAGCCTAGCGGCGCCCTGCGATCGCTCAGCGTTCGACGATGACCTCGGGGAAGGCGTGTATGCGCTCGAGTGTGCCGTCCTCGCCGAGGATGTAGTTGTCGCAGATCCAGGACATGACACCCTTGTTGACGTAGCTCGGGTGGATGGCAAGGTTCATTCCCGCCGCAAACGACATCGTCTCGTCCTGCCGTATGAGCGGTCGCTCGACCATGTCGCAGCCCTGATTGTGGGCGAAGAGCCGCTTCTCCTCGGGCCGGCCGTTCCTGCGCATGAAGTCGCAATAGCTGGCAAAGACGTCGTCAGCTCGCACGCCCGGGCGGATCGCAGCAAGCACGTGGCGACGCGCCTCCAGCGTGAAGGCAAACTCGTCGGCGAGTCTTGAGGGCACCTTGCCCAGCACACAGGTACGCCCGATCTCCGTGTACTGACCGCCGGGACCATTGGTTTCGACCAGCAGAATGTACTGGTCACCCTTCTTAAGGCGCCGATTCTGGAAATGCCGTTGACCCAGGCGCAGCGGAGTCTCGGCCGGGGCGGAGCAGCAAAGATAGATGCCCTGCTCGCTACCGAGCTTCTCGGCCGTGAAACGGGCGACGGCGGCGACGTCGCTTTCGCGCATGCCGGGCTCGATGGCATCGAACGCAGCCTTGATGGCCTTGTCCTGCAGCGCGGCGGTGCGGCGGATCATGTCAAGCTCTTCGGCGCTCTTCACCGCTCTGAACCGGTCCACGATGTCGGTGGCCTCGATGAAGCTCGCCTGCGGCAGCGCCGCCTTTAGATGCTCAACGTGCGCATGGCCGAACTGGTAGGTGCAGACGAGACCGATCCGGGCCTTGGCATAGGCTTTGAGGGCGCGCAGCAGCAATTCGGAATCGTACTGGAAGCAGTAGGAGGCGGTGGCGAAGCTCGGCGTGTGCAGCACCTGTTTGATGCCGCGGTAGATGCCGTTGCCGGAGATCGGCTCGTCGATGCCGCCGAATGGCCCTTGGCGGACCAACGTCATCAGATCGTCGCGCGGAAAGACGACGCTCACCGGATAGCCGTTGGTGGCCGAAAGATCAGTCAGGTATTTGACGTAGCCGCCCATGTGATCGTTGTTGTTCTGGGTGACGAGCACATCGATGCCGGCTTCTGCCATGGCGGCGCGCAGGCCCCTCCAGCGCCGCTCAAGCTCGGCGTCCGAGACGGGAAAATTCAGACGCTCGGCGGGTGCCACTGCCATTGCCCATGTCCCTCCTGCTAGTCGAATGGCTTGCTGACCGTCCCTCACGTGTGGGTACGATAGCCGTCTTGGGTGAAGCCGAACAGCCGCTGCACCCGCTGGAAGCGCTTGGACAACGGATCGGTGACGCCCCAGCGGTCGGTGCGACCCGGCGGCCATTTCCAGTAGTCAGGCCCGCGCGGCACATGGTCGTCGCCGACGACGAGGGTCTCGGCCGTGTACTCGATGGGAAACTCCTCGGGCCCGAGAAAGTAGGCAAACACGTTATTGCCAGGGCCGTGCCGGCCGACGCCCCACTCAATGGGGTAGCCGTTGTCGCGCATGCGGCCGGCGCCCCGCATGACCGAGTCCAGATCCGGCATCTCGAAGGCGACGTGGTTCAAGGTCGTGGGCCCCTTGGTACCGATGACGAGGTTGTTGTGGGAGGAGTCGCAGCGCACGAAACGCGCCTGCACGGTCTCGTCGGAGAGGCGGAAGCCGAGCACATCGATCAAAAACCTGCACGTTCCCTCGCAGTCCGCCGCGTTGAGATTGACGTGCGCCACCTTGCGCGGCCGGTCCGGCTTGTCCTCGCCTGGTCCCTGGTGGTCCGCAACTTCGGCCACGATGGCGAAGTTGCGCCCCTCCGGGTCCTTGAAGCCGAAACCGTAGCCCCGCCCGGGACCGCGCCACGCGCCTGGCGGCTCAACGGGGCCAACCGCGGCCGCCCTCACCGCGGCATGCAGCTCCTCGACCTGGCGCCGATCGGCCGCATCGAGAATAATGCGTATGAGGGCGGGCCGCGGCGCCCGATGCAGGCTCAGTATGTGATGGCGCGAATCCGTGCCCCGGAAATAGGCGCTGTCCGCGGTTCTCTCGACGAGCTCGAGGTGCCACACTTCGGTGTAGAAGCGGGCCGCCTCGTCGAGGTCGACGACGGCGGCCGCGACGGCGCGCAGCCCGCTCACTCTGGCCGGCATGATCCCTCGCGCATGTTGTGCGCACTACTTCGCGCGTACGATGTCGGCATAGGCCGGCGCCCGATCGAGAAAGCCGCGGTCGACCATCCAGTCGACCTTTTCCTCGAACTCGTTTTGGGCGTAGCTCTGCACCCCGACGAGTTCGGGCATCATCCCGCCCTTGCGCAGGTCGGGTCTCACATCGCGCAGCAGTTGATCGCGCGAGCGCTCGTCGTTCTCCTTGAGCCACGCCACGGCCCGGTTGAGGGCGCGCCTGATCTTCTCGGCGGTCTCCTCATCAACATCGTCACCTGCGACAATGCCGCCGCGCCAGCGCAGGTCCGCGACCTTGCGGGCGCCGGCCTCAAGCGCGCGGCTGACGAGCGGCTCCATCAGTGCCGCAGCCTCGGTCTTGCCGCTCAGAAGCGCATCGAGGCGATCGTTGGCATGCACGAGCTTGATCTCGGCGAACGGCACGCCCGCCGCCTCCATCGCCTCGATGGCCGCATAGAACGTGCCGGCGTGCCAGGTGACCGCGATCGGCACGTTGCGCAGCTCGGCGAGCCTCTGAACGGTGGACTCCTTGCGCACCATGATGGCGCCGGTGCGGGCCGTCGTATCGAGGCCGATGATCCGGCCCTTGCCGAGCGCGTTCACGCGCTCGATGGCGCCCCACTCGCACACGGGATAAACCTCAAGAGCGCCAATTTTGAGCTGCGATTCCTTCCAGCGCTTGGAGAAGTCCTCGACCCGACCCGCAACCCCCTTGGGATTGTCTTCGTGGTACTCGACCTCCAGCCCCTCGGCGGCAAAGAAGCCCTGCTCCACGGCCACCCGCCAGGGCCGGTCATGCGCGTTGCTGTCGCTCTGGATGCGTATTCTGCGCGCCATCTCGCGAACCTCTCGTTTCGGCGTCGTTCTCGCTCGGCATCGGCCGGGCCGGCTCACATTAGCCGCTCCAACCGCCGAATTGAAAGGGCATGATCGGCAGCGATTAAGTTGCCAAAGGTGGCCGGCGAACGGATAATGCCGGCGGTCCGTCGGCGCCGTCCCCGGCAGCCTGTCAGGCCCAAGGGTCGCACTGCGACGGCCGTAACCGAGCGGAGGAAAACCCATGAAGATCCGGAAGCCCCAAGGTCGCGGGCTGACGCGCCGCGACGTCATTGCAACAGCGAGCGCCGCCGGAGTTGCGGCCAGCGTCGGGCCCTTCTTCCATGTCAACCCGGCCCGCGCTGCCAAGACGCTCCGCATCCTGCATTGGAGCCATTTCGTGCCCGGCTACGACAAATGGTTCAACGGCGAGTACACCAAGGAGTGGGGCAAGAAGAACGACACCGAGGTCATCGTCGACAACATCAACGTGGCCCTGATCGAATCGCGGGCCGCAGCCGAGGTCTCCGCCCAGAAAGGACACGACCTCGTCCTGTTCCTGGCGCCGCCTGCGGTGTTCGAGGATCAGGTCGTGCCGATGAACGAGGTGTACGCCGAGGTCGAAAAGAAGCACGGCAAGCCCATCGATCTCGCCGTGAAGAGCACCTACAATCCCAAGACCAAGCGGTACTTCGCCTTCTCCGATAGCTTCGTGCCCGACCCGGTCAACTATCGCACCGACCTGTGGGGCGACGTCGGCATGAAACCCGACACCTGGGACGACATCAGGATCGGCGGCAAGCGGATCAAGGACAAGCACCGTATCCCGGTCGGCATCGGACTGTCGGCCGAAATCGATACGGCCATGGCGATGCGAGCCATCATGTACTCGTTCGGCTCGCACGAGCAGAACGAGGAGGGTGAGCTCACCATCAACTCCAAGAATACGCTGGAGGCCCTGCGTTACGTGAAGGCGCTGTTTGAGGAGTGCATGACGCCGGAAGTGCTGGCCTGGGATGCCTCCTCCAACAACCGGCAGATGCTGGCCGGGCGCTCCTCGCTGGTGCTCAACGCCATCTCGGTCACCCGCACGGGCGAGAACAACAAGATGCCGATCCACGAGAAGATCGGCCTTGCCAAGGCTGCCAAAGGCCCCGTGCGCCGCATGGGTCTTGAGCACGTCATGGACTGCTACGTGATCTGGAAGTTCTCGGAGAACATCCAGGGCGCGCAGAAGTTCCTGATCGACTACATCGACAACTTCAAGCAGGCGTTCATGGCGAGCGAGTTCTACAATTTCCCCTGCTTCGCCAAGACCGTGCCCGACCTGAAGCAGCTCATCTCCAACGACAAGAAGGCGGTGCCGCCCGACAAGTACGCGGTGCTCGAGGACGTGCTCGACTGGGCCACCAACGTGGGCTACCCCGGCTACTCCACGGCGGCCATCTCGGACACGTGGAACACTTGGTTGCTCAACACCATGTTCGCCGAGGCAGCGACCGGAGCGGAGACGCCCGAGGATGCCCTGAAGAAGGCGGACGCCAAGATGAAGGCGATCTGGACCAAGTGGAAGGAGAAAGGGCTGATCTGACCCGGGGGCCAGCCCCTCGGGGTCCGCTCTTTTGGCGAGTCGTCCCCCATTGTGGCCGGCGCCGGCGCCGCCGGCCACTTCCTCAGTCAACTGTGAGGCCGCTCAATGGCAACGGTCGAGGCGCGGCGCATCTTTAAACATTTCGACGAGGTCCGCGCCGTCGACGGCATCGACCTCGTCGCCAAGGAGGGCGAGTTTCTGGTCCTGCTCGGGCCCTCGGGCTGCGGCAAGACCACGCTCATGCGCCTGATCGCCGGGCTCGAGCGGCCGACGGCAGGCGACATCGTCATCGATGGAACCATCGTCAACGACCTGCCGCCGCGGGCGCGCAACATCGCCATGGTGTTCCAAAGTTATGCGCTCTACCCGCACCTGACGGTCGAGAAGAACATCGCATTCCCACTACGGGCCGTCGGGATGGACAAGGTGTCGATCCGCAAAAAGGTGGAATGGGCCGCGCGCATGTTCGGCATCGAACGTTTCCTCGACCGCAAGCCGCGCCAGCTCTCGGGCGGCGAACGCCAGCGCGTGGCGCTGGCCCGTGCGGTGGTGCGCGAACCCGTCGTGTTCCTGCTCGACGAGCCTCTGTCCAATCTCGACGCCAAGCTGCGCAACTCTGCGCGCGACGAACTCAAGCAGTTCCAGCGCAATCTGGGTACCACGACGATCTACGTCACCCACGACCAGGCCGAAGCGATGGGGCTCGGCGACCGCATCGCCGTGCTCAATCAAGGCAGGGTCATCCAGATCGGCACCCCGCAGGAGATCTACGGGCGCCCGATCGACACGTTCGTTGCCACCTTCATCGGCTCACCGCCCATGAACCTGGTCGAGGACGCGGCAGGCTACCTCGGCTTCCGCCCCGAGGCCTTCCTGCCGCGGGACGTGGAGGCAGCGGCTGAAGCGGCGGTGTTTCCATTCCGCGTCACCCGCATCGAGTATCTCGGCGCAGACCGCCTGGTCTACGGTGTGCTCGAGGGACGCGCGCCCGAGACCCACGCCATCTCCAAGATCCCCACCAACATCCGCGTCGAGATCGCAGCCGACCGCACCTACGACTTCGCGGTCCGCCGCAGCGACATTGCCGTGTTCGATCGGCAAAGCGGGCGCCGCCTTGAGAAGGGGGCGCTCTGATGCCGGCGGCTCCCATCACCGCCGTCGCTCCCGCCGCCGGAAGCCTCGTCGACAACGAGCGCTGGTTGTGGCGGGCCATGTTGGCGCCGGCCATTGTCTACATCGTGCTGTTGGTCGGCCTCCCGTTCTTCCTGTCCATCTACTACAGCATGTCGAACGTGACGGTGGCGAGCCGGGAGACCTCGTTCGTCGGCCTGGAGAACTTCCGACGGGTAATGGACAACCCCACCTTCTGGCTGGCGCTGCGCAACACCATCATCATCACGCTCGCCTCGCAGTTCTTCATTCTGGTGCTGGCCAACGTGCTGGCCATGGCGCTGAATGCCGACTTCCGAGGCAAGTGGCTGGTGCGGCTTCTCATTTTGCTGCCGTGGGTGGCGCCGATCTCGCTCGGCGCCATCGGCTGGCTGTGGATCTACGATTCCATCTACTCGATCATCAACTGGACGGCGCGGGCCGTCGGCATCCTCTCGGCGGACCAGTGGCCGATTTGGCTCGGCGACCCGATCCTCGCCAAAATCTCCATCATCGTCCTCAACGTGTGGCGCCTATTGCCGCTTGCCACCGTCATCATCCTCGCAGGGCTGACCTCAATCCCGCAGGACATCCACGATGCGGCGCAGGTCGACGGCGCCGGATTTTGGCGCCGCCACTTCCAGATCACGGCGCCGCTCGTGCTGCCCATTACCTTGGTGGCGCTTTTGTTCGGCATCATCTTCACGTTCACCGACATGATCATCGTGTTCGTGCTCACGCGCGGCGGGCCTTATGACACCACGCAGGTGATCGCCAGCTGGGCCTACTATACCGGTATCCAGGCAGGCGACCTGTCGGGCGGCGCGGCCATCTCTCTGTTCATGTTCCCGGTGCTCGCGGCCGTCGCCATCCTGTTCTTGCGGCTCGCACGGCGCGCGGAGGTGACCTGATGGCGATCACCGCCGCACGCGCGCAGCGCATCGCCCAGCTCGCCGGGCACAGGGCGCTGCTGGTGTTCTTCGTTACGTTTCTAGCGTTTCCCTTCTACTGGATGCTGATCACGGCGTTCAAAACAACCAATGACCTGCACGATACGACGAAGAACCCCTACCTGTTCAACGATCCGCCGACGCTCGAGCACCTCAGCGTGCTGTTCCACGATACCGCCTACCTGCAGTGGCTGCTCAACACGGCCTTCGTCGGGCTTGCGGTCGTGCTCATCACGCTGGCCCTCGCCATTCCGGCCGGCTATGCGCTGGCGCGAATGACGGGTCACTGGGCGCAGACGCTCGGCATCGCCATCTTCCTCACCTACCTGGTGCCGCCCACGATCCTGTTCATTCCGTTCGCGCGGATCGTTGCCGATCTCGGGCTCCAGGACTCGCTGTGGTCACTGGTGCTCGTCTATCCGAGCTTCACGGTACCGTTTTCGACGTGGCTGCTGATGGGCTTCTTCAAGTCGATCCCGCGCGATCTTGAAGATGCGGCCATGATCGACGGAATGTCGCGGCTCGGCGCTTTCATCAAGGTGGTGATGCCGATCTCGCTCGCCGGCATCCTTACCACCGTGATCTTCACCTTCACGCTGGTGACGCAGGAGTTCGTTTACGGCGTCACCTTCATCACCTCGCTCAACAGCTACACGGTGAGCGTCGGTGTGCCCACCTTCCTGGTGCGCGGCGACGTCTACTTCTGGGGCTCGATGATGGCCGCCTGTCTGATCGCCAGCGTGCCGATCGCCGTCATCTACAATTTCTTCGTCGACCGCTTCGTGGCCGGTTTCACGGTCGGCGCCGTGAAATAGCCGCGCCGCGCCGGGTTGCCCGTTGGACAGGCCGGGGGGCCGCCGATATCCTGTGCCCGGACCGAGGGAGGGGGGCGCACCGTGTCCAGTGTATTCGTTTCCTATGCCCGCAAGGATTGGCCGGTCGCCGAAGCGCTGGTGAAGGAGCTGCAGGCCAAGGGCTTCGATGTGTGGTGGGACCGCGAGCTCGTCGGCGGCGCCGCATTCCATAGCCAGCTCGCCGAAAAGCTCGATGCGGCCCGCGCCGTGATCGTGCTCTGGTCCGAGCATGCGGTGCGCTCCGACTGGGTGGTCGGGGAAGCGCGCCGCGCTCTCGAAGCCGGAAAGCTGGTGGCGACCCGGCTGCCGGGTGTGCGCTTCAATCAGATCCCGGAGCGCTTCCGCGACCAGCAGACCGAGGATGTGGCCGACCTCGACAAGATCGCGCGTGCTCTTCGCTCCCTCGGCGTCGACGCGAACATCCAGTCGAACGAGATCAGTCGCCCCGAGCCGGGCGACCGCATCGCTCAGTCGATCCGGGCTCTTGCCCGTCTCGACACCCCTCGCGTCAGCCACTTCCTTCCGATCGTCATCCTGATCCTCGCCCTGTTCCTCGGCACCGCCTTCGTGATGGTCGCACAGGCGATCGGCATCGGATTCGTGCCGTGGGTCGCGGAGGGCTCAGGCACGGGCATGCGCAGCAAACAGGTCGGCTACGTGATGGCGTTCAACTGGAGCCTCGCCGGCATCGTCCTGTTTCCCATGGCGTGGGCGCTCATCGCGCACGTGTTCGGCTCGCTCACCGACATTCGCCGCGAGGCGGTGCGGGCGCAGATGGTGGTTAGCACCGCCTTCGAGCCGATCCGGGAGAACGACGAGGCGCTCGACCGCCTGTTCCGGGACGTCCGCCGCGTGACGTGGACGCTGGTTGCCGTCGTCACCGGCCTCGTCGCTGTCGTCTCGCTCACGGATTTCTACGGTGGCGTCGCAAGGGTCTATCTTGACGGCGCCATCGCGGGCGCCATCAACCGGATCGGACCCGGCGCGCCCGTTCCGCTCGCGCACGACTTCATCCTGAGAGACTGGTCCATCGCCACATTTCTCGCCCGCGCCGACGGCGTCAGCGTGGACAGCACGGCGAATTTCGTGTTCAGCGCCGTTGCCTATGTCACCTACCCCATGCTCGGCGCCGGCATCCTGTTCTCGTACTTCCTGGTGCTCACCGGTTTCGGCATGCTGCTGATGCCGGGCGCTGCCGGCAAGTACGGCCTGATGCTGCTGCCCGATATCGGCTCGAGCGACGCAAGGCGCGGGTTCGAAGCCTTCTCCGAGCTCTTCGCGCACTCGGTATCGATCATGGCATTGAGCTTCTGCTGCGCCTATCTCATGCAGCTTCAAAACTACTATCTCCGCGTGGAGGCACCGACACTTTGGGCCTTTCTCACCCCTGACCTCGCCGGCGCCTGGCAGAACTTTTCCGCAGGCCGATTTGCCGATGGACTGGACGACCTGATCGGCAACGCCTTCGCCGAGCGCACGCCGCACAGCGCGCTGCTCGGTATCGTGACGTGGTTCGCGACCGCGTTCATGCCCCTCGTTCTGCTCGGCGTCGCCTACCTGCTGCTGCGTGCAAGTGCACTGCGTGGGCGACGGCGTATGCTGCGCGAGATCGAGCAGGCCGGCATGAGCGGTCTGCTGAAGCTCACGGACCTGCCCGAGGCGGAGGTCAAGCGCCGGCTTGCCAACATGCGCATCTGGCCGCTGAGCTGGCCACGGCTCAATGCACTGGTGCTGTGGTACGGGCTGCTGATGACGGGCCTGGTGTTCTACAAGCTTGGGTTCCTGTTCATGTTGGCGACGTTGGTGCTGGTGGCCGGCGTCACCATCAACAGCTTCCATGCGCCGGTGTTGTCCGACACCGAGGAACTTGCCCGCGAAAAGGTCCGCAAGGTGTAAGCGGCCATGCCCTGCCGCAGGTCTAGCTTTGAGGTTTCAGGCCCGCGACGTAGTGCTTCCAACGCCGCTGGTAGATCCGAGCCGCCTCCTTGAGGCGCGCGACGTCGGCCTCGTCAAGCTCGCGCACGACCCGCCCCGGCGCACCGAGCACCAGCGAGCGCGGTGGGATGCTCTTGCCCTCGGGCACCAGGGCGTGCGCGCCGACGATGCTCTCCTCGCCGATCACGGCGCCGTTCAGGACAATGGCACCGATGCCGACAAGGCTGAGGCGGCCAACCGTGCAACCATGCAGCATGGCCATGTGGCCGATGGTGCAGTCGGGGCCGATGGTGAGCGGAAAGCCGGGATCGGTGTGCAGCACGCAACCGTCCTGCACGTTGGAGCCGCTGCCAATGCGGATCGGCTCGTTGTCGCCGCGCAGCACCGCACCGAACCAGATGCTGACCTCGGGCTCGATGACCACCTTGCCGATCAGGGTCGCGGTCGGCGCCACCCAATAACGGTCCTCGCCTGGCGTCTCGACCGCCGCCTCACCGAGCCTGTAGAGCGTCATTCGATGCCCCCGAGCCGCCGTCACCGTCAGTCGTTCTCGAGGTCGAGATCGATGATGACGAGTTGAAGCTGGAAGGAGACATCGCCGTCCTCGTCTTCCCGATAGATTGGGGCGAGGTAGTCCTCGCCGATGAATACCTCGGCCATGTCGGATTTGCGGGAATTCGGCACGATACGCACGGCCTCGGTCCGAAAGAGCTTGCGCAAGTATTTCTCTAGGCGAGGAATGTCCTGTTTGATGTGAGCCATTGGTGGCCTCTGTTGCGCGGCCGCCTCTAGCCGCCGTTGCTGGATGGAGGCCCTCAGCGCCCGCCGCAGCCGCAGTCGTCGGGCTCGATGCGCTGGTCCATGGTGCGGGCGGGCTCCGGGCAACCGGCTGGCCCGATCTCTCTTGCGGGCACGCCGGCTACCGTGGTCTTCGGCGGCACATCCTTGAGCACGACGCTGCCGGCGGCCACCCGGGAGCAATCGCCGATCCTGATGTTGCCGAGCACCTTGGCGCCGGCCCCGAGCAGCACGTTGGCGCCGATCTTGGGATGGCGGTCGCCGCGCTCCTTGCCGGTCCCGCCGAGCGTCACGTTCTGCAGGATGGAGCAGTTGTCGCCGACAACCGCCGTCTCGCCGATGACGATGCCGGTACCGTGGTCGAGCATGATGCCAAGCCCGATGCGGGCGGCGGGATTGATGTCGACGGCGAAGATGCGCGAACTTTGGCTCTGCAGATAAAGCGCGAAGTCGCGCCGGCCCTCCTTCCACAACTCATGCGCGAAGCGGTGCGTGGCGAGCGCGTGGAAGCCTTTGAAGTAGAGGAGCGGCTCCAGATAGCGATGGCAGGCCGGGTCGCGGTCGTAGACGGCGGCGAGGTCGGCGCGGAAGGCGCGCCCGAGATCAGGGTTCTTTTCGAGGACGCCGGCGAAGGTCTGGCCGATCAGCCCGGCATCGACGTCCCAATGATTGAGCCGCTGAGCCAAGCGGTGACAGACCGCATCCTCCAACCGTTCCTGGTTGAGCACGGTCGCGAAAATGAACCCGCCGAGCGCGGGCTCCGCCCGCACCGCTTCCTCGGCCTCCCGGCGCAACGTCTCCCAAATGGGATCGACCGACTTTAACCGACCCTGGGCCACCGGCTGCGAGGTTCTTGCCATCTTGCGCTCCTTGGGCCAGGCACCGCTCCGGCCCGGATGCGAACCGCCCTCAGCACTGACGACAGCACCTAACGAGGGCGCTCACCCAAGTCAACGTAGGCTGGGGGGCAGCGAGGCAGCAAGCCGTGCTAAGGCTGTCTTGAGAGAGGCATAAAGCGTGAGCGAAGGCGGCCTTAACCAAGTCCTGGCCCATGCTTGGCGTTCGCCAACCTGACAACTCTCTGGCATGCATCATCACGTTGGCCGCCCGGTCAAGTCACGGGGAGCCGTTCTGCTCGGCAAGAATTTCGACCGTGGCCCGTCAGGCACAGGTACTTCTGGAGTTGTACCGGTGCTTTTCTCCCGCCGAGCGGATTGGGCGGGCTTATGTCGCTTGTATCTCTTCCGTTATTAATCAAGTGTTACTCAAGTAACACTGTGTCGTTGCTGCAAAAAGCCAAGGAACCGTCACAACGTATCATTGAGCGACGCTGAATTGATGCGGCGCAAAACCTTTTCCCTCTTGTATTTCTGAGCAACCCGTCAGTATCTTTCGATCCGCGCGGTTCATGCCGTGCATCCCAGCGCCGATAACCGGCAAAGGAGGCACCGATGAACCTGTCCTTACGGCTGAACGTGCTGATGGCGCTTCTGTCATTTGGGCTCATCGCTGCAATCGTGTTCGGGATGGTTTGAGTTGGGGTCTTTCGATCCCGCAACCGGTCGTGCGATCGGACAAGACGAACGAAGAGGCGCAAGCCGCGGGGCTTGCGCCTTTCCTTGTCTTCAGACGTGGAGGCAGCGGGCTCAACGCCTGATCAGATAGCCCAACACGGCGCCGAGTAGCGGGTACGTCAGGGTCGGAACGCCCCTAACCACGCTCCCCACTCCGCTGACGACTTGGGGCACGAGTGTCAGGCCGGCTCCGATCAGAGCGCCGATTAGGGTTACGGTCAGCGTTGCGGGCGACGGCTGGGCCACATCCTTGAGCACCACCGAGCCGATGAAACCGAGCAGCCAGACGATGATGGCGAAGATCACCGCGTAAACGAAAATATCGAGCCGACCAAAGCTCGGGATCTTGGCAATGATGGCCTGCCCGCCGAACCAACCGACCGCCAACTGAACCAGTAAGAGCACCAATCGACCAAGCATTGCTGCCTCCCCTGCCTGCGAGACGCTCGTAGCCGCCCCTCCGCTCGCCAGATTTACCATGGGGAACAGCCGGCAGCGGTAACCGCACGGTAACGGCTGAGACGACACGTGCACAGAGATTTCCGGTGAGCGGCAGCGCACGCGGAGCCGGCGCTAGACTAGGGGACCGCCTCGGCAGCGTCAGCCTTCGGATCGTAGTTCAAGACCGGGGCCAGCCATCGCTCTGCCTCGGCCAGCGTCCAGCCTTTGCGGCGGGCATAGTCCTCAACCTGATCGCGCTCAATCCGCCCGACGCCAAAATAATGGCTCTCCGGGTGGGAAAAGTAGAGACCGCTTACCGAGGCTCCCGGCCACATGGCGAAGCTCTCGGTGAGCTTGATGCCGGCCGCCTGCTCCGCGCTGAGCAGCTTGAAGAGCGTCGCCTTCTCGGTGTGATCGGGCTGGGCTGGGTAGCCGGGCGCGGGGCGGATGCCGCGATAGCGCTCGGCGATCAGCTCCTCGTTCGTCAGCCGCTCGTCCTTGGCATAGCCCCAGAATTCGCGGCGTACCCGCTCGTGCATACGCTCAGCAAAGGCCTCGGCCAGCCGGTCGGCCAGTGCCTTGAGCATGATACGGCCGTAATCGTCGGTCCTGGCCAGCCGGTCGAGCGCCTTTTCTTCGCCGATGCCGGCAGTCACTGCGAAGCCGCCGATGAAGTCGGCAAGCCCCGTCTCCTTCGGCGCCACGAAATCGGCGAGTGCAGTGTGGGCGCGATCGCCGCGCTCGCGCGCCATCTGCTGGCGCAGGGTGTGGAGGACGCAGCGGCGTCCGCAGCGGGTCTCGTCGCGATAGAGCTCGATGTCATCTTCAATGGCATTGGCGGGCCAAAATCCGATGACGGCGTTGGCCGTCAGCCACTTCTCTTCGACGATGCGCTCAAGCATCTCCTGCGCGTCGGTGAGGAGTTTGCGGGCCTCCGGCCCGACCCGGTTGTCGTCAAGGATAGCCGGGTAGCGGCCGCGGAGCTCCCAGGTGGCAAAGAACGGCGACCAGTCGATGTAGGCAACGAGCTCAGCGAGATCGTACCGCTTGAAGGCGCGGGTGCCGAGAAAGGTGGGCCGCGGCGGACGATATCCTTGCCAATCGATCTTGAAGCGGTTGGCGCGCGCGACGGCCAGGCTCAAGCGCGCCTTCTTGCCTGCGCCCTTGGCGTATCCTTCGCGCACCCGTGCATATTCGCCACGCACCCTGGCGATGTATCGGTCGCGCTCCTCCTTGGAGAGGAGGTTCGACATGACGCCGACGGCACGACTCGCATCGAGCACGTGAATCGCCTGCCCGCGCGTGTAGTTGGGCGCGATCTTTACGGCCGTATGGACGCGGCTGGTGGTGGCGCCACCGATCAGCAGCGGACAGTCGAATCCCTCGCGCTCCATCTCGGCGGCGACATGGCACATCTCGTCGAGGGAGGGCGTGATGAGGCCCGAAAGCCCGATAAGGTCCGCTCCCTCGCGCTTGGCCGTCTCGAGCACCTTGGCGGCCGGTACCATCACGCCAAGGTCGATCACCTCGTAGTTGTTGCACTGGAGCACGACAGCGACGATGTTCTTGCCGATGTCGTGCACATCGCCCTTGACGGTCGCCATGACGATCTTGCCGGCGGCCGGTTTCTGATCGAGACCGGAGGCCTTTTTCTCCGCCTCGAGGAAGGGCTGCAGGTAGGCGACGGCCTGTTTCATGACACGCGCCGATTTCACGACCTGGGGGAGAAACATCTTACCGGCCCCGAACAAATCGCCGACCACGTTCATGCCGTCCATGAGCGGGCCCTCGATGACATCGAGCGGGCGCTTGGCCTTCTGGCGCGCCTCCTCGGTGTCGGCCTCGATGAACTCGGTGATGCCGTGTACGAGTGCATGCTTCAGCCGCTCCTCGACCGCTCCCGCACGCCATGCAAGGTCTTGCTCCTTGGGCTTGGCGCCATCCCCCTTGTAGCGGGGTGCCGCCGCGAGCAGACGATCCGTCGCATCAGGCCGGCGGTTCAGGATCACGTCCTCGCAGAGCTGGCGCAGCTCAGGATCGATGTCATCGTAGAGGGGGAGCGCGCCGGCATTGACAATCGCCATGTCCAGGCCGGCGGCAATGGCATGGTAGAGAAACACCGAGTGCATGGCCTGCCGCACGGGTTCGTTGCCGCGGAACGCGAAGGACAGGTTCGAGAGTCCCCCGGAGACATGCACGTGGGGCAGCGTCGCCTTGATGCGCCGGGTGGCCTCGATGTAGGCGACGGCGTAATTGTTATGTTCCTCGAGCCCAGTGGCGACGGCAAAGATGTTGGGATCGAAGATGATGTCCTCAGGCGGAAACCCGACCTTCTCGGTGAGGAGCTTGTACGCGCGGGTGCAAACCTCAACCTTGCGGTCGGCGGTGTCGGCCTGACCGTGCTCGTCGAATGCCATCACCACCACAGCCGCGCCATAGCGCAGGATCTTTCTCGCCTGCTCCAGGAAGGGACCCTCTCCTTCCTTCAGGCTGATGGAGTTGACGATGGCCTTGCCCTGCACGCACTTCAGGCCCGCTTCGATCACCGACCACTTGGAGGAATCGATCATCACCGGAACGCGGGCGATGTCGGGCTCGGAGGCGATGAGGTTCAGGAAGGTCACCATCGCCTTCTCGGAGTCGAGCAGCCCTTCGTCCATGTTGATGTCGAGCATCTGGGCACCGCTCTCCACCTGCTGGCGGGCGACGGCAAGGGCGGCGGTATAGTCGCCGGCCTCGATGAGCTTGCGGAAGCGCGCGCTGCCGGTGACGTTGGTGCGCTCGCCGATGTTGATAAAGCGCTGGGCGGCGGAGGCGGTCATGCGC
>DATLZB010000245.1:0-16142 GCA_035574175.1 Hyphomicrobiaceae bacterium
CCCCGCCTCGACGATGGCATCTATGGCGTTGCGCACGAGATTGAGCACGACTTGCTGGAGCTGGATGCGATCACCGTGCACCGCCGGCAGATCCTTGCCGATTTCGGTATCGATCTCGACGCGCTTGTCCGATGCCTCGGCTCGCACCAGCATCAATGCTTCCTCCACCATGGCAGGGACCTCGACCGTGCTCACGTGCGGGTGGCCGCGGCGGAGGAACTCGCGCATGCGCCGCACCACTTGGCTCGCATGGTCGATCTGCCCGATCAGGGCGACGAGATTGGCATCGGCACGGGCGAGATCGGCATCGGGTGCGCGCAGGATGTGCTGCACGGATCGCGCCAGCGCCCGCACTGCCGTCATCGGCTGGTTGATCTCGTGGGCCAGGGCGGAAGCCATACCGCTCACCAGGCTGAAGCGGGCGGCCTGCATGGCCTCCGCTTCCTTCTCCCTCAGCCGCGCCTCCGCGGCACGCACCAGGCGGTCGGCCGCTTGCCGCTCGCTGACGACCGCACCGACGGTGAGGCCGGTTGCGGACAGCACCAGCATGAGGGTCTGGAACTCGGTGAACGCCGGCGCCTCTGTGCCGAAAGTGTGCAGCACACCGACGAGGCCGAGCTGAGTGAAGGCAAGCGCGATGCAGGCGCCGTCGATGCCGTGGCGCACGGCGGCGACCACCACCGGAACGAAGAGGAGGTAGAAGAACTTGAAGCCGCCGTCGGGTTCCGCCCCGGCAATGACCCACAGCGCGGCCGCGATCAGCACCAAATAGAGCAGGAGCTCGGCCGTCAGGGCCGGCGTGTAGCCGACCAGCATGTCGCGTCCGTGACGCGCGATGCGCAGCAAGAGCGGCGTCACCACGCCGATGCCGATGATGTCCCCGACCAGCAGCGGCACCCAGGCGACGAGCACATCCGACCAGTCCAGTGGCGTATAGAACAGGAACAGGGCGGATAGCAGCAGAGCGACCAGCGTGGCACCGATGGCGCCGGCCGCGAGAAGGATGATGACGTCACGCAAATGGTAGAGATCGACGTCGAGTCGCAGATGCCTGCGGGCGACGGCGGCCACCGTGCCGTAGACGCCTGCGAAGATTGCCGCGATGGCAAGGATCGTCGGCCACTCGTGGCTGGTGCGCAGCACGGTCACTTCGGCGATCACGACGCCGGCGAACAGCACCGCGGCATAGTGGGGGCCGCCAAGCACGATGAGCGCGAAGACGACCCCGAGCCCCGGGTTCCAGGGCGTGATCGGCACCCCTTTGTACTCGTGGAAGAAGCTGATCCACTCGAGCGCCACGTAGCCGACGAGGCCCGCGCCTCCCAAGGTGAGCTGGGCAGGAATATTCGAGGAGCGCACCCATGCCCTCAGGGCCGGCAGCGGCGGCGCGCTCGGGAAGGGACGGTCTTTGCGGCCTGCGGGGCTGGATATGATGGCTCTCCGGTCGCTCTCATCGACAAACCGTTCTTAAGTCTATGCTGGACCGACCCGCCGTGCGAGACCTCTCGCATGCCGCACTTGACCGGACGGCCCCGCGTGGGGAATGTGCCCGCCTCATGGATGGCCCGGTGCGAATTGCTGACAGTGGCGCCGCCAGCGAGGCGGATTCCACCTATGCCTGGGTACGCCTTGCGGCCTCGCTGCTGATCGGCACGATCGGCAGCGTCGGCATGTGGTCGGTGGTGGTGGCGCTGCCGGCCGTGGAAGCCGAGTTCGGTGCGGGCCGCGCCGATGCGTCGCTGCCCTACACGCTCGCCATGGTCGGCTTCGGTGCCGGGACACTGATCATGGGCCGCCTGGTCGATCGTCTCGGTATCGTGCTGCCGCTCCTTGGGGGAGCGCTCGTGCTGGGGTTGTCTTTCGTGGCCTCCGGCTTGGCAGGGAGCCTTTCGATTTTCGCCGCGACGAATCTTCTGATCGGCTTCGGCAGCTCTGCCACTTTCGCCCCGCTCCTCGCCGACATTTCGCACTGGTTCAAGCGGCAGCTCGGCCTTGCGGTGGCTGTCTGCGCCTCCGGCAACTACCTGGGCGGTGCGCTGTGGCCCCCCATCGTCCAACGGCTCATCGAGGCTTACGGATGGCGGACCAACCAGGTCGTGGTCGGCCTCGTCTGCATCGCCGCCGTGCTGCCGCTGGTGCTGATGCTGACGCGAAGGCTGGCGGCAGCGCACGCGGCGAGCACCGATGTCGCCGCCGGCGCCAATGCCTCACTGGGTCTCGATCCCCGGCTGCTGGCGGGGCTGCTCTGCCTGGCCGGGCTTTCCTGCTGCATCGCCATGTCGATGCCGCAGGTGCATATCGTCGCCTACTGCGGGGAACTCGGTTACGGCGTGGCGCGCGGCGCCGAGATGCTGTCGCTGATGTTGGGCTTCGGCATCGTGAGCCGCATCGCTTCGGGCTTCATGGCCGACCGCATCGGCGCGCTCGCCACGCTGCTGATCGGTTCGGTGCTGCAGGGATCGGCGCTGTTGCTCTACCTGCTCTATGATGGCCTCGTCCCGCTCTACGTGATATCGGCGCTGTTCGGCCTGTTCCAAGGCGGCATCGTGCCGATGTACGCGGTGATCGTGCGCGAGTACTTCCCGCGCAAGCTCGCCGGGACCCTGGTCGGCCTTGTCATCATGTCGACCATCGTCGGCATGGCCGCCGGTGGCTGGATGTCGGGCGCTATATTCGATCTGACGGGCTCCTACTGGCCGGCGTTCGCCAACGGGCTCGCCTGGAACGTCGTCAACGGCGCCATCGCCCTGTTCCTGCTCGTGCGACGCAGCCGGATCGACCGCTGGCGACCGGCGCCGGCGTGACTAGGCGCAGCACGGAGTGCCCGATCCGACGCCGTGAGCGGCGGTAAACCGGGCGCCTGTCGGCCATGCGTCACCGTCCAAGCAGCGCCTTGACCTTGGCAATCGCTGCGGGATCGATCTTGAACATGGCCGCCACGTTCTCTTCAACCTTGGCGCCGGAAAGCGGCTCGAGCACCAGCTTCGACTTGGTCACTTCTTCCTGGAGGCCCGGGTCCTTGACCATGGCGTCGAACGCTTTGCGCAGGAGCGCGACGCGATCCTGGGGCACTCCGGGAGGCATCGCCAGCGAATAGCCGATCGAGCCGGGCCTCAACAGCAGTGACCAAACCTGGCGCTGGTCCTCGGTCTTGGACAGCTCCATGATGGTGGGCACGTTGGGCACCTCAGGATGGCGCTCCAACGCGTACTGCACGATGAGATTGATGTTCTTCAGCCCCTCCGGGTTGGCGCGCAATGCCTCCCAGTTCTGCAGCGCCATGTCGATCTCGCCGCGCTCCAGTGCCAACGAGGTCTCGGCCGTCCCTTTATAGCCGCCGAGAATCTTGAGCTTGGTGCCCATCAGGTTGTTGAGCGCTGTGGGAAGGATGATGGAGCCGGACGTGGGCCCGCCGCCGCCGACCACCACCTCGCGTTTGAAGAGATCGTCGAACGACTTGATGCCGGTGGTGTGCCAGGTATGGTGCACGTCGAGGCCGCTCGACGACATGCGCCCAATCCAGTTGAGCTTGCGCGCGTCGTACTCGACGTTGGGTGTGCCGGTGACCTGAGCAAGCGCCGTGTTCTGGTGCAACGCGCCGATGACGGTGCCGTCCTTGGCGGCGACATTATAAATGTGGTTGGCGGCGATGATGCCGCCGGCACCCGGCATGTTCTCCACGACGATGTTCGGCGAGGCGGGAATGTACTTGCCAAGCCAGCGCCCGGCCATGCGCGCATACCTGTCGTAGTCGCCGCCGGCGCCCAGCGCAACGATGATGCGGATGGTCTTGCCCTTGTAGAACTCTTCGGCCGCCTGGGCGAGCGCAGCCGGGCACCCGACCGCCAACGCCCCCACGAGCCAGGCGGCCGCACAAACAATCGACAAACCGATCCTACGACGTTGCATGTAGCGTCTCCTCACCAGCACACGGCTTCGTATCGCCGCATCTTTCCGTCTTCCATTTTTTCGAAGACCTGATACGTTTATCGAAAATCTGGAAGTTTGTCGATGCCCGTGAGTGAACGGGTTGCGATGGTGAGCAATGGGAAGGACAGCATGGCCAAGGAAGTGAAACTGGAGTTGAAGGAGCGCTGGCCTCAGGGGGTGCGGCTGCCCGTGCTGCTCACCTTCGAGCATCAGTCGGGCGAGGCGGCTCCGAACCGTCCGGGCGATCGGCCCAACGCCAACTATTACGGGCAGATGGAGTACGGGGCGCGCCGCGGCATCTGGCACATCCTGGAGCTGCTCGAGCGCTTCGGTATCAGGGGCACGTTCTTCGTCAGCGGTCAGACCGCAGAAAAGTTCCCCGATGCCGTGCGCGCCGCCCACGAGGCGGGTCACGAGATCGCGGGCATGGGCTATGCCTTCGAGAAGGTGCGGACCGCGAGCCGCGAGCGCGAGCAGGCGATCGTGCGCCGCACCGTCAAGGTTCTCTCCGAAACCTCTGGCGCAGCCATCAAGGGCTGGCGCGTCCCCGACTATCGCATCAGTCCGCAGACCTTCGACGTGCTCGCCGCCGAAGGCTTTCGTTGGGACAGCACGATGCTGAACGACGATCTGCCCTATCGGCTCGACTGCCAGCATGGGGCCCTGATCGAGATTCCGTTCACCACGAGCACGACCGACAAGTCCTATGTGGCGTTCCCCTATCCGATGCGCGGCGGGCCCAGCGGCATGGCAAGCGCTTGGCACAACGAATTCGACGTGCTCTACGCGGAGAGCGATCGCGTGCCGCGCTTCTTCATGCTGAGCCTCACCACCTGGGCATCGGGGCGGCCGACGCCTTTGCGCATGCTGAGGAAGTTCCTGGAGCGCATCACCGCCCACAACGACATTAAGTTCGCCCGCTGCAGCGATTTCGCCGAGTGGTGCGACGGCGCGGCGGTCTCCAACACCTGAACGAGGATTGAGAGGACACCATGTGGAAGGAAGTACCATTGAAGAAGCCCGGCAGCTGGCCCCCCGGCGTCAGGCTGCCGATCATCATCAGCGTCCATCACCAGTCCGAGGAGGCCTGCGTGATGCTGCCCGACGGCCAGGTCGATCCACGCGACTACTACGAGCGCCAGTACGGGGGCCGGCGCGGTGCCTGGCGGCTGCTCGAGATCATGTCCAAACACAACGTGCTCGGCACCTGGATCATCTGCGGCGCCACCTGCGAGAAATACCCGGACGTATCCCGCGAGGTCATCAAGCTCGGCCACTCGATCGCCGGTCACGGTTACGCTCATGAGGCCCCGAGCGACCTGCTCCCCCACCAGGAGCTTGAGGTAATGCGCAAGACGGTCCGCGTGTTCGAGGATATGATGGGCCATCACCTGCGTGGCTGGCGCACCTGCGCCAAGAGCCACGTCACGCTCGATCTGCTGCTCGAGCACTTCGACTTTCAGTGGGACGCGAGCGTGTGGAACGATGATTTGCCCTACCTCATCGAGGGCTATGGGCGCAGCTTCATGGAGGTGCCGTTCTCGGTCTACAGCGATGCCGCCTACTCCAAGGCGGCCGGCAACCTGCAGCAGATCAACCGCTTCAACACTTGGGAGTGGAATACACCGGACGTCGTCGCTCAGATCATGCGCGACCAGTTCGATGCGCTTTACGAGCGCGGCGCCGAGCAGGCCGTGCTGATGCCGATGACCGTGCACGACTTTATTACCGGCCGGCCGTCGCGGGCCAAGCTCTTCGACGATTTCCTGACCTACGCCAAGCAGCACGAGGGCGTCGTGTTCACCACCCATGACGAGGTTCGCAAGTGGTGGCTTGCCAACTACCAGCGGGATGGGCTCCATGGCGCTTGAGGCACGGCGGGTCCTTGGCCCAGCGTTGGGCCGCCCGCGTGTTGGAGGGTGGATGGTGAGGGACTGAAGATGACGGAGTTGCCTAAGATTTCCCAGGAGATGATCGATCTCTATGACGAATTCACGCACGTCACCAACGACCGCACCGCTTTTATGCGCCGTCTGACGGCGCTCGCCGGCAGCCCCGAGCGCGCCGAGAAGATCGCCGCCATGATCGCTGCCAACATGGCGGCGGCGGGCCTCGTCGCCGAGGACGATTCCCGCATCAAGGCCGAGACGGTCTTCTTCGCAGACGCCATGAGCGGCTATCTGGCGCAGCCGGCAACCGCGTCCGGCCGGCTGCCGGCCGTCATGGTCGTGCACGAGAACCGCGGTCTTGTGCCCCACATCCGCGATGTCGTACGCCGGGTGGCGCTGGAAGGCTTTTTGGCGTTTGGACCAGATTTTCTCTCGCCCCTCGGCGGCACGCCGGAGGACGAAGACAAAGGCCGCGACATGATCGCCAAGCTCGAGGCGCCGAAGGTCACCGCCCATGCGGTTGCCGCCGTGCGCTGGCTGAAGAGCCATCCAAAGAGCAACGGCAAGGTCGGCGCGGTCGGCTTCTGCTGGGGCGGCGGCGTCGTCAACCGCACGGCGGTGGCGGCCGGCGCCGATCTCATCGCTGCCGTAGCCTACTATGGGGCGCAGCCGCCGGCCACGGACGTACCGAGAATCAAGGCGGAAATGCTTCTCCACTACGCCGGCAACGACGAGCGAATCAACGCCGGCATAGCCGCCTACAGGGAGGCACTCGCCGCCGCCGGCGTGAAGCACACCATCCACATGTACGAAGGCGCGCAGCACGCTTTTAACAACGATACCTCCGAAGCCCGCTACAACAAGGCCGCCGCCGAGCTCGCGTGGTCGCGCACGATTGCCATGTTGAAGCGGACGCTGGCCTGAGGACAGGTAGGATCCAATCTTTGATGCGACGCAGCGCTGCACATACCCGGGAGGCACTGGGCTCGGGCAAGCTCGTCGCCCTCAACGAGGGCGTCTCAACCACTTTGGCAGGCCGTGTGCTCGCCGCTATGCGCAGCGACATCCTCGAGCTTCGCCTCCAGCCCGGCGCCAAACTCGGCTTCGAGGCTCTCCGGGAGAAGTACGACGTGGGCTTCAGCCCGCTGCGCGAATCGCTGTCGCGGCTCGTCGTGGAAGGTCTCGTGGTCGGAGAGGATCGGCGCGGCTTCCGGGTCGCGCCGATGACGGAGGAGGATTACCTCGACTTGACCAGCTTCCGCAGGGAGATCGAGGTCATGGCGGTGACGCGCTCGGTGGAGCGGGGCAGCGACACCTGGGAGGCAGACCTGGTGCGCGCCTATCACCATATGTCGCTGGCCGCCGGCGAGCAGCGCAACTACCTGGCCGAGTGGTCCGTCCGCCATCAGGCCTTCCACGAGGCGCTGGTGGCGGCCTGCGGCTCGCCGCGCCTGCTGCTGCTGAGACGCCAGCTCTTCGACCAATTCATGCGCTACCACCGCATCGCGCCGCGCCACGTCTGGCGTAGCGCGATTCACGACACCGAGCACAAGAAGATCCTCGATGCGGCGCTGTCACGCAACATCAAGCGCTGCGAGGCCCTGATGCGCGCCCACATTCGCGTGCTCGAGGTCATCGTCGAGGCGATCCGGGCCCTCAACAGCAGGGCCTGAACCGGCAAACGGCGGGAGCACCGTCATCGCGGGCTCCGGCCGGCTCCGATCGACCTCGAGGCTCCGGCGGTGTCCTGAGCTCTTGACGTGCTCTTGTTTCGCGAGCGTCCATTCTAACCGACCGGCGGCACAGGCGCTGCGTATTCCCCATGTTTCGCGCACGCCTTGCTTTGTCGGTGGCAGGCGCTGGAATCACCATGTGGTAAATTGAGCGACCGGCCGCAATCGAGCAGGGGGTCGACATCGACCACCGCTCCCGTGGGGGCGAGAATGGGTGGCGACAGCAGGAACTCGATCGCTTTCATCGACCTCGCCGCGCAATACCGGCGCATCGGCGGCCGTGTTGATCGCGCGGTAAAGCGTGTCCTGGAGCACGGCCAGTTCATTCTGGGACCCGAGGTTGCCGAGCTCGAGCGCAGGCTTTCGGAATTCTGCGGGGCCCGACACTGCATCACCTGCGCCAATGGAACCGACGCGCTGCAGCTGGTGCTGATGGCTGAGGGCATCGGCCCGGGCGACGCCGTTTTCGTGCCAGCCTTCACCTTCGTTGCAACCGCGGAGGTCGTATCTCTGGTCGGCGCGACACCGGTTTTCGTCGACGTCTCGCGAGAAACCTTCACGCTCGATCCGGCCAGCCTTGAGGCTGCGATCGAAGAGGCCGTGCGGCGCGGACTGAGACCGCGATGTGTGATTCCGGTCGACCTGTTCGGCCAGCCTGCCGACTACCATGCAATTCGTGCCGTGGCCGAGCCCCATCACCTCGTGCTGCTAGCCGATGCCGCACAGAGTTTCGGCGCCGCCAGGCACGGACGGCGCGTCGGTACCCTTGCCGACTATACCGGCACCAGCTTCTATCCAGCCAAGCCGCTCGGTTGCTACGGCGACGGCGGGGCCATCTTCACCGATCGCGACGAAGCTGCGGAACTTCTGCGCTCACTGCGCCATCATGGGAAGGGTCGCAACCAGTACGATAACGTTCGCGTCGGCCTCAACAGCCGCCTGGATACGCTGCAGGCAGCCGTCCTTCTGGAGAAGCTTGAGCTTTTTGCAGAGGAGATCGGCTTGCGACAGGCGGTGGCGCACAGGTATGCGGAAGGTCTGGCCGGCGCCGTCGGAGTGCCGACGCTGAGCGATGGCGTGGTGTCGGTGTGGGCTCAATACACGGTGGTGGTGACGGAACGCGATCAACTGCTGGCAGCGTGCCAGAAGGCGTCGGTGCCAACGGCAATCTACTATCCGGCGCCGTTGCACGTGCAGCCTGCATACCGGCATTGCCCGGTAGCGCCGACCGGCCTTGGCAGCAGCGAGTGGCTGGCGCGGCATGTGGTCAGCCTGCCCATGCATCCCTACCTCGATGCTGACATCCAGGATCTGATCATTCGCACCGTGCGCGATGCCGTGCGCGCGGCGGCGGGGGCCGCGGACCATGCCTAGCCTGGGCGATCTGCGCCACAGGGTCGAGTATCTGGCGACGTGCGTCATGCGCGCCCTGATCCGCGCGCTGCCTTTCGATCTCGCGGTTGGTTGCTCGGCCTTCATTCTGCGCCTTGCCGGTCCTTTGAGCCGCCGGCATCGCCGGGCGCTGGCCAACCTTGCCGTCGCGTTCCCCGAAAAGAGCGAGGCTGAGCGTCGCCGCATCGCGATCGCCATGTGGGAGAACATGGGAAGGGTCCTCGCCGAGACCATGCGGATGGATCAGATCGCGCAGGAGCCGCACCGCTTCCAGGTAATCGGTGGCGATCGGCTCGGCACCGATGCCGGATCCATCGGACCTCTGGTGATGGTCACCCTGCACATGGGCAACTGGGAGCTCGCGGTCTGGCCTTTCACCGTCTCGGGGGGCAATCCGGCCGGCGTGTATCGCCCTCTGCCCAACCCTTACGTCGACCGGCTGCTTTATCAGCAGCGTTCCCTGCTCTTTCGAGGTGGGCTGTTCGGAAAGGGCAAGACGGACGCGACCGGGCACCGCACCGCCCGCCTCATCACGGACTTCGTCAGGAAAGGAGGGTGGTTGGGCTTCGTTTGCGACCAGGTCGACCGGCGCGGCCTGCCCGTGCCTTTCTTCGGCGGTTACGCCAAGGTCACGCCGGCGCCAGCCATGATCGCCAGGCATGTGGGTGCCGAACTTTGGCTGGTGCGTTGCCTGCGAGGGGTTGCCTCCTCTTTCAGCGTCGAGATCAGGGAACTCAAGGTGCCGCGGACGGCCGATCGGGCAGCCGACGTGCAGACAGCCATGGCCGCCATATTCAAGCAATTTGAAGATTGGATACGGGAGCGGCCCGAGCAGTGGATGTGGTGGAACACACGCTGGGTCGAGGGCCCAGTACCGGGACCGCGCGGAGGGCTGAGTTGGCAGCAGGATCAACGGATTGGGGTGGAGGCGGCCAAATAGGATATAACTCCGGAGCCGGGATCGGGACGCCCGCGAAAATGGTCGTTCATCGTGAGGCGTTCTGATCGAGCAGCCGATCGGCGGGGCTGGCTCAACTGCGCAGCGAAGGGCTGGGAAGAGCAATGCTGGCCACTCCAATCCGTACTGCCGTTGTCGGGGTCGGCTATTTCGGGGAAAGCCACGCCAAGCACTATGCGTTAAACCCGCTGGCCAAGCTGGTCGCGGTGGTCGACATCGACGAGGCGAGGGCCCAAGCCGTGGCCCAAAAGTTCGGTGTCGAGCACGCGACCGACTACCGTTCTCTCGTCGGCCGCATCGATGCTGCGAGCGTCACGGTGCCGACGCCGCTGCATTTCGAAATCGCACGCGACCTCATCGACTGGGGGATCGACGTGCTCGTCGAAAAGCCGATCACCGATTCGCTGCTCTCCGCCACCGCTCTCGCCAGCCTGGCCGAGCAGCGTCAGCGCATCCTGCAGGTCGGTCACATCGAACGCTTCTCGGCCGCGTACCGGGTGCTCTCGAAAATGATCACGCGCCCGCTTTACATCGAGAGCTACCGCATCTCTCCCTGGAAGGCGCGCGGCTCGGAGGTGGACGTCATCCTCGATGTGATGATCCACGATATCGACATCATCATGGGACTCGACCCATCTCCTGTAATCAAAGTGGACGCCGTCGGCGCGCCCATCCTGAGCAAAAGGTCGGACCTGGCCAACGCTCGGATCGTGTTCGAGACCGGCTGCGTTGCTTCCGTGACGGCTAGCCGGGTCAGCTACAAGACCGAGCGGCGGCTGCGCGTTTTCCAGCCCAATAACTACCTGGTCTGCGACTTCGCCGACGGGCGCATCTTCGGCTATTCGCTGCGCGGCGATCCGGCCAGCGAAGGGGTTGGGGCAATATCGACCGAGTCGGTCGAGATCCCCAAGGAGGACAGTCTGGCTAATGAGATCGCCGCGTTCCTCGCGTGCGTAGCCTCACGCGCCAAGCCGTCGGTGGACGGCCGGGCGGGGTGCGAGGCACTGCGCGTTGCAAGCCTGATCAGAGACAGCATACGTGAGCATTTCGAGAGGGTCGAGGCGCGGTTTTCGCGCTGAAGTGGCGCGACCCAAGCACTGCCACTCCGTTGCTGAAGGCTGGCATACCATAGAGGCGGATCGTCAGGGGCATGCGCCGACCGGCCCGCCGATGCGCACCGGCACGCGCCGTTGTCCCCAATCATCCGGACGAGGCTCGAAGTGGCCGGAGATTTGCGTGCCGCACGCGCCGCAGCGGCCATCCTTGGTAAGCTGCCAGCGGGTAATCTCGTACCAGTCCCTGCCGATCAGGCATGCTGCGCTGGTGGGGCAGTATGTGCTCTGGCCCGCTTCGTCGTGAACGTTGCCGGTGTCGACATAGTGAAGGCCCACCTCGCGCGCGATCGCGCGCGCTTGAGCGTGCCCGGCGAGGTATGGGGTACATCGAGCATTCTGTAGTCGGGGTGAAACGCCGTGAAGTGAAGGGGCACGTCCGGACCGAGCTTGGTCATCACCCATTCGCTCAAGGCACGCACCTCCTCGGCACTGTCGTTGTAGCCGGGGATCAACAGCGTCGTGATCTCGAGCCAGACCCGGGGTTGCCACCTCAGATATTCCAGCGTCTCGAGCACGGCCTCGAGGGCTGGCATGCCATACGCCTAATGCCAGTGCTGTGGGCATCGGTTCGCTGCTGCCGCCCGCTTTTACAAAACTTTGCATTGCGGAGAAGTCCCCGAAAACGACGGGCTTTACATGAGGGCGGGGCGTGCATCGCCCCGGTCAAATCGACGGAGAGCCTCATGACGAACCAGCCCGACAACTCTTCCCACCCCCAGCCGGCCGCTGCGACATCGCCGCCCCGACGCCGACGGATGTGGCCGCTCGTCACCGTGGTTGCACTCGCCGCGACGCTGACCGGCAGCATCGCCACCCATGCCTTGAGCCAACACAGCTTTGCCCATTGGCACGGGCCGGGATTGATGAGCGGTCCGATCGATCCGGCCCGTGCCGAGGAGCGCATCGATAAGGCGGCACGACATCTTTCCATCGAGATCGACGCAACGGCCGAGCAGCAGGAGAGGCTGCGCACGATCGCCAAGGCTGCGGTCAAGGACCTGCTGCCCATGCGCGAAAAGGCCCATGCCGCCCGCCAGCGCGCCCGCGATCTGCTGACCCAGCAGTCCGTCGACCGGGCCGCCATCGAGGCCTTCCGCGCCGAGCAGATGCAACTGGCCGAGAGCGCGAGCAGGCGGATCGCCCAGGCCCTCGGCGATGCCGCCGAGGTGCTCACCCCCGAGCAGCGGCGCAAGATCGCCGACTACCTGCAGGAGATGCGAGAGCGCAGGGCCTTCTGGTGGCGCTGGCATCGCGGCTAGAATGCGCTGGTGAGCGAGCGTCTGCTGCTGATCGAGGACGATTCCCGCCTCGCCGAGATGATCCGCGACTATCTCGGCGGGGCGGGCTTGCGGGTTACGTGGGCAGACACCGGTGCGGCCGGTCTCGCACTTCATGCGCGCGAAACCTTCGACGCCATTATCCTCGACCTGATGCTGCCCGACATGGACGGCCTGGAGGTCTGCCGGCACATCCGCCGCACGGCTGCCACGCCCATGCTGATGTTGACCGCGCGCGGCGATGCCATGGATCGCGTGGTCGGTCTTGAGATGGGCGCCGACGATTATCTGCCCAAGCCGTTCGAGCCGCGGGAGCTGCTGGCCCGGCTTCGCGCCATTCTACGGCGCGGCCGGGGAGCTGCGGGTGGCGACGTGATGCGGTTCGGCCGGCTCGAGATCGACCGTGGCGCGCGCGAGGTGCGCCTCGACGGCGAGGTGCGGTCGTTGACCAGCCACCAGTTCTCGCTGCTGTTGGCGCTCGCCGAGCATGCTGGCCGCGTCATGTCGCGCGAGGCGCTGATGGACAGCGTGAGAGCCGAGCCGCTCGAAGCCTACGATCGCTCGATCGACGTTCACATTTCGCGCATCCGCGCCGCCATCGAGGATGATCCGCGCCGGCCCCGCCGCGTGATCACCGTGCGTGGCGCCGGCTACGTGTTCGCCAAGGCCCAGGACTGACGCGATGCGGCGCCTCTACTACCAGGTGTATCTGGTGATCCTGCTCAGCCTTGCGCTGGTGGTGGTCGTGGCCGGCATATTGTGGCGCTTGGCGCCTGGCGGAACGCCGGCCGACCATGCCCTGGAAATCGCCGGTGCGTTGGTGGCACCGCAACTGCCCCCCAGAGGCGCGCCTGCGGGCGAGCAACAGCAGGCCCTCGAGCGGCTGCATCGCCGGTTCGCGCTCGATATCGCCGTGTTCGACAGCGAGCGCCGGCCGATCGCGGCCGCCGGCCGTCCGTTGCCTGCGCCGCGTCAGTTCCGCGAAACCGGCGGGCGCCTGTTCGGCGTGGGAGGCCCGGCCTGGGCCATCCGCCTTCCCGACGATCGCTGGATCGTGGCCCGCGTCGCTCACCGGCCGATCCATCCCGCCCTTGGGCTCATCGCCTTCCTCGGCGCCATCGCGCTTGCGGTTGCTGTGTGCGCCTATCCGTTGGTACGGCGCCTGACCGGCCGCCTCGAACGGCTGCAGGAGGGTGTGGAGGCGCTGGGCGCCGGCAATCTGGCCGCCCGCGTCATGGTCGAGGGCCGGGACGAGGTGGCGCGGCTGGCGCAGCGCTTCAATCGCACGGCCGAGCGCATCGAGCAGCTGGTCGGCGCGCACAAGCTCTTGCTTGCCAACGCCTCGCATGAACTGCGGACGCCGCTCTCCCGCATCCGTCTGGGCCTCGAGTTCATCAAGGAGACGGTCGATCCCAAGCGCCGCGCTGAGCTTGAGCGCGACATCGCCGAACTCGACGGCCTGATCGATGAGATCCTGCTGTCGAGCCGACTCGAGGCCCTTGGCCCGACGGAACACCAGGAGGTCGATGTGTTGGCCCTCGCCGCCGAGGAAGCCGCCCGTTATCGCAGCTGCCTCGTCGGCGGCCGGCCGGTGAGCGTTGCAGGCGATCGCACGCTGCTCCAGCGCATGATGCGCAACCTGATCGACAACGCGGAACAGCACGGCGTGCCGCCCATAGAGGTCGACGTGCACCGGGAGGGGAGCCGCGCCGTCATCACGGTGAGCGATAAGGGACCGGGCGTCGCCGCCAGCGACAGCGAGCGCATCTTCGAGCCGTTCTATCGCGCGGCCAAAGACCGGGGTCGGGGCGGCACGGGCCTCGGCTTGAGCCTGGTACGGCAGATCGCACGTCGGCACGGCGGAGAAGCGGTCTGGGCCGGAACGCCCGAGCGTCCGAGCGCCATCCGCATCACGCTGCCGGCGAGGTCGCCTACGGAGGCTTAAGGCTTGCGGCGCCGCAGGCCGTGTGTCCAGCCCCCGCCTCGCTCATTCGAGCGGGACGTTGAGCGTGGTTCCCTTGACGATGATGTCTCCGCGGTTGCCGATCTCGATCGACCCGTAACGCGGTGGTAGCGGAGGCCGGGATCGAACCGGCGACCTACGGATTATGATTCCGCCGCTCTGACCAGCTGAGCTACTCCGCCACGCCAGCCGGATATAGAAACCGCGCTTTCCGCCTGTCAAGCAAGGTTCAGGCCGGCGTGGCTGAGGCTGTCGCGCACGCATTGTGAGCGGCAGGCGGCACGTGCGCCGTCCGCTCGCACGACCGCGCCGTTGCGGCGATGAAGCCGCCGCCCAGCACGCGCGCGGTGTCGCTATCATCGGCATAGAACACGCAGGCCTGACCCGCCGCTACGCCCGGCTCGCCCGCAGCAAGCTGTACGCTCAGTGTCGCGCCTTCGATGTGAAGCGTGGCGGGCTGCGGAGGCTGGCTCGAACGCACGCGCACGTACAGGGGCAGACCAGCGGCGGCGGCCTCAGCAAGCGGCGCGTCGCCGAGCCAGTTCACCTCGCGCAGAAAGAGGCGGTCGACCAGCAAGGCCTCGCGGGGCCCGACGATGACGCGCCTCCGCGCCGCGTCGAGGCCGACGACGTAGAGCGGCTCGCCGTGCGCGAGCTTGAGCCCTCGGCGCTGGCCGACGGTGTAGTGCACGATGCCCTGGTGGCGGCCGAGCACGCGGCCGTCGATGTGGACGATATCGCCCGGCTCGACGGCGCCGGGGCGCAGGCGCTCGATGACGCTTGCGTAACGGCCGTTCGGCACAAAGCAGATGTCCTGGCTGTCGCCCTTGTCCGCGACGGGGAGGCGAAACTCGCGGGCGAGGGCGCGCACGTCCGCCTTCTTCATCCGCCCGAGCGGGAAGGCGAGCCGTTCAAGCTGGCTGCGGGTGGTGGCAAAGAGGAAGTAACTCTGGTCGCGGGCGGCATCGGCGGGGCGGTAGAGCGCGGGGCCGCTCGGGCCATCGCGGCGCTCGACATAGTGGCCGGTCGCCATCAACTCGGCGCCGAGGTCGAGAGCCACGTCGAGCAGGTCGCGAAACTTGACCTCGCGGTTGCAGGCGACACACGGGATCGGGGTCTCGCCGGCTAGGTAGCTGTCGGCGAAGCCGTCGATGACGGCGCGGGCGAAGCGGCGTTCGTAGTCGAGCACGTAATGGGGGATGGCTAGGCGCTCGGCGACACGGCGGGCGTCGTGGATGTCCTCTCCCGCGCAGCAGGCGCCCTTGCGACCGCGCGCCTGCCCGTGGTCGTAAAGCTGGAGAGTGATGCCGATCACTTCGTGGCCGGCGCGCACCAGCAGGGCGGCGGCAACCGAGGAGTCGACGCCACCGGACAGGGCAACGACGATGCGGCGCCGGCCGGGGCCGGCGGCGCTGGTTCCGCCAGGAAACTGTACCCAATGTGCCATGCGAGGCTTGTGCAACTTGCGGACGCGCCACGCTTGCGCATGGCTCTGCGCGGCCAGGAAATTTTCTCTCAACGCTCGCCAGGGCGCCAGCAGGAGCAGCGTGCGTCACCATATGGTCTGCAACAGGTCTTGCGCAAGGCGCGCGGAGGCCTCAGGACGGTTATCGGTATCAACTAAGGGCTGCAGGACTAAGTATCAGCTCAATTGCAGGCTGTGGAGCATTAACCAAGTCAACACCTTTATTAAGGGCAGCAAGAAAAAGGTTAAATGCAGTCGTGGCGTCATATCGGACACGTTCTTATGTTAAATTTACCTAGAGCCTTAGAACGAAGTTAAGCCGCGATAAGTATCTTCGCGGCTGGTCAGAAGCGTGTCCAGAGTATCATGACCGAGAACAACATCCGCGCGCGCGTGCGCTACGTCATTGGCCCCGACGGG
>DATLZB010000246.1:0-2906 GCA_035574175.1 Hyphomicrobiaceae bacterium
GGCCCGGCGGCTCAAGCTGCTGAAACCCACCGCCTACGTTGTCAACACGGCCCGCGGCGAGGTGATCGACGAGAACGAGCTCGCCCGCCTGATCGAGGCTGGCGCCATCGCCGGCGCCGGGCTCGATGTATTCGAGCACGAGCCCGCCATCAACCCTCGCCTGTTGGCCTCCGACCGCGTCGTCGCCCTGCCGCACATGGGTTCGGCGACCATCGAGGGTCGTATCGACATGGGCGAGAAGGTGATCATCAACATCAAGACCTTCCTCGACGGCCATTCGCCGCCCGACCGCGTGCATCCTGCCATGTTCTAGCGGCGCGCGCCTTCGCTTGCTGCGGCGATTGTTGCCCCCTCACCCGCCTCCCTCACCCGCCTGCAAGGCGACTTGCCTGATTTTTCCCTGCTGCACCCATTCTTCCGCAGGCTTAACGGATCGATAATTTTATGGTGGCACACAACTCACAACGCATCAGCGCTCGTTAGCGCCTTCCGGTTAGGATGCCACCGGCTTTGCGGCCGGACGTATCCCACGTGGTCCGATCGGCGAACCGGATCGCCGCTCGCTCGATCGGACGGACCTTTCGTTCAAGTCCGAGCTTTGATGCCGCCGGGACAACACGATAGCGAACCAGGATCATGGCGACGTTCGGCCGGCTGCTGACCACACCCGACCCCACGGCATCTCCGCAGCCGCGGCCCCGCCTTCGGGCCCGTGAGGCCTCCGCGCGCGGCGGCGAGTTTGGCCGCATCGCTCGTTCGCTGATGGGCGAGGTGCAGAACGCGTCCATCATGGTCGCCGTCACCACCAGCGCCATCAACGCGCTCGATGCCGTGCATCATCCGCGCGGACTGCGCCATCTGTCCGGCTACCTGCCTCCCACCCCCGTCGTCTTCCCCTCGGTGGCCGCGCGGCTGGTGGACGTCAAGCTCGAGCCTGAGACCGTCGACGTCCTGCACACGTTCTTCAGCCGCGTTGACCTCGCCAAGAACCTGCTGCGCTCTTACATGATGGCCGGCAGCCGCGGCGCCGAGCCGCCCCGCGAGACCTTCGAAGAGCTGGTCGAAACGTGGCGGACCTGCTGCGGCTTGGCCCTCGCCGCCATCGCCGAGCTCGAGCGCGTCATCGACCAATGTCGGGACGGGGAGCGTTTCGACCGTGCCGATTACCTGCACAAGCTGCTTGAGGAGGCCCGCGACGGCGGCCGGCCCTGCCTTGAGGCGGACGGCCGCATCGTCATGCCCGGCTGGGCCTCCCGGCGCCAGCATGAGCGCCGAGCCGCCAACCTGGGTGTCGTCATCCAATCCGGCGGCCGCGTCATCAAGGGCATCGTCACCGACGTGTCATCGGGCGGCGTCGGCCTCGACCACGTGAGCGGCCTGCGCTCTGGCGACGGCGTCACGCTCCAGTTCGAATCGGGTCGCCGCGTATCGGGCACCATCGCCTGGAGCATGGACAAGCGCGCGGGCGTGAAGTTCCTGCGCGACCTGGCACCGAACGATCCGCTGCTGTCGTCAGGCTGATGGCGCTGTCGCCGGCGGCCGGCTCGGCGCAGCGACCCCGCACTCGATGCTCGCCTCGGCGTGGATGGAGAGGTCCCTGATCGAGGGTTCGACCCCCGACAGCGGGTTGCGCGGGTCCCATTCGTAGCGGATCTCGTCGAATCGCCCGGCCAGCGCGTTATAGACGAGCAGCCGCCCGGCGAGACTGTCGCCCACCTCGGCGATCTCCTTCAGCACCTCTGTCGCCTGGAGCGTGCCGATGACGCCAACCACCGAGCCGAGCACCCCCACCTCCGCGCAATTGAGCACCGTCTCCGGCGCTGGCGCCTCCGGAAAGAGGCAGCGGTAGCTGGGATAGGGTTTGCCGTGCGCGTCCTTCAGGTGTGGCTTCAGCGTCGTGAGGTAGCCGTCGAACGGTCCGACCGCTGCGAACACCAGCGTCTTGCCTGCCAGATAGCAGGCATCGCTCACCAGATATCGCGTCCGGAAATTGTCGGAGCCGTCGGCCACCAGGTCGTATCGCGAGATGATGTCGAGCGCATTGCCGGCCGCGAGCCGTTGCGCATGCGTCTCCACCACCACGTGCGGATTGAGCCGCTTAAGCATCCGCCTGGCACTCTCCACTTTGAGAGCGCCTACGCTCGGCGTGTCGTGTGCGATCTGGCGCTGCAGATTGTCGAGCGACACGCGATCATCGTCGATGACGCCGATGGTACCGACGCCGGCGGCGGCGAGATACATGAGCACCGGGCTGCCGAGCCCTCCCGCTCCGACCACGAGCACGCGGGCCGCCTTGAACTTCTGCTGGCCTTGCCCGCCGATTTCGCGCAGCACGAGATGGCGCTTGTAGCGGTCGATCTCCTCCTTGCTGAGTTTTGTCATGGCACCACCGCACCCCCACCCGTCACAGATCGTGTTCCGGGCTGTCGAATTCAACCGATTTCTGGCGTCGCCCTTTTCCGCTCGCGCCGGCCGTCGGCGGGCTTGCCGTCCGCTCCGACAGCCCCGGCGGGCGCGAGGTCCCACGCCTGCCCGCCCGCGACCGGTCGCCTGCCCGCCCGCCGGTAGAGCCGAAACCGCCCGCACCCCGCTCTGTCCGGCCGAGCCTATCAGCCTCGATGAGTCGCACGCGCTCGACCTTCTGCACGACGAGCTGGGCTATGCGCTCGCCACGCTCGATCTCCCAGACTGCCGCCCCGAGATTGATCAGCAGCACCATCACCTCGCCCCGATAGTCGCCGTCGATGGTACCAGGAGAATTAAGCACGGTAATGCCGTGGCGCAGTGCCAGGCCCGATCGTGGCCTGACCTGCGCTTCCGTTCCAGGCGGCAGCTCGAGCACGAGGCCGGTCGGCACCAGCGCCCGCTCCAGTGGCGCCAGCCTGAGCGGCCGGTCGGCGGGTACC
>DATLZB010000247.1:0-2290 GCA_035574175.1 Hyphomicrobiaceae bacterium
GGCCCGGCGGCTCAAGCTGCTGAAACCCACCGCCTACGTTGTCAACACGGCCCGCGGCGAGGTGATCGACGAGAACGAGCTCGCCCGCCTGATCGAGGCTGGCGCCATCGCCGGCGCCGGGCTCGATGTATTCGAGCACGAACCCGCCATCAACCCTCGCCTGCTGGCCTCCGACCGCGTCGTGGCCTTGCCGCACATGGGATCGGCAACCATCGAGGGCCGCATCGACATGGGCGAGAAGGTGATCATCAACATCAAGACCTTCCTTGACGGCCATTCGCCGCCCGACCGCGTGCATCCTGCGATGTTTTAGCGGGACGGCCCTTCCCTGATGCGGCGATTTTGGCCCCATCGCCCTGCCTTCGGGGCAATCGTTGGCTATTTTTCGGGCACGCTTAACGGATCGATAATTTTATGCTGGCACACACTTGGCAACGCGTCAGCGCTCGTTAGCGCCTTCCGGTTAGGATGCCATCGGCTTTGCGGCCGGATGTACTCCCCTTGGTCCGATCGGCGCACCGGATCGCCGCCGTTCGCTCGATCGGACGGACTTTTCGTTCAAGTCCGCGCTTTGATGCCGCCGCGACAACATGAGAGCGAACCATGGCAACGTTCGGCCGGCTACTGACCAGACCCGACCCCACGGCATCTCTGGAGCCGGGGCCCCGGCCTCGGGTGCGTGAGCCTTCCCCGCGGAGCGGCGAACTCGGCCGTATCGCCCGTTCGCTGATGGGCGAGGTGCAGAACGCCTCCATCATGGTCGCGGTCACCACCAGCGCCATCAACGCCCTCGATGCCATGCATCATCCGCGCGGGCTGCGCCATCTGTCGGGCTACCTGCCTCCCACCCCCGTCGTCTTCCCCTCGGTGGCCGCGCGACTGGTGGACGTCAAGCTCGAGCCCGAGACCGTCGACGTGCTGCACACCTTCTTCAGCCGCGTTGACCTCGCCAAGAACCTGCTGCGCTCCTACATGATGGCCGGCGGCCGTGGCGCCGAGCCCTCCCGCGACACCTTCGAAGAGCTGGTCGAAAACTGGCGGACCTGCTGCAGCCTGGCCCTCGCGGCCATCGCCGAGCTCGAGCGCGTCATCGACCATTGCGGAGACGGGCGGCAGTTCGACCGTGCCGATTATCTGTACAAGCTGCTTCAGGAAGCCCGCGACGGCGGCCGGCCCTGCCTGGAAGCGGACGGCCGCATCGTCATGCCCGGCTGGGCCTCCCGGCGCCAGCATGAGCGCCGCGCCGCCAACCTGGGCGTCATCATCCAATCCGGCGGCCGCGTGATCAAGGGCATCGTCACCGACGTGTCATCGGGCGGCGTCGGCCTCGACCACGTGAGCGGCCTGCGCTCTGGCGACGGCGTCACGTTGCAGTTCGAGTCAGGTCGCCGCGTATCGGGCACCATCGCCTGGAGCATGGACAAGCGCGCGGGCGTGAAGTTCCTGCGCGACCTGGCGCCGAACGATCCGCTGCTGTCATCAGGCTGATTGCGCCCCCGCCGACGGCCAGCCGGGCTCAGCCGCCCGGCACTCGATGCTCGCCTCGGTGTGGAGTGAAAGGTCCCTGATCGAGGGTTCGACCCCCGACAGCGGGTTGCGCGGGTCCCACTCGTAGCGGATCTCGTCGAACCGCCCGGCCAGCGCGTTATAGACGAGCAGTCGCCCGGCGAGACTGTCGCCCACTTCGGCAATCTCCTTCAACACCTCCGTCGCCTGGAGCGTGCCGATGACGCCCACCACCGAGCCGAGCACGCCGACCTCCGCGCAATTGAGCACCGTCTCCGGCGCCGGCGCCTCCGGAAAGAGGCATCGGTAGCTGGGATAGGGTTTGCCGTGCGCGTCTTTGAGGTGCGGCTTCAGCGTCGTAAGGTAACCGTCGAACGGCCCGACCGCCGCGAACACCAGCGTCTTGCCTGCCAGGTAACAGGCATCGCTCACCAGATACCGCGTCCGGAAATTGTCAGAGCCGTCCGCCACCACATCGTATCGCGAGATGATGTCGAGGGCATTGCCGGCCTCAAGCCGTTGCGCATGTGTCTCCACCACCACGTGCGGATTGAGCCGCTTAAGCGTCTGCCTGGCGCTCTCCACCTTGAGCGCGCCCACACTCGGCGTGTCGTGCGCGATCTGGCGCTGCAGATTGTCGAGCGACACGCGATCATCGTCGATGACGCCGATGGTGCCGACGCCGGCGGCGGCGAGATACATGAGCACCGGGCTGCCGAGCCCTCCCGCCCCCACCACGAGCACGCGGGCCGCCTTGAACTTCTGCTGGCCTTGCCCGCCGATC
>DATLZB010000248.1:0-9304 GCA_035574175.1 Hyphomicrobiaceae bacterium
CGGCATCGGTTTCGCGGTCCCGGCCGAAACCGCCATGAACGTCATCGAGCAGCTCCGCCAGTACGGCGAGGTGCGGCGCGGCTGGCTCGGTGTGCGCATCCAGTCGGTGAGCGAGGAAATCGCTTCCTCGCTGGGCGTTCCGGAGAACACCGGGGCGCTGGTATCGAGCGTGGTAAAGGACGGGCCCGCCGCCAAGGGCGGCGTCGAAGCCGGCGACGTCATCCTCAAGTTCGACGGCAAGGAGATTTCCAGCATGCGTGGCCTGCCGCGCGTCGTTGCGCAGACGCCCGTCGGCAAGTCGGTCGAGGTCGAGCTGCTGCGCAATGGTCAGAAGCGGACGGTGAAGGTGATCGTCGGCCGGCTCAACGAGGACGATGCCCTTACCGCCGACAACACGAGCGAGGCAACGCCCAGTGAACGCCGCCTGGTGGGGCTCAAGCTCGCCCCGCTGACCGATGATCTCAGACGCAAGTACGGGCTGGCGCAACGCGTGCAGGGCGTGGTCATAACCGAGGTCGAGCCGCAAAGCCCGGCCGCCGCCCGCAATCTGCAACCGGGCGACGTGATCATCGAGGCGGCGGACGAGTCGGTGAGCACCGTCGAAGACATCATCGTGCGCATCGACGCTGTGCGAAAGACCGGTAGGCGGCAGATCCTGCTCAGGGTCGAGAATGCCAAGGGCGAGTACCGGTCGGTGGCGCTTCCTTTCCAGTGACCCCCTGACAGCGACGCCGCGACATGGTTTCGAGGGGAGGCCGTGATTGGGTGATCGTTCGGGTGGCCTGAGCTCACTCGCCGACGTTCTCGTTCCCATTCATCGCGACGGGCACAAGTTCGTCGCTGGCGGCGTGCTTGCCACCGTCGTGCTGTTCCTGCTCTGGCCGGCGCTCGCCTGGCTGGTGCTGCTGGCGACCGGCTGCATCGCCTATTTCTTCCGCGACCCCGACCGCGTCACGCCGCTGCGGGAGGGGCTCGTCATCGCCCCTGCCGACGGGCGGATCGTGGCGGCCGAGAAGGTGCGCCCGCCCCCCGAGCTCGGCTTTGGCGACAGCGAGCGCACGCGCATCTCCATTCACCTCTCGCTATTCGACGTGCACGTGAACCGCTCGCCGGTGTGCGGGCAGGTCGTCCGCTCCATTTACGTGCCGGGTGCCTTCCACAGCGCCACGCTCGACAAGGCCAGCGAGGAGAACGAGCGGCGGATCCTGGTGATCGCCACCGCCGACGGACTGGAGGTGGCCGTGGCCCAGATCGCCGGCCTCATCTCGCGTCGCATCGTGACTTTTGCCGGTGAGGGCGACACCTTGGGCATCGGCCAGCGCTTCGGCCTCATCCGTTTCGGTTCCCGCGTCGACGTCTATCTGCCGCCTGGCCGGGCCGCGCACGTGGCCGTCGGCCAGCGTGCCATCGCCGGGGAGACCGTGCTTGCCGACCTCAAGTCCGACGAGCCGCAGCGCCACGCGCGGCGCAACTAGTCTAGAGGCTGTTCTGCCTATCTCGCCGGGCCCGACCGCTGCATCAGCCGGTCGCGCAGTTGCTTGAGCGCGCTCTCGCCCGCTGGCGGCTCGGCCGTCGAGGTGAGCTCCTGATTGAGGTCCTCGCGGCGCATCGCCGGCGAAGAGGGACGGCGCTGGGTCACGGCGGGCTGCGGAAACTGCGGGCCGCTGCGCGGCGCGGTAGCCGCGGGCCGGGCCAACGCCGCTTCGAGCTGTTCGCGCTGGCGCAGCACGGGCCGTTCCTCCTGGGGCGCGCGCTGGACCTGGGCGGCCTCGCTGCGGGCGGCGGATTGGGACGCAGCCTCGGGCTGCGGGCTGGAGGTCAGGCCCATGGCCTCGGCGAACAGGGCCACCTGCTGCGTGGTGTCGCCGCCCGAACCGGTGCCGGCGGAGCGCCAGCGCTCGACGATCTGCTCGAGGAAGCCCTCGTCGCCCACCGAATCCTGCCAGCACTCGCTGAAGCGGGCGGTCGAGCTGCGTGGCAGGGCGGCCTTGGGCAGCTCATCGAACTTGATGCGTACCGGAAGCGGAACGCCGTCGCCGAAGGCGATGGCCTCGCGCTGGCCGAGAGCGGGCAGGAATTCCAGCATGCCCGAGCCGGTATCCGACACCGCCGACTGCACGATCTCCTGGTCGCGATCGTTGGACATCCTGAGCGCGAACAGCGTGTTGCACTGTGACAGGATGGTAGGGTCCACCTCCGCCGGGCGCTGCGTGACGATGCACAGCGAGGCCCCGTATTTGCGGCCCTCCTTGGCGATCTTCGCGATGGCCCGTTTGCACGGCTCAAAGCCCAGGGCCGGGTTAGCCGGCACGTAGCGGTGCGCCTCCTCGCACACCAGCGTCACCGGCACCTTGCCCTCGCTCCACAGCGCGAAGTCGAACGTCATGCGGCACAGCACCGAGACCACGACGTTGACGATCTCGGTCGGCAGGCCGGTCAACTCGAGGATGGTGATCGGCTTGTTGTTGACCGGCACGCGGAAGATGCGGCCGAGGATCTGCGCCATGCCGTCGTAGACGGTGAGCGAGCCGAACATGAAGGCGTAGCGCGCATCCTGGGAGATGGTGTCGATGGCCATCCTGAGCTGGCGATAGGGCTGCAGATCGCGTTTGTTCTCGAGCTTGCCCATGCGCTCGTCGATCATCGCCAACAGGTCGGAGATGCGGTAGGGCACCGGCGTATCGACCGTGAAGCGGCCCGGATCGAGGGAGATCCGGCGCAAATTCTGGCTCTCCTTGCGCCCCAGCGCGTAGCGGCTCTTGCACAGCGGGATGAGCTCCTGGAGGATGTCGATCTCCGCCTTGCGGGCCTGAACGTCGCTGAACAGCACCTCCACCGCTTCCTCGAACGTGAGCAGCCAGAACGGCAGCTGCATGTTGCGCGGCGAGATCACCTCGGCCGCCTCGCCGAAGGCCGGGGCGTACTCGTTGTGCGGATCGAGTAGGACGATGTGGGCGGCGGGGTTCTTCTGCAAGATGGCGCGCAGGATGAGCGCCGTGCTGCACGACTTGCCGGTGCCGGTGGTACCGAGAACGGCCACGTGCTTGCCAAGCAGCTCGTCGACGCGGACCATGGCGGGAATGGTAGGGTCCTGCCGCAGGGTGCCGACCCGCACGCTGCTCTTGGTGTCGCCGCAGAAGGCGCCCTCGAGCTCGGCATTGGAGGCAACGCGAACGCGGTCGCCGAGCGATGGGTAGTTGGTGACGCCGCGACTAAAGGGCCCCGTCTTGCCCTCTCCCAGCCGTTTCAGCTCGCCGACGAGGCCGAGTTCGGCGATGCGGATCTCGCTTTCTCCGTCGCGCTGGGCGGGAACCGGAACGCTCAAGGCCGAGACGATGGCGAGCACCACCGTCGTTGGTTGCTCGATCGCAAGCAGTGTACCCATCTCCGGTCGCTGCCAGGGCTCGCAGCTGCGCACGTCGGGAACGTTGTCGAGCATCACGATGGCCTTGGAGCCGGTCACCGAGACAATGCGCCCGATCGACTTGTCGCCGGCCGGGCTGGTCTGCACTGGACTGATGGGTGAGAGCTGCATGGTTTGGCCTTGGGTTCCGCCTTCGTGTGCTCAGGGACGGCCGAAGTGGTTCAGGATCTGCTCGCGGCCCTGCGCCACCGACACGTGATGGCGGGAGGGCAGCGCGACGCGGACTTCGGTTCCCGCGTCCTTCTTGCTGCGGATCTGGAGCGTGCCGCCGTGCAGTTCCACCAGCGCCTTGGCGATCGGCAGGCCGAGACCGGTGCCTTCCCGCCATCTGGTGCGCGCCCCGTCCACCTGGCCGAACGGCGCCATGGCGACCCGAATTTCGTCTTCCGTCATGCCGATGCCGGTATCGCGTACGATGACGGTGGCGCTCTCGTCGGGCAGGCGCATCGCCTCCACGGTGACGGCGCCGCCGGCTTCCGTGAACTTGATGGCGTTGTTGATTAGGTTGGAAAAAATCTGGCGCAGTTTGGTCGCGTCACCGCGCACCGACGGCAGATCGAGGTCGAAACGCCGCTCAAGCTTGACCTTGGCGTCCTTGGCCATCGGTTGGAACGAGCTAATGCTGGCGTAGAGCACCTCATCGAGGGCCACCTCGCGGCTGTCGATGGTGTACTTGCCGCTTTGGATCTTGGAGATGTCGAGGATGTCGTTGATGACGGCAAGGAGGTGACCCGCGGCATCCTGGATGAGCCGCGCGTACTGCACGATCTCCTCGTCCTTAAGCCGCCGCTTTTCCTGCTCGCTCAAGAGCTTCGAGAATCCGATGATGGTGTTGAGCGGGGTCCTGAGCTCATGGCTCATGTTGGAGATGAATTCCGACTTGACCTTGTTGGCGAGCTCGGCCTCCGTGCGCGCGGCTTGCTCGGCCAAGCGCGTGCGGTGGCGCAGGATGGCATCGCCCAGCAGCGAGGCGTACTCGCCCATCAGCGAATTCGACTTGCCACCAATCGAGCCTGACAGCATCTGGCAAAAACTTTAATGGGATTGCGCTCGCGCTAGACTAGGTGCCAACGGATAATCTCGAGTTAATGGAGATCCCGCGGAAAAATTTGCTCAGTTGTTGATCGATTCTCCTAAGCAACTGTGAATATTGCGTGGTACGTCCGGCCACCGATGGTTGCGCCGCGCCAGGGCTAGCCCCGGCCGGTGCCGCTCCTCGTCGGTATTCCGCATGTCGCGCGTCTTGGTGGCCGCCTCGAGAGCGGCTAGGGTGTCGGCAAAGGGCGTTTGGTTGTTGCAATATGGAGGGCAGCGATGACGATCAAGGTAGGGGACAGGCTTCCCGAGGCGACCTTCATGACCATGGGGGCGGACGGCCCCAAGCCGGTGAGCACGGCCGAGGTGTTCGCCAACAAGAAGGTGGCGCTGTTCGCGGTGCCGGGCGCTTATACGGGAGTGTGCACCAAGCAGCACATGCCGGGGTTCATCGCTCGCGTCGACGAACTCAAGAGGAAGGGGTTCGACACCGTTGCCTGCACCTCGGTGAACGACGTGTTCGTGCAGACGCGGTGGGCGCAGGACACCGGTGCGGAAGGCAAGATTCTGATGCTGGCCGACGGCAGCGCCGAGTTCGCCAGGAAGATCGGGCTCGACATCGACCTGTCGGCGCGCGGGCTCGGGGTGCGCTCCAAGCGCTATGCCATGGCGGTCGATGACGGTGTGGTCAGAATCCTGAACGTGGAGGATGCACCGGGCAACCACGACAAATCGAGCGCGGCCACGCTCTGCTCGATGATCGACAAATCGCTCTAGGCGGCAACGACTTTCAGCCGCTCTCGAGCGGATCCGATTCGCCGCGTGAGAGCGGCTTTTGCGCCTTCGGCGTCATCGGCTTCACCCTGAGCGTCGTCAGCCGGTTGCGCGTCTTGCGCAGGATCTCGAAGCGATAGCCGTGGAAGGTGAAGGCCTGTCCGGGCTCGGGGATCGTCTGCGCCTCGTGGATGACGAGGCCGGCAACCGTCGTCGCCTCCTCTTCCGGCAGCGTCCAGTCCATGTGCCGGTTGAGGTCGCGGATCGCCACCGCCCCGTCAACCAGCACGGTGCCGTCTCCTTGCGGACGAATGGTGGCTTCCACCGTATCGTGCTCATCCGCGATCTGGCCGACGATCTCCTCCAGAATGTCCTCGAGCGTGATCAGCCCCTGCACCTCGCCGTACTCGTCGACGACCAGGGCGAGCTGCGCCTTGCGCTTCAGGAACGCATTGAGCTGGTCCTTTACGCTGGTGGTGTCCGGCACGAACCATGGCGGTGTGGAAAAGCTCATGATGTCGAGCCGGGACACGTCCCAGTTGAGCCGCCCCAGGGCCGACAGCAAGTCCTTGGAGTGAAGCACGCCGACGATGTTCTCGGGCTCGTCCTTCCAGATCGGCACGCGCGTGTATTGGGAGCGCACTACATCCTCGATGATCTTCTGTGGCGGGTCGGCGGCGTTGATCGTCTCCATCTTGGTGCGGTGGACCATGATGTCCTGGACCTGCAGCATGCTGAGATCGAGCACCCCGCCCAGCATGCGTACCTCGTGCTTGGCGACCGCCCCTTCCCGGTGCGACAGCTCGATGCTGCCCCTGAGCTGCTCGTGCGCGGCCAGAATGTTGGCCGCATCGTCGATCTTCGACGGGGTGAGCCGCAGGATCTGGCGCACGATCACTTCGATCGCCTTGGTCGCCGGTGTCAGGACGGCGATGACGACCTTCATGATCGGGGCGACCGCGAGCGCCGCCCGATCGGCGCCGGCGATGGCGTAGGTCTTCGGCAGCACCGCCGCGAAGATCACGATCAGGATGGTCATCACGGCGGTCGCGTAGACGACGCCGACATCGCCGACGAGGGCCACCGCCAGATTGGCGGCAAGCGCGGAAGCGAGCACGTCGACCAGCGTGTTTCCGAGCAGCACGGCGCCGATCATCTTCTCCGGCGAGGCGAGCAGGCGGTTGACCAGCTTGGCGCGGGAATTGCCCTCAAGCTCGAGCGCGTGCAGCCGCGGCCGCGAGGCGCCGGTCAGCGCCGTCTCGCTGCCGTTGAAGAACGCCGACAACAGCAGCAGGACGAGGATGGCGGCGAGGTAGAGAGAGATTTCGATGGACATGGCAGTTCCATTGGGTTGGCCGGTCCCTTGATTGGCGCATCGGCGCCTTTCGGCCGGCAGCGCTGCAAGTACAGGGGCGTGTCGCCGGGCTTACATGTCCCCCGCCGAAATCTCACGGGCAAGGAAGCTCTCCACGCGCGCTCTATCCACCTCGCGCGTAACGAACGCGGCGCCGATGCCGCGCGCCAGCACCAGTGCGAGCCGCCCGTCCTTCACCTTCTTGTCCTGCTCCATCAGGCCGAGCAGCTGGGCGGTCTTAACCTCCGTTCCGCCCGCGATGTCGACGATGCGGCTCGGCAGGCCCGCGGCGGCGAGGTGCGCGGCCACGCGCGCCGCAGTCCCTTGCGGGCAAAGCTGCAGCGCCTCGGAGAAGCGGAAGGCGAGGCACATGCCGATGGCAATCGCTTCGCCATGCAGCAGGCGCGAAGAATAGCCTGCCCACGCCTCCAGCGCGTGGCCGAAGGTATGGCCGAGGTTCAACAGCATGCGCTCGCCCGTTTCGGTCTCGTCGCGGGCGACGATACCGGCCTTCATCTCGACACTGCGGGTGACGGCGCGGATGAGCGCATCCTGCCGGCGGGCGAGCACACTGCCGTGGTTGGCTTCGAGCCACTCGAAAAAACCCGCATCCCTGATGAGCCCGTACTTGACCACCTCGGCGTAGCCCGCGCGCAACTCCCGCTCGGGCAGGCTCGCGAGCGCATCCGTATCGGCGAGCACCAGGCTCGGCTGATGGAACGCGCCGACGAGGTTCTTGCCCTGCGGGGTATTGATTCCGGTCTTGCCGCCGACGGAGGAGTCGACCTGGGCGAGCAGGGTGGTCGGCACCTGCACGTAGCGCACGCCGCGTCGCAGAATGGCGGCAGCAAAGCCGCCGAGGTCGCCGATGACGCCGCCGCCGAGCGCGATCAACAGGTCGCCCCGTTCGACGCCGCATTCAAGCAGTCGCTCGCACAAAAGGGAGAGCTCGCCGAACGTCTTGGTGGCCTCCCCGGGAGACAGCGTGATCGACCCGCGCAGGCGGTTGCCCGGCGCGAGGCTTTCCTCGAGGCGGGCGAGATGGCCTGCGCTTGCCACGTTGCGATCGGTGACGACCGCGCATCGGGCGCTGCCGAAACGGGCGCGCACGAGGTCTCCGGCCACGCCGATCAGCCCGGGACCGATCAGCACGTCGTAGCCGCGCGTGCCGAGGTCGACCGGAACGGTGCGGATACCGGCGAGGCGCGATTGTTGGCTCGATTGCGACATGATTTCGTCTACGAGGCGTCCTTGCTGCGGGCAAGCTCGGCGGCGAGCGGCCCCTTCGACAGTCCCTCCAGGATCTCGTCGACGATGATGTCGTGGGCGATGTCGCGACTCTCCACGATGAGGTCGGCCTGGGCATAGATCGGGTGGCGCTGCGCCACGAGTTCGCGCATCTTCGCTTCGGGGTCGGCCGTCATCAGTAGCGGCCGGTGATTGCGTCGCGAGACGCGTCGCATGAGCAGAGCGAGATCGGCCTTGAGCCAGATCGACACGCCCGACCGCTTGATGTTCTCGCGGGTTTCTGCGCTCATCAGCGCGCCGCCGCCGGTGGCGAGCACTTGCGGCCCGGCGAGCAGCAGGCGCCCGATCACCTTGCGCTCGCCGTCGCGGAAATGCGGCTCGCCATGGTCGGCGAAGATCTCGCTAATCGACTTTCCAGCCGCCTTCTCGATTTCCTCGTCGGCGTCGACGAAGGGCAGGTCAAGCCGGCTTGCGAGGCGCCGGCCGATGGCGCTTTTTCCGCAGCCCGGCATGCCGACCAGCACCAGCGAGCGGTTGCCCAGCGCGGTGCGAATCATCCTGCACGAAGGGCTCAAGTCGCGTGTCTTTTTCGTGAGGCCGAATCGAAACATACCGGGTGCCGTTCGGACTGGGTTCGTGCGCGCGGGGGGGACCGTCCCACAAGTCGTGCGCCCCGACAATAGGCCATCCTCCGGGCGGTTGCCGGCTTCAAGGAGGATTACCATGGCGCCGGGCTGCGGGACATAATGGTGCCAATATGGCCGCTGACAAGTCAGCAAGGGGAGCTGGTTGCAATGCCGAGCCTTTTTCGGTTCCTGCTGATCGTCGGCAGCATGGTGGCGCTCGGCTACGGCGGGCTTTACGTGCTGGCCTACCACTTCGAGCCGGAGCCGAGGGAGGTGAGCCAACCGCTGCCCTCCGTAAAGATTAGGAAGCAATGACCGGCGTGCCGAACAAGCGGCATCGTGCCCGTCTCCCCCATAGCGCGGGACGGTCTTTCTTGCTCGTGGCGGTGTTGCTTGCTGCGCTTTGCGGCTCTCCGGCGGTCGCTCAGCAGAAGCGATGGAATCCGTTTCGCGAAGACTGGAGCGCGCCGACGCCACCCCGCTCGGACCGTCGCAGTCCTGATTCGCCCCAGGGTGCCGCCGCCCAACGGGGCGCGAGCCAGACGCAGCCGGCGCTGAACGCGCCTCTCGCCGGTTTTGCCGACGAAGTCGAGCGTGGCGAGCTTGCGCCCGTTCCCGGCGCGGCGGGCGCCGCTGCCGTCCCGGGGAACGCGGCCGCCGCCTCCCCGCTCGCCGCGCTCCTCGATGGCCTTGAACTGCCATCGAGATCGCCGGCTCTTTCCGTTCTATTCCGCAGGTTCGTGGGCGGCATGAGCGACGCTGCCCCGAGCCTTGCCGCGCTCGAGGCGGAGGCGCTCTGGCGGGCGGGACTGCTTGGCGAAGGGGCAAAGCTGCTCGCCCGCA
>DATLZB010000249.1:0-5562 GCA_035574175.1 Hyphomicrobiaceae bacterium
GGCGGGCCTTGACCGAGACTACGCGCAGGCTCGTCAGTTTCCACTCGAGGCCGATCAGCTCCAGGTTGGAGACGTAGCGGAGGTCCGCAACGTGCCTGTCGACGATCTCGATCTCGACACGGGTGAGGGTCTGGAACTCGGCGCGGACGATGCGCGCATAAAGCTGCCTGAAACGCTCGCGGCCGCTAGGTTGCGCCTGCCCGGGGTCACCTGGAGCCTGCTGCTTCCATTCGGTGCGGTACTGATAGAGGCGCGGCAGCGCCTCCGGCCTCACGTAGCTGTCGATGAAGCGGTCGAGCATGGTGGCGCCCAAAGTCCACTTGATCCGCTGCCAAAGCGTGGGGCTGATCCGCTCGCCAGCGGCTTGCGCTGCGGACAACAGCTCGGGCTGGCGGGCGAGCGAGGACTTGAGGCTGGAGCGCACGCCTTCCCAGTCGACCTTGCGCTCGAGGAGGGCGATGTCGTTGGTGCGGATGGCCTCCCTCAGGTTCCAGGCGGCCCAAAACGGCGAGGCGACGTAGAGCGCCGCCGGCACGATGAGGATCGCGATGCGCAGGAAGACTTTGAGCATTCTCCGCCTTGGCGCAGGCCGTGCGTTTGCGCGCTCAAGCAGAAAAGGCCCCGATTGCGTCGAGGCGATGGCGGGCCGCGCCGTTGTGCCCCTGCGCGCGGTCAGCCCGCGGACCGCCGCCGGGACTACAAATGGCCCGCAGCGCCCGCCAGTCGGCTTCGCTCAGCGCAGGTGTGGACGGGTAGTGGGGCCGCGCGGCCGCGAGCCTGACGCGCTCGGCGGTGGCGGGGTGGCTGCGCAGCAGGTCGAGGCCCGCGCTCGAGCCGCGGCCGCCCTCCATCCCTTCGATCCTTCTGAAAAAGCCGACGATGCCCTGCGGCGAAATGGCGGCCCTCTCAAGGATGCGCAGGGCATGTGCGTCGGCCTCCCGCTCGGCGGCGCGAGTGTAGCTCAGTTGGGTCAAGAGCAGGCCGAGATTGGCGAGAGTGCCGCCGCCTCCCCCCAGCACCAGTTCGATCGCCACATTCAGTCCGACGACGCGCACAATGCTGCTCTCGGGATGACGCTCGAGCCCGTGCCCCATCTCGTGTGCCAGCACGCCCGCTACCTCATCGGCGCTTCTTGCCTGTTCAATCAACTCCCGCGTCAGCACGATTTGCTCGCCGGGCGCCGCGAAGGCATTGAGCAGGTTCCAGTCGAGTACCGTCACACTGAAGCGCGCGTAGCTGCCGCTTGCCGCAGAGAGACGTTCCGTCAACCTGTCGAGAGCGGCGCGTCCGGCTGGCGCATCGCAGACGCGCCGCCCGCCGGCCATCGACTGGATCACCTGCCGACCGAGCGACTGGCGCACGCCGTCGGGCATCAAGCCCGCAATGGTTCGCGCCGGGCTCAGCTCGAGCACCCAAGCGACGGCAATGACAACAAGAATGGCGCCACCTATTGCCAGCAGCGGACGCGCCCACCGCCAGCGCTGCGCAGCCACGCCGAGCTGGGGGGCGGCCTGCATCAGGCGGGCCACGAAATGGCGATCCGAAACGAACAGGCTGGCGCCCGGCATGTAGGTGTAGCCGAGCAGCACGTCCTCCGACGTACGGTCGATGGGGGTGGCGACGGTCAGGGCGCCAAAGGGCCAGGTCAATGGCGCAGCACAGCCGGCGCGAGCGATCTCGACGCCCCGCTCGGAGAGACGCACCTCGACCTGCTCGCTCGCTGCCGTTTGACCCGCGCTCAGGCGGCCGGCATAGATCGCACCGTCATCAGAACGCATCGATATCGAAGGCCTGCGCCAGTCCTTCTCCTCGCCGCAAGCTGTCCTCCTCGCGCTGGGCAATTTCGGCGAGCGGAACGTCGCCGACAAGGGCGATGTGCTCGATGAGATAGCGGGCCGAGCGGGCCTGGGCTAGCGGGGCCAGGATGCCCAGCGTGAGCAGAACCAGCAGATAGTTGCTGAGCGTGAGCCACATCAGGCTGGCTGCGGTGGCGCTGCCTTTGAAAGTGGCTCCCTCGAAGGCTGTGTGGGCGGCGAAATGGTTGAGCATCCCGGCTCGATACCACGCACTGAAAACGCCATAAACGAGGAGGCCCGCAAGCAAGGTGGCGTAGATCAGGGCCAGCAGGGCTGTCATGCGTGAGATATCGGGCGGGCGGTCCGGATGAAAGTCCTCAGCACGGAGCATGAAGGCGGTTGCCGAGCCGATCATGGTAAAAGACGCCAACAGAATGCAGAGGCCAGCGATCCACAGTACGGCGAAGCGAGGATAGAGGACCGCGGAGGAAGCCGAAAAGCGGAATGGCCGATCGCCAAACCGCATACCATTCGTGATCAAACTTTGAAGCCTGGTCGAGCGCCAAGGTACGATCCAGCCGAGCGTGAGCAGGATCAGCAGGCCCGTCCAGAAATGGGTCCAGCCATAACGCCAGGAACTGCCTTCAAGACCGCTACGGATGCCCCGCCAGCGGGTACGCGCGAGGCGGTAGCGCTGGGCGCGATGGATGGCAACCCCGAACAGAAAGAAGAAGGCCGCATAGACAAACAGCTGGTAGGCAATGAGCCACGGCGATCCCGGGCCGAAGGCAAGGACGGCGGCGAACGACAGCAAGATGACGGGAAGCACTACGGCAGCGAAGACCAACAGAAAGCCGAGAAACAGCTCCAGGCCGGTTCCAGTGTAGGCAAGCGGCTCGCCGTTGATGCGGATCGCCGACCAGATGCGGCGTCGCACCTCGGTCTTGCCCCAGAAATGGTAAACGCCGATCGTCAGGACACGGAGTACAAAGTTGACGAGGCTGAGGCCGACGAGGCCATGGTGGGCGGCCCACGCGAGGCGCACCGGTTCCGGGCCGGAGCGCAACGGCCTGTCGGCGCGGGGCGACGCCGCGTGCGTCTCGTTCATGGGCGCCTCCACAAACCCTCGTTGGAAACTCCTAGCACCCGCGTTCGCCCGGCAGAGCGGTGTCCGCGGTTGTACGAAATCCGAACGGTCGTGCGATGTGGCTTAACCGCAACGCGTGCTCTCGCCATATGCCTCTTTTGAGCCACAATAGCGCGCGACGATAACCCTTGGATCAACGTGGGAAGCATGGGCCCGCTCCCCAGATGCGGCTTCTTGGGCTCCGTCCAGAGCGGTGCAAGCCGGCCACGCTTTTGTGGTCGCGCGGTGGTGTATTGCGTGCAGGATGCAAAGCTGGTGCTGACAGAGAAGGGTGATGGACGCGCGAACCTTCGACAAATCTCGGCTGCCTAGCCGCCATGTGACGGAGGGGCCAGCGCGGGCTCCGCACCGGTCCTACTACCACGCGATGGGGCTCAGCGAAGAGCAGATTCACCGCCCGTTCGTGGGCGTGGTCTCATGCTGGAACGAGGCGGCCCCTTGCAACATCGCGCTGATGCGGCAAGCGCAGGCGGCCAAGAAGGGCGTCGACGAAGCCGGCGGCACGCCGCGCGAGTTCTGCACGATCACCGTCACCGACGGTATCGCGATGGGCCATCAGGGCATGAAGTCATCGCTCGTCAGCCGCGAGGTGATCGCGGATTCGATCGAGCTTACCATGCGCGGCCACTGCTACGACGCCATGGTCGGTCTCGCCGGCTGTGACAAGTCGCTGCCCGGCGTGATGATGGCCATGCTGCGTCTCAATGTGCCTGCCGTCTTCATGTACGGAGGGTCGATTCTGCCCGGCAAGTTCAAGGGGCGGGACGTGACGGTCGTCGATGTGTTCGAGGCGGTCGGCCAGCATGCTGCCGGCAACATGTCCGATGAGGATTTGCACGCGCTTGAGTGTGTGGCCTGCCCGGGAGCCGGCGCCTGCGGCGGCCAGTTCACGGCCAACACCATGGCAATGGTGTCGGAGGCAATCGGTCTGGCTTTGCCAGGATCGGCGGGCGCGCCAGCGCCTTACGAGAGCCGTGACGAGTATGCGATGGCCAGCGGCAAGGCGGTGATGCGGCTGATCGCCGACGGTATCCGTCCGCGCGACATCGCCACCCGCAAGGCGTTCGAGAACGCGGCGACCGTAGTCGCGGCGACGGGAGGATCCACCAACGCAGCATTGCATCTGCCCGCGATGGCGCACGAGGCGGGTATCGAGTTCGACCTGTTCGACGTCGCCGACATCTTCAAGCGGACGCCCTACATCGCCGACCTCAAGCCGGCCGGACGGTACGTCGCCAAGGACGTGTATGACATCGGCGGCATCCCGCAGATCCTGCGTGCTCTGCTCGACGGGGGCTATCTGCACGAGGACTGTCTTACGGTCACCGGTAAAACGGTGAAGCAAAATCTGGAAAAGGTGAAGTTCAACAAGGAACAGAAGGTCGTTTATCCGGTTTCCAAACCGATATCGCCCACCGGAGGGGTGGTGGGACTCAAAGGAACGCTGGCGCCCGATGGGGCGATCGTGAAGGTCGCTGGCATGAAGAACCTGCGGTTCAAGGGGCCGGCGCGCTGCTTTGATTGCGAGGAGGACGCGTTCGCTGCGGTCGAGGCCGGCCAAATCAGGGATGGCGAAGTCATCGTCATCCGCTACGAGGGTCCAAAGGGCGGGCCCGGCATGCGTGAGATGCTCTCCACCACCGCCGCCCTTTACGGGCGCGGCATGGGCGAGAAGGTAGCGCTCATTACCGACGGGCGGTTCTCTGGGGGAACGCGCGGGTTTTGTATCGGCCACGTGGGTCCAGAGGCGGCGGTCGGTGGGCCGATCGCGCTCGTCAAGGATGGCGACATGATCAGCATCGATGCCGAGCAGGGCAGGCTCGATCTTGAGGTCAGCGAAAGCGAACTCGTGCGACGGCGAAAGTCCTGGAAGGCACCGAAGAACGCCTACCAGAGCGGTGCGTTGCGAAAATATGCCGATCAGGTGGGGCCGGCGCGCAAAGGTGCGGTGACCCATGCCGGCGCAAGCGCGGAAGTCATCTGTTATGCGGATATCTAGGATGCAGGTGCGTGGCGGGTGTGTGATAGCGGGGCTGCTGTTCGGGCTGATGTTGGCAGCCGCCTCACCGGTGGCGGTGGCAGCCGGGCAGGCGACATATGCGTCGCCCGAGGTCGCCTACGAACAGGGAATGAGCGCCTATCGCGCCGAGGATTTTGAGCAGGCGCTGCCGGCACTCGAGTTTGCCGCCGCGCACAACCATTTCTTCGCCCGTTTCTACCTTGCCCGGATTTACAGTGCGACGGCCTACAGCGACCACGCCAAGGCCTACATGCTCTATCGCGGGCTCGGCGACCAATACGCCGACGTCGATCCGGACGACGATCAGCGGGCGCCATTCGTGGCGAAAGCGCTGACGGCACTCGCCTCTTACGTGAAGCACGGCGTGCTTGAGCTTCGCCTCGACCCTGATCCGGAGCGGGCCGCCGATTATCTCAGGCACGCTGCTACGTTTTTCAACGATGAGGACGCCCAGTTCGAGCTGGCCAAGCTCTATCTCGAGGGGCAGGGCGTCGAGAAGGATCCGGACCGGGCACTGCATTATCTTGCGGTGCTGACGAGGGAGCGCAAGCACGCCGGGGCGCAAGCCTTTCTGGCCGATCTCTATTGGCGGGGAGGGC
>DATLZB010000250.1:0-2355 GCA_035574175.1 Hyphomicrobiaceae bacterium
AAGATGGTGGGGAGGGGACGTCACATGCTGCGGGTGCTCTCGATAGCGCTGCTCGCCCTCGCGTGCGCCGTGCCGGCGCGCGCCGATGCCGTCGCCAACTGCGACCAGAGCGCTGATCCGGCGCGCGCCATCGCCGGCTGCTCCGAGCTCATTCGTGAGAATCCGCGCAACATCGGCGCCTTCTACAACCGGGCCATCGCACACCATACCCGTGGCGAGTACGACCGCGCCATCGCCGACTACACGAGCGCCATCGACCTCGATCCGAAGAACGCCAATGCCTACAACAACCGTGGCGTCGCTTACGCGGCCAAGGGCAACAACGACCTCGCCATCGCCGACTACACCAAGGCGATCTCGCTCAACCCTAAGTTTGCCAACGCCTACAGCAACCGCGGCGTGGCCTACGAGCGCAACAACGATTACGCCCGTGCCATTGCGGACCACAACAAGGCGATCGCTCTCAACCCCAACGATCCCGACTTTTACACCAACCGCGGCATCGCCCATCGGGGCAAGGGCGATCTCGCTCGCGCCCTTGCCGACTACACGCGCGCCATCGAGATCAATCCGCGACTCGCCAACGCCCACAACAACCGCGGCAACATCCACCGGGACAAGGGCGACTACGCCCGCGCCATAGAGGACTACACCCGGGCGATCGAGATCGATCCCAATCTGGCGGTGGCCTACGCCAATCGCGGTTGGGCGCTGTTCGCCACGGGCAAGATCGAGCTGGCGCTGCAGGACGTTGAACGTGCCCTCCTGCTGCGCCCGGACAACGCCGATGCGCTGGATACGCGCGGACACATCTACGAGAAGCTCGGACGCCGGCAGGAGGCCATCGCCGACTTCCGCCGCGCGCTCGCCCGCGAGCCGACGCTGCAGTCGAGCAGCAATGGCTTGAAGCGGCTCGGAGCCGAGCCGTGAAGGCTTGACGTTTTCTTGGCGGACGAGAGCCAGCCTGTGGTTCGCTCGGGCGCGGGGTAATCCTTGCAAAGCGCACAGGCTGGCCTAGTCAGGGTGGACGCGGCCTTGACAGAGGGCATTGGACGCATCCCACCCTTTGACCGGCGCGCCGGCTACGGCAGTCGCCCAACCGATACACGCTGGCCAAGCTGTTCTGACTCTGCCGACGTTACCGCCTCCTTGCGAACCTTTTTTGACAGGATGGCCGCAGCAAACCACCCTTCGCGCAGCCATTTGGCACGGCGTACTGAGCGCGCACGCCGGCAACCTGCGCCCCGCCCTGGCAGCCCCTTTCGATTTGTGGTTAGAAGCTCGCCCATTATAGTTGGAATGCCCGAACGGGATGTTTCCCGCCGGCAAACGCGGAGGTTCTCTTCCATGTCTGGCACCGGTTCCGTACCTGCCGTCGGTGCGCCCGCCGCCCGTCGACCGGCATCGTCCAACGACCAGATCGACTACAAGATCCACGGCCAGGAGATGCAGTTCGTGGAAATCGAACTCGACCCGGGCGAGAGCGCGGTGGCCGAGGCCGGCTCCATGATGTTCAAGGATCCGACCGTCCACATGGATACCGTCTTTGGCGACGGCTCGAGCGCCCCATCGGGCTTCTTCGGCAAGCTCGTAGGCGCCGGCAAGCGGCTTCTCACCGGCGAAAGCCTCTTCATGACCGTGTTCACGCAGCACGGCCAGGGCAGAGCCCGCGTTGCCTTCGCCGCGCCCTACCCCGGCACCATACTCCCATTCCGTCTCTCCGACTTTGGGGGCCGGCTGATCGCCCAGAAGGACGCCTTCCTGTGCGCGGCCAAAGGAGTGACCGTTGGCATCCACTTCCAGCGCAAGATCCTGACCGGCCTGTTCGGCGGCGAGGGTTTCATCATGCAGAAGCTCGAAGGCGACGGGCTCGCTTTCGTGCACGTCGGCGGCTGCGTCGTCGAACGGCATCTGGCCGCTGGCGAGGAGCTCCACGTCGACACCGGCTGCGTGGCCGCGATGACCCCGTCGATCGACTTCGACGTAGTTAGCGCCGGCTCCGTCAAGTCCATGATCTTCGGCGGCGAAGGCGTGTTCTTCGCCCACCTCAAGGGCCCCGGCACCGTTTGGATGCAGAGCCTGCCGTTCTCCCGTCTTGCGGGCCGCATCCTCGCCAACGCCGGCCCTGCTGGCGGCACCGGCGAGGGCTCGATCCTGGGCCCGATCGGCAACGTGTTCGACGGCGACAACTGATATCGACGATCGAAGCCGGGCCTCTTGCCAGAGGACCGGCCTCGAAAGAACGCCTAATCGGAAACTGGGCGTCATCTTGCGTCACGGCAGCGTGACCTTTGCGCTGAACACGAACCGCTCCTTGCACGCTGAGATGTCCACGCAGAAGTCCGCTCCCTCCGA
>DATLZB010000251.1:0-12806 GCA_035574175.1 Hyphomicrobiaceae bacterium
GTGTAGTCGAGGTCGTTGCGCGGATAGATGAAGGGCTGGCCGATCGAGTACTTGTAGGCCATGGCCGCGATCGTCGGCATCTTGGCGATCATGCGGTGGGAAGCGATCATGCGCTGCACCGGATCGTTGATGTCGGTGGAGTCGTGATAGAAGGCCGCGAGCGCACCCACCGTGCCGACCATCACCGCCATCGGATGTGCATCCCGACGGTATCCGGTGAAGAACCGCGTCATCTGCTCGTGCACCATCGTGTGCCGGGTGATGGTATTGCGGAACAGGTCGTACTGCGCCTTGGTCGGCAGCTCACCGTGCAGTAGCAGGTAGCACACCTCGATGAAATTCGATTGCTCGGCGAGCTGATCGATGGGATAGCCGCGATAGAGCAGCACGCCCTGCTCGCCGTCGATGTAGGTGATCTTGGAAGAGCAATTGGCTGTCGAGGTGAAGCCCGGGTCATAGGTGAAACAGCCGGTGTTGGCATAGAGGCGGCCGACGTCGATGACGTCGGGACCCAGCGTGCCGGAGCGAACCGGCATCTGGACCTCCTTGCCGTTGAGAGCCAAGGTGGCGGCCTTGGCTCCTTTGGCCTTATCGGAGGAGGAGTCATGCATATTCATCGGCTGTCCTTTCGGTCAGAGCCCCGATCTCTCGGTTCTGCGCTCCCGGTGCCTTGAGCTTGTTGTGGGCGCGGCGCAGATGCTGCGACTGATCTGCCTCCTTGGGCGCCTCGACGTAGTGCTTGCTAGTACACAAAAGCCCCCGCGACAAGTTGGCAGATGGGCTAATCCCGACCCGCGGGGCAGCCGCCGCCTAGCGGGCCTGGTCGCTTATGCGTGCAAGGGTTTCCTGCCGTCCCAGCGCGGCCATGACGTCAAAGACGGGGGGCGAGACGGTGGTGCCGGTGAGTGCCGCCCTGAGCGGCTGCGCGATGGCGCCGAGCTTGACGCCGGCGGTCTCGGCCTGGGCCCGCACGATCGCCTCGAGCGTTGCCGCATCCCAGCTCCGTGCGGCTTCCAAGGGACCAACCAGTCCGGCAAGCCGCGCTCGGGCGGCCTCATCGAGCTCCTTGCGGGCCTTCTCGTCGAGAGCAAGCGGCCGCTCGATGAACAGAAAGGCGGCGCCGGCGATCAAATCGACCAGGGTCTTCGCCCTCTGCTTGAGACCTGCGAGCGCGGGCCTCAGCCGCTCCAGGCCGCCATGCTCCCGCAGCCTGGCGGCGACCTCCCTGTGCTCCTCAAGGTGCGGGAGCAGGGCGGTGATGTGCGCCAGCAGCTCCTCCTCGCTCAAGGCCCGGATGTAGCGGCCGTTGAGGTCGGCGAGCTTGGCGAAGTCGAAGCGGGCCGGCGAGCGGCCGATGCCGTCGAGGTCGAAGGTGCGCATCATCTCTTCGATCGTGAACACCTCCTGGTCGCCGTGGCTCCAGCCGAGTCGCACCAGGTAGTTGCAAAGCGCTGCCGGCAAATAGCCCATGGCGCGGTAGGCCTCGATGCCGAGCGCGCCATGGCGCTTGGAGAGCTTGGCCCCGTCGGGGCCATGGATCAGCGGCACGTGGGCGAATACGGGCATCCGCCAGCCCATCGCCTCATAGACCTGCGCCTGGCGGGCGGCGTTGGTCAGGTGGTCGACGCCGCGGATCACGTGCGTCACCCCCATGTCGTGATCGTCGACGACGACCGCGAAATTGTAGGTCGGCGCGCCGTCCGAGCGCAGGATGATGAAGTCGTCGAGGTTCTCGTTCTGCCAGGCGACACGACCCTGCACTTTATCCTCGATCACGGTCTCGCCGGTGAGCGGCGCCTTGATGCGGATGACGGGACGGACCCCCGGCGGCGCTTCGGCGGGGTCACGATCGCGCCAGCGGCCGTCGTAAAGCTTGGAGGTGCCGGTCCGGCGCGCCGCCTCCCGCATCTCGGCCAGCTCTTCCGGGCTCGCATAGCAGCGGTAGGCGCGGCCTTTTGCGAGCAGCTCCTCGGCCACCTGCCGGTGCCGCTCCGCGCGCGCGAACTGAGACACCGGCTCGCCGTCCCAGTGGAGCCCGAGCCAGGCAAGCCCGTCGAGGATCGCATCGATCGCGGCTTGGGTCGAGCGCTCGCGGTCGGTGTCCTCGATACGCAGCAGCATCTTGCCGCCGCGCCCTCGCGCATAAAGCCAGTTGAACAGCGCGGTGCGGGCGCCGCCGATGTGGAGGAACCCGGTGGGCGAAGGAGCGAAGCGGGTAACAACGGTCTCGGTCATGCGATGAGCGTAAGCCGCGTTTGTGGTGATCGTGCGCGGTGTAGCACAGGATGGCGCAAAGCGTAGCGCCACCGGCGCCTGCAATGTGGAGGCCACCCGCATTGCGATCCCCCGGCGGGCCTCTCCACCTTGGCGAGCGGGCCGGGATTTGCTAGGGCCGCGTCAACGAATTTTTGTGGGCCTGCGGCGGAAGCTAACAGGGCGGCGGTATGGCGGCACAGGAAACGGCAGCACGCGAGCCGGGCTCCGACTTCATCCGCGACATCGTGCGGGCGGATCTCGAGTCCGGCCGTCACAAGACAGTGGTGACTCGCTTTCCGCCCGAGCCCAACGGCTATCTGCACATTGGCCACGCTAAGTCGATCTGCTTGAACTTTGGAATAGCCGAAGAGTTTGGTGGCCGTTGCCACCTGCGCTTTGACGACACCAACCCGACCAAGGAGGAGCAGGAGTATATCGACGCCATCAAGCGTGACGTGCGCTGGCTGGGCTTCGACTGGGGCGAGCATCTCTATCACGCCTCGGATTATTTCGAGCAGCTCTACGAGTGGGCAGAGCACCTTATCCGGGCGGGCAAGGCCTATGTGGACGACCAGTCCCAGGAGGAGATACGGGCCAACCGCGGTACGCTCACCGAGCCGGGGAGAAACAGCCCCTACCGCGAACGCCCCGTGGAGGAGAACCTCGATCTCTTCCGCCGCATGCGCGCCGGGGAGTTCCCCAACGGCGCCCGCGTGCTGCGCGCCAAGATCGACATGTCCTCCGGCAACATCAATATGCGCGACCCTGTGCTGTACCGGATCCTGCATGCCAAGCACCCGCGCACGGGCACCAAATGGTGCATCTACCCGAGCTACGATTTCGCGCACGGACAGTCTGACGCCATCGAGCGTGTCACCCATTCGATCTGCACGCTGGAGTTCGAGGACCACCGGCCGCTCTACGATTGGTTCCTCGACAACCTCCCGGTACCGTCGCGTCCGCGCCAGTACGAGTTCGCGCGCCTTAACATGACCTACACGGTGCTCTCCAAGCGCGTGCTGACCGAGCTCGTGCGCGGCGGCCACGTGTCGGGCTGGGACGACCCCAGGATGCCCACCATTGCTGGCCTCAGGCGGCGCGGGGTACCGCCCGCCGCCATCCGCGACTTCGTCAAGCGCGTGGGCGTGGCCAAGGCCAACAGCGTGGTCGACATGGGCCTGTTCGAGTTCTCGATCCGCGAGGCGTTAAACCGGACTGCGCAGCGCCGCATGGCGGTGCTGCGTCCGCTCAAGGTCGTCATTGAGAACTATCCAACGGGGAAGACCGAGGAGCTTGATGCCCTAAACAACCCCGAGGATCCGGCGGCGGGCACCCGCAAGCTTCGGTTCTCGCGCGAGCTCTATGTCGAGCGTGAAGACTTCATGGAGAACCCGCCCAAGAAATTCTATCGCCTCTCCCCCGGCAAAGAAGTGCGCCTGCGCTATGCCTATTTCGTGACCTGCCGCGAAGCCATCAAGAATGCGGCAGGCGAGGTGGTGGAGCTGCGCTGCACCTATGATCCCGCCACCCGTGGCGGACATACGCCGCCCGACGGGCGCAAGGTGCAGGCGACGCTGCATTGGGTGGCGGTGGCGGATGCGGTGCCGGCTGAAGTTCGCCTTTACAATCCTCTTTTTGCGAGCGCCGAGCCGAACGTGGCCAACTTTGCTGGCGACCTCAATCCGCACTCGCTCGAGGTCCTCACCGGTTGCATGCTCGAACCGGCCCTCGCCGACGACAACGCCGGGCACGCTGTACAGTTTGAGCGGCAGGGCTACTTTGTCCGCGACCCGGACTCCAGTCCGACCCGGCTGGTCTACAACCGGACCATCGGGCTTCGTGACACCTGGGCCAAGGTGAGCGGCGCGGCGGCGCGCTGAGATGGGGCGAGCCGCAGCGCCAGTTGCGTGCGGGGGAGGCGTACGTCGTGGCGCAGTGGGCCGCGGACGGCAACGCACCGGAGGCTACAGAGGCGCGCGAGAGCGTTCGGTTCTGGCGCCGCCCGATTGCGGCGCTCACCGAACGGCTGGAAGCGGAGCAGGACCGCTGGTTCCTCTGGCTGCCGGTACTTTACGGGATTGGTATCGTCGCCTATTTCGCGCTGCCGACCGAACCGTCGCTGTGGCTGGCCTTGAGCCTGGCGGTGGGCGCTCTGGCCGTGCACGTTGCTTGGCGCGGTGGCACCATCGCCCTCGTGCTGACGGGGACGGCAGTCGCGGCGACACTGGGATTCGCCGCTGCCAAGCTGAGAACGGAGTGGGTGGCGACACCGATGCTGGAGCGCCGCATCGGGCCGGTGGAAGTGCGCGGTTTTCTCGAGCTTGTCGAGCCGCGTGCCGGGCGCGGCGAGCGCCTCACCCTTCGCGTCGCATCGATCCAAGGTGTGGCGGCTGAGGCAACCCCGAGGCGGCTGCGCGTGCGGCTTGCGCGGGTGTTGCCCGGACTGCGGCCCGGCCAGGCCGTGCGCTTGCGCGCCATGCTCACGCCCCCACCGGTTCCAGCCCTGCCTGGTGGCTACGATTTTTCCCGCGCGGCCTATTTCGCCGGTATCGGTGGCGTCGGTTACGCCCTGAGCGCGCCCGAGATCGATGAAAGCGCCGGAGCTGCGCCGCTGCGCCTTGAGCTTGAGGCGGCGATCGCCGGTGTACGCCAGCTCATCAGTCACCGCATCACCGCTGCTCTGCCCGGTCAACGCGGGGCGATTGCCGATGCGCTGATCACCGGTGAGCGCGGTGCAATCAGCGAAGCGACCAACGACGCCTTCCGCGATGCTGGCCTGTTCCACATCCTGTCGATCTCCGGCCTGCACATGACGATCATGGCCGGCTCGGTGTTCTTTGCGGTCCGCTTTGCGCTGGCCGCCGTGCCGGCGGTCGCGCTGCGGTTCCCAGTTAAGAAGGTCGCCGCCGCTGCGGCCGCCGTGGCGGCCTTGGCCTACCTGATGATTTCGGGCGGGTCCTTCGCCACCGTCAGGTCATGGATCATGATCTCGATCATGTTCTTGGCCGTCCTGCTTGACCGGCCGTTAGTGACCATGCGCAACGTGGCGCTCGGCGCCCTGGCCATCATGGTGCTGGTGCCGGAGAGTGTCTTTGACGTCGGCTTCCAGATGTCGTTTGCGGCGGTGCTGGCGCTGGTTGCGACCTACGAGACCATCCAGGCACGCAACGCAGAGCGAAACGAGCGGCGCTCACTCGGCCTTGCGAAGGGTACGCTGATCTTCTTCGGCGGCATCGTCCTGGCCACGCTCGTCGCCAGCGCCGCCGTCGCGCCGTTCGCCGTTTATCACTTCCACAAGAGTCAGCAGTACGCGGTGCTGGCCAACCTGATCGCCATTCCCGTGTGCAACGCCATCGTGCTGCCGGCCGCGCTGGCCACGCTGGTGGTCATGCCGTTGGGCCTGGAGGCAGCGCCCCTTTGGGTGATGGGACAGGGCATCGCCATCATGCTCTGGTGTGCGGAGACGGTATCGAGACTCCCGGGGGCTGTCGTCAACATTCCGGCTATACCGACGGCCTCCTTTGCCCTGATGATGGCCGGCGGCCTATGGCTCTGCCTGTGGCGCACGCGCTGGCGGCTTGTTGGTATCGCCGGACTGGCCATGGGGATCGGGCTCGCTCCGACGCTTGCCCATCCGGACATCCTGGTCGGTCGCGACGGCGAGCTGGTCGCGGTGCGCACCACCTCCTCCATGCTTTCTGCGGTCGCGCGCCGTGGTTCCGCATACGAGCTGCAGCGTTGGCTTGAGTACGACGGCGATGCAAGAAGCCCGCAGGCGGTCGCCAAAGGTGACGCGTTCCGCTGCGATGCGGCGGGATGTACGGCTTCGGTCAAGGGTGTTCTGCTGTCGGTCGCCCGCCATCCGGCGGCATTCGCCGACGACTGCATCCGCGCCGACGTGCTGGTGCTGAGCTTTCCAAGGCCAAAAGGGTGCCGCCCGAAAGGCACGGTCATCGACTTTTTTGACCTTCGCCGCGGCGGCACGCACGCAATCTATCTCGAAGGCGGAACCGTGCGGATCGCAACGGTAGCCAAGGCGCGGGGCGAACGGCCGTGGACGCAAGCGACGACAGGGTGGGCGGCAGGCGAGGGAAAGGCGTGGGTGGAGAGGGATTGGCGCAAGCGATCGCCACCAGGAGCCGGCCTCGCTCGAGCGCATGCAGGCGGGTCGAAGGAGGTGCTCGCCGACCCGGCCGGCGATCGACCTCAGTAGCGGCGCATCAACCCGACCAGCCGGCCTTGAATGTCGACCTGGTCGGGCCCGAAGATGCGCGTTTCGTAGTTTGGGTTGGCGGCCTCAAGCGCGATCGCGGCGCCGCGCTTGCGCAGTCGTTTCAGCGTCGCCTCCTCCTTGTCGACGAGCGCCACCACGATATCGCCATTCTCCGCCGTGTCGCACCGCCGTATGATGACGATGTCGCCGTCTTGGATGCCAGCCTCGATCATGGAGTCGCCCTTGACCTCGAGCGCGAAATGCTCGCCGCTGGTGAGCAGGTCGGGCGGGCAGGCGATGTCGTGGGTGTGGGTTTGGATGGCACTGACCGGCACACCGGCGGCGATCCGGCCCATGACCGGCACGGAAACCGTGCGGGCATCGATGACGTGAGAGGGCGGTAGCTCGAACTCGGGCTGTTTTGAGCGGCGTCCTTCGATCACGCTCGGCGTGAAACCGGGGCGGCGCGGCTGCCCGCCGTTGGCAGCGTTCTCCGGCAGCTTGATGACTTCGAGCGCCCGCGCCCGGTGCGGCAGGCGGCGGATGAAGCCGCGCTCCTCGAGCGCCGTGATCAGGCGGTGAATGCCCGACTTGGAGCGCAGCTCTAGCGCCTCCTTCATTTCGTCGAAGGAGGGTGGCACGCCCTGCTCCTGCAGCCGGGCATGGATGAACATGAGCAACTCTTTTTGCTTCTGCGTCAGCATCGGCGTTCCTCTGGGTGTCGGCCAGCACGGTCACTCGAGCAACGCATGGCAGGCACAAATCGTGAACGATAATACGTGTTCGCCGGGCGTTCGGCAAGCTCGTGTCCTCGCCTTGAAACGCACATGCAACCTTGTGCCTAGAAGTCGAGCAGGAGCACCTCGACCTCCCGGCCCGCCGCCCAGGCCGGCTCATTCTCCGGCTGCACGATGAGTGCGTCGGCTTCGGCGAGGGGGAACAGCAGCGAGCTGTCCTGCGAGCGCGCGGGCAGCGCGAGCAGTGTACCGTCCTCGCCCGCCTTAAGCTTGGCGCGGGCGTAGTGCCGGCGCGGCCCGTTGGCCGGAAGTCCAGCAGCGAGCCGCGCGCGCATGCGGGCGAAATCCGCCGCCTCGAGGCCAAGCAGCCGGCGGATGAGTGGCACAAGGAACACACGGCCGCACACGAGCGACGATACCGGATTCCCGGCAAGCCCCAGGACGCGCATGCGTCCAATCCTGCCGAACAGCAACGGTTTGCCGGGACGGATGGCCACGGAGGAAAACTCGAGCCTCGCCCCGAGAGCCTCGAGCACCGGCGCTACGATGTCGTGCTCGCCGACCGAGGCCCCGCCGCTTGTCACCAGCACGTCGGCCCCTTCTGCCGCGGCGATCTTCTCCTTAAGGCTGGCTTGGGTGTCGGCGGCAATGCCGAGGAAGCGCGGTGTCCCGCCGGCCTGGGCGATCATCGCGCTTAGGCCGAAGGCATTGGAGCAGATGATCTGGTCTTCTTGCGGCACGACCCCAGGCATCACCAGCTCGTCGCCGGTCGCAAGCAGCGCGACGCGAGGTCGCCTGCGAACCGCGACTTCGGCGTGGCCCATGGCTGCCGCCAGAGCCACGTCGCGCGCATTGAGCGGCCGGCTGGCATCGAGCAACGTCTGCCCGGCGACAAAATCGAATCCTCGCCGACGGATGTGAGCGGGATCGACTCGATTGTCAGTCACCTCGACCACGTCGCCCGTGCGCTTGGTGTACTCCTGGATGATGATGGCGTCGGTCCCATCGGGGACCGGAGCGCCTGTGAAAATACGCACCGCCTCGCCCGCACCGACACTGCCTTTGAACCGGCGCCCGGCCGCCGACGTGCCGATGACTTTGAGCCGGGTCGGCACCCTCGCGATGTCGGCGGCGCGCACCGCATACCCGTCCATCGCCGACGCGTTGAAGGGCGGCTGCGTGCGCGTCGCGGCGAGCGGAGCCGCCGGGGTCCGGCCGTGCGCCATGGCGATGGGCAGGGTCTCCACTTCGACCGGCTCGACGTCCTTCAGAATACGGGCAAGCGCCTCGTCCACGCCGATCGGCGCCATCCGTTCAGCTCCCGCCATCGCTGGCCGCCCGGTAGTGCCCCGAGCGCCCTCCCGACTTCTCGATCAGTCGGATGCCGGTGATGGTCATGCCGCGGTCGACACTCTTCAGCATGTCGTAAATGGTGAGGCAGGCAACCGAAACGGCGGTCAGCGCCTCCATCTCGACGCCGGTTTTGGCGGCCACTTTAACCTCCGCCGACACGGCGATACCGGTCGGGTTGCGTACCATCTCGAAGCTGATGGCGGCCTTGCTGATGGCAAGGGGATGACAGAGGGGGATCAGCTCGTGTGTCCGCTTGGCCGCCATGATACCGGCAAGCCGAGCCGCCGCCAGCACATCGCCTTTGGTTGCCTCCCCCTTCTCGACCAAATCGAGCGTTGCCGGCTGCAAGGCTATGAATCCCCGCGCCACCGCCGTGCGGCTGGTCACCGCCTTGTCGGTGACATCGACCATGCGCGCCTCACCCCGTGCATCGATGTGCGTGAGTTTGCTCATCGGCCGTCCCCAAGCAGCGCGCGGGTGGCGCCAGCGACATCCGCTTGGCGCATCAGGCTCTCGCCAACGAGAAAGGCGCGAATGCCGCAACGAGACAGCCGCGCCACATCGGCGCTGGTGAAGATGCCGCTTTCACTGATGGCGAGCCGGCCGGGGGGGACGGACGGGGCCAGCCGTTCGGTGGTCTCAAGGCTCGTTTCGAACGTCCTCAAGTCCCGGTTGTTGATGCCGATGAGGCGGCAGGGGAGTCTCTCCGCACGCGCCAGCTCGGCCTCGTCGTGTACTTCCGCGATCGCGTCCATACCCCAGCCGGCAGCCGCATCCGCCAGATCGCGGGCAATCGCATCATCGACGAGGGCCATGATGATCAGGATGCAATCGGCGCCCCAGGCGCGGGCTTCCGCGACCTGATAGACGTCGAGCATGAAATCCTTGCGCAGCACCGGCAGCTTGCTTGCTGCGCGCGCCGCCACCAGGTGCTCCCCCGCACCCTGGAAGGAGGGGCCGTCCGTCAGCACCGAGAGACATGTCGCTCCGCCCGCCTCGTAGGCACGTGCCAGCACGGGGGGATTGAAGTCGGCCCGGATCAGTCCCTTGGAGGGAGAGGCCTTCTTGATCTCACCAATCAGCGCCGGGGCACCTTTGATCGCCCTTTCCCGCAGCGCGCCGGCGAACGGGCGCACTGCCGGCGCCTCCTGTGCCGCGGCCTCGACCGCGGCAAGCGGTCGGCGCGCCTTGGCGGCGCGTATTTCGTCGCGCTTATAGCGGGCAATGCTGTCGAGGATTCCAGTCATTGGTCCCAGCTTACGCCGGAACGACGCCGCCGCGCCACAGCGCGCTGCGCCGCGCGTGCATCGACTTCGTTGTTAACCCCTCCGCGAGGGCGGGCATAGGCTGGCTACAACCAAATGGTGCTTGCCGAATGCGCTGGGCGCGTGCAAACTCGCCTTTGTTATCGCTGGGGACGGCTGCCTCGGCGACATACAATCTTGAGCGGCTCGAACGCCGGAACCGTCCTAGGGAGGGCGATTGTCATGACTGCAAAGAAATCACGCACGACTTATAGCCGGCGGAAGTTCCTAGCCGGCGCCGCCGTCGCCGGTGCTGCGACGGTCGCGATGCCGAACGTGTCGCGCGCTCAGACCACCACGCTCAGGATGCAGACGTCCTGGCCTGCCACCGACATCTTTACCGAGATGGCGCAGCAGTACGTTGAGCGCGTCAACTCGATGGCGGGCGGCCGGCTGAAGATCGACCTGCTGCACGGCGGCGCCGTGGTGCACCCCTTCCAGGTGCTCGACGGCGTGCACGGCGGTCAGATCGACATGGCCCACACGGTAACGGTTTATTGGTACGGCAAGCACAAGGCGGCCTCCCTGTTCGGCACCGGCCCGGTGTTCGGCTTCAATGCCAACGAGGGCTTGGGCTGGATCCACAACGGCGGCGGCAAGGAGCTCTTCGACGAGCTGCAGACGCAGATCATGAAGCTCAACGTGAAGAGCTTTTTTGCCATGCCGATGCCGACCCAGCCGCTCGGCTGGTTCAAAAAGCCGGTGACGAGCGCAGCCGACTTGAAGGGCCTCAAGTACCGCACCGTCGGTCTTGCCGCCGACCTGTTCCAGGCCATGGGAGCGGCGGTGGCGCAGCTTCCGGGCGGTGAGATCGTGCCGGCCATGGAGCGCGGCGTCATCGATGCCTTCGAGTTCAACAATCCGACCTCGGATCGTCGCTTCGGCGCACAGAATGTGGCCAAGAACTACATGCTGGGCAGCCATCATCAGGCGACCGAGTATTTCGAGATCATGGTCAACCGCGCAAAGTACAACAGCCTGCCGAAGGAGCATCAGGCGATCATCCAGTACGCCGCCGAGGCCGCGTCTTCCGCCAACGAGTGGAAGGGTATGGATCAGTACTCGAGGGACCTGCAGGAGCTGATCGAGAAGGAAAAGGTCAACGTTCTCCGCACGCCGCAGAGCATCTTTGATGCGCAGATCAAGGCGTGGGACGGCCTGATCGCCCAGCTCGGCAACGACCCCTTCATGAAGAAGGTCATGGACTCGCAGAAGGCCTGGGTGCGCCGGGTGGTGTTCTACAACATGATGAACGCCACCGACTACAAGGGCGCCTTCAACCATCACTTCCCGGGCGTTCTGAAGGCCTGAACCGCGCTTTTAGGAGGCTTTCTGCCTGCGATACTTGTTCGGGCGGCGCCCTGTGCGCCGCCCCACCATCTTAGGGGGTAGTCCTTGCCCGCGCGGCCAATCCGAACATGACCCGCTTTCTCTTCTTCATCGACTCCCTCAGCGCGTGGGTCGGCAAAGCTTTTGCTTGGCTGATCCTCGTGCTCACGTTCGGCGTCAGCTACGAGGTGTTCGTGCGCTACGTCTTGCGGGCGCCGACCACGTGGGCCTTCGACTTTAGCTACATCAATTACGGGGCCATGTTCCTGATGGCCGGCGCCTACACGCTGTCGCGCAACGGTCACGTGCGTGCCGACGTCCTTTACCGCTTCTGGCCGCCGCGGCTGCAGGCCAGCATGGACTTGGTGCTCTACATCCTGTTTTTTCTGCCGGCGGTAGGCGCTCTGATTTACGCAGGTTGGACCTTTGCCGAGATGTCGGTTCGCTTCCGCGAGCTCAGCATCTTCAGTCCGGCCGGCATACCCGTGTTTCCTTTGAAGTCGTTGATTCCCGTGACCGGCGTGCTGCTGCTGATCCAGGGCATCGCCGAGATCATCCGTTGCGTGATCTGTATAAGATCTGGCCAGTGGCCTCAGCGGCTCCACGACGTGGAGGAGACCGAATCCGTCATCATGCGTGAACAGCAGTTCCTGGCCGAGCATGGCGAGGGAGCCCAGGCCGGACAGAGGGAGCCGAGAGCATGACCGACCCGCAAGTTGGCATGTTGATGCTGGGCTTGTTCATCTTCATCATCATGCTCGGCTTTCCCATCGCCTTCACGCTCGTTGCCATGGGCGTGGGTTTCGGCTTTTACGCCTACTACGTACCGGGCCAGGAGTTCTTCCAGAACCGAGTGTTCACCCTCCTCGTGCAAAAGACCTTCGAGGTGGCCTCCAACGATGTGCTGATCGCCGTCCCGCTATTCCTGTTCATGGGCTACCTGATCGAACGCGCCAACATACTCGATCGTCTTTTTCACGCCCTCCAAATCGCTATGAAGAACGTTCCGGCCTCGCTCGCCGTGGCGACCATGCTGACCTGTGCCATGTTCGCTACTGCCACGGGCATCGTCGGTGCGGTCGTCACGCTGATGGGGCTACTCGCCTTCCCGGCCATGCTGCGCGCGGGCTACGACACCAAGCTTTCGGCCGGCGTCGTGTGCGCCGGGGGATGCCTCGGCATTCTCATTCCACCCAGCATTCTGCTCATCGTCTATGCGGCGACCGCGGGCGTGTCAGCGGTCAAACTGTACGCGGCAGCTTTCTTTCCCGGCTTCATGCTGGCGTTCCTCTACGTCGTCTACATCATTGCGCGCGCCGTCATCAACCCGGCACTCGCGCCCAGGCTTCCGCGCGAGCAGACCGACATCCCATTTTCGCAAGTGATGTGGGCACTGACGACGTCGTTTCTGCCTCTGGCAGCGCTCATCGTGTCGGTCCTCGGGGCCATCCTGTTCGGCCTTGCCACCCCGTCCGAGGCGGCGGGCGCCGGAGCGCTCGCCAGCCTCGTGCTGGCCGCCGCTTATCGTTCGCTCAACTACGGCATGCTGAAGGAGTCAGTGTACCTGACCGCGCGCGCGACCGCGATGGTTTGCTACCTGTTCATCGGCTCGTG
>DATLZB010000252.1:0-23222 GCA_035574175.1 Hyphomicrobiaceae bacterium
CGGTACGCGCCGCCCGAGCCACGCCCGCCCGGCGCGGTTCAGCAGCACGATGCCGACGCTCCTGCGCAAAGGCAGCAGCGGGCGCTCAGCACGCACCAGGCGGCTACTGCGATCGAGTTCGGCGATGTCGGGCATCAAGAACCCCGCACGCATCGGCTCATGCAGAATCCGAATGATAGGGGATTCTTGTGGAAACGCTATAAAAAACAGTTGACTTCGTAACTGGCTGGGCGAGTGGCGAAATGGGTGCGGGTCGCTATCCGGCCGACTCGCCAAAGGGACGGGCGAGCGACGCGAACTCCGCGACCACCGCCCGGTACACGTCGCGCTTGAACGGCACCACGGAGCGGACCAGGTCGCCGATGGGGATCCACTTCCAGGCAATGAACTCGGGCGCGTGCCCGTTGGCCGGGGTGATGTCGATCTCGGCCTCGGAGCCCAAGAAGCGGACCGCGTACCACTTCTGCTTCTGTCCACGCCAGCGTCCGCCCCAGGCCTTCCCCACGAGCTCAGCGGGAAGGTCGTAGGTAAGCCACCCGCTCGACTCGCCGATCACTTCAACGGTTCGGATGCCGGTCTCCTCGTAAAGCTCGCGCAGCGCGGCGGCCCGCGGGTCCTCGCCGTCATCGATTCCGCCCTGCGGCATCTGCCACCACTGGCCCGGTCCTTCCGGCTCGTTGGGTATGTCGGCGCGCAGGCCGACCCACACGAGGCCGGCGCGGTTGATCACCATGATGCCGACGCACGGCCGGTAGCCGAGCTTCTTGGGGGCAACAATCATCACCAGCTTTCCAGGGTACCGGGGTACGCAACGCCCCTCTGACGGCAGGCCGCAGCGACCGTATTGCTCAGCAGCATGGCGATGGTCATCGGGCCGACTCCGCCAGGCACCGGAGTGATCGCCCCAGCGATCGCGGCGGCCTCGGCGAACGCCACATCGCCGACCAGCCTTGGCTTTCCGGCCCCCGTCTCGATGCGGTTGATGCCGACATCGATGACGATCGCGCCCGGTCTGATCCAGTCGCCCCGCACCACCTCGGGACGTCCGACCGCCACCACCAGAAGCTCGGCGCGGCGCGCCACTTCCGGCAGGTTGCGGGTGCGCGAATGCGCCATCGTCACCGTGCAGCTCTCGCCGAGCAGGAGCTGCGCCATCGGCTTGCCGACGATGTTGGAGCGGCCGATCACCACCGCCTCCAGGCCTGCAAGGTCCGCCCGCACCGACTTGGCCAGCATCAGGCAGCCGGCGGGCGTGCAGGGCACCGGAGCGGGCTCGCCGCGGGCCAGCCGCCCGACGTTCAACGGGTGGAAGCCATCGACGTCCTTCATCGGGTCGATCGCCTCAATCACGTTGCGGGTGCTGATGTGGGGAGGAAGCGGCAGCTGGACGAGAATGCCGTGCACGTCCGCGTCGCGGTTCAGCGCGGTGATGAGCGCGACAAGCTCAGACTCGCTCACCGCTGCCGGCAGCCTATGGTCAATCGACCGCATGCCGGCATCGAGGGCCCGGCGCTGTTTGTTGCGCACGTAGAGGTTGCTCGCCGGGTTGTCGCCAACAAGAACGACCGCCACGCCGGGCACCAAGGCGTGCCGGCTCTTCAAGACGGCGACCATCTCGGCGACCTCGCGCCTGACCCGGACGGCGATCGCCTCTCCATCGATGATGCGGGCGGTGGTCATGTCGCGGTTCTAACCGGCGGCGCGCAAGGCAAGGGACTTGGCTTCGAGCAGGCGACGCAAGCGCAATTGATCGCCTTCGACTTTCACGCGTTTGAGGCGCGATCTGGGGCCTGCGACGATGCTGACCCGGCTGCGGGGCACCTCAAGCCAGCGCGCAACGAGCGCCGCAAGCGCGCGGTTGGCCTCACCCTCCTGCGGCGCGGCCCGCACGCGAACCTTGAACGCCGCTCCATCGGCCGTCGGCCGTATCCCTTCTATAACCTCCTTCGAAGCCCTCGGATGCAAGTGAAAGCGGATGAAAACGCCTCCTGGGGCAAGGCGCCACGGACAGCTGTCGGTGCCCGCTCCCATCACACGACCAGCTTGGCGATGTTCGGCAGCACCACAGCCTGAACGAAATAGCAGCCGATGAGCAGCACAATCGGCGACAGGTCGAGGCCGCCGAGGTCGGGCATCACGCGCCGGATCGGCCGCAACAGCGGCTCGGTAACCGCGTTAAGCGCCTGCCAGAGCGAGCGTACGAAGGGGTTGTAGGCGTTAATGACATTGAAGGCGATCAGCCAGGAGAAGATCACGGCGGCGATAACAACGTAAACGTAAAGTTGGATGAGATAGCTGATGAAGGCGAGCAATTCGAGCATTGGCCGGGCCCTTCCTGCGTTCGCTCGCCGCTTGGTGTAAACGCCGATGAAAGCGCGGGCAAGGGGCGTGGCCACAACCCGCGGGAGGGTCGCAGGAGGGTTCGGCGTTGCTTGACAAGGCCGAATCGCCGCACCTAAATGCGCTCTCCCTTCGCATGGGGCCGTAGCTCAGATGGGAGAGCGCTGCAATCGCACTGCAGAGGTCAGGGGTTCGATTCCCCTCGGCTCCACCAATTAAAGCAGCATCTTACTCGTTCTTCCCAAAATCCCGCCCGCCCGCTCCGGACGCGGTACGGCGTCGGGCTCCTCCAAATGCACGATGCCAAAAACCTGCTCTACGGAACAAACCTCAGCCATGTCTCGATAAGCTCATCGCGAGCCTGCGTCGAACTCTTAACGCAGAGAGCCGCCGGGCGGTGTTGCCAGCGTGCGGCGGCCTCCCTTCGCCTTTCAACGTGCTCAGGATCCACCCTTGCGAGGCGCGCCGCAGCGCGACGCACCCCGGTTGAAAACGCACGCACGCTTGTTCGACGTTGCTTTCTCACTCCCCGCCGGCGGGGGTCAGAGCGAGGGGATTAGTCCCTTGATGCCGGGGAAAAGGTCTCCAAGCAGGGTCGGCGGCCAGGGGATGGTCAGGAGCTGATCGAACATCACGTAGATGAAGAGGGTGAGTACGATCGCCTGCGGTAGAACCAGGCGCCAGCTCTCCTTGCCCTCGATCCTCATGAAGGCGATGACGAACAGCGGTACCGTCGGGATCAGGCCGATGGTGGCCATCGAGATCATGAACGCCACCAGCCAGCCGAAGAAGATGGTAGCGCGGAGCACGATCGTGCGAGGTGGAATGTGCTCCGTTTCCGAGGCGAGGTCCATGTGGATGGACTGCCCGCCGCCCGGAAGGACCTGGCCGGCGGCCGCGGCACCCTTCGCGATCGGTCTTGTGAACATGTTGTGCAGCAGGGCTGCCGTTGCGAATCCGATGCCGATGGTGCCGACGATGGTAGGAACGATCCTGGCCTTGAAGTTCCAGAACGAGGCCTCGTAGACCATGATCGCGAACCAGGCGATGATCACGAGCGCAAACAGCTCGGCCACTCCCAATCGCGGCGGGCCGTACATGCGAAGGACCCCGCCAAGACCGCCGTGCGCTCGAAAGGTTTGGATGACGGGACGCAGCAGGCTCAGGATTGCCATCACGAACAGGATCAGCACAGCCCAACGCGCGTGCACGATGGGCAAGGTCATACTCTGGCCCAGAATCTCGAAAGTGCCGAGTTCGATCCTGGGGATCAGCCAATCGGTGCCGTAGCGCTCGATCGAGATGAAAAGATAGCGCTCGAGGATGTCGCCGAGCACGAAGCCCAAGATGAACGGCGGCCGCGGCCACTTCATCTGCTTCATGGTCCAGCCGAGCACGCCAAACAGCAAGAGCGCGTAGAGATCGCCCCAATTGCGCGAACCCTCGAAGGCGCCGATGTAAATGATGCCGAGCACGGAGGGCAGGATCAGCGTGTATCTGAGCGTGGCCAGCTTGGCGAACTGGCCGCTGAACAGATAGCACATGCCGGCGCCCAGGATGTTGGCCAGCGCCACGCTCCACACCATCGAGTAGGTGAAGTTCAAATGCTTGGTCAGCATGTCCGGTCCCGGCACCAAGCCGTGGATGAGGAAGGCGCCGAGCAGGATCGCCATGCCGGCGCTGCCTGGGATGCCGAACGCCACGGTCGGCACCAAGGCACCGCCTTCTTTGGCGTTGTTGGAGCTTTCCGAGGCGATGACGCCGCGCACGTCGCCCTTGCCGAACGTCTCCTTGGCCCCCTTCTCGGTCTTGATGGCGTGACCGTAGGCGAGCCAGTCGATGATCGAGCCGCCGATGCCGGGGACAGCGCCCATGATGGCACCGATCCAGCTGCAGCGCAGAATGAGCCACCAGTGCTTGAAGCAGTCGGCAGCGCCGCGCAGCATCCCGGATCGGGCGCTGTACTTCATCTCGCCCGAGATGGACGTGCGCGCGATGAGCAGATCGCAAAGCTCAGGCAGAGCGAAGATGCCGAGCACGAGCGGCAAAAGCTTCACCCCTTCCCAAAGATAAAGACTGTCGAGGGTCCAGCGCAGCGTACCGGTCTGCGGATCGGAGCCGACCATGGCCAGCATGACCCCCAACCCCGCCATCGCCACACCCTTCAGCGGTGTTCGTCCCGACAGCACCGAAACCGTCGAAATGCCGAATACCGCAAGGGCAAGCATCTCCGGAGAGCCAAAGGAAAGCATCAGCGGCCGCAGCAGCGGAATCGAGACCGCCATCAGTGCGGCGCCAAAAATGCCGCCCATCATTGAGGACATGTAGGCTGCGCTCAGCGCGCGTCCTGCTTCGCCGCGCTGCGCCATGGGCAGACCGTCGAGTACGGTTGCGGCGGACCCTGCGCCGCCCGGCACGCCGAACAGCACGGCAGGGATGGGATCGCCGGTAGCGGTTGTGGAGCCCAAACCCAACAGGAAGGCAAAGGCCGTATACGGATCCATGCTGAAGGTGAAGGGCAGTAGCATGGCCGTACCGGCGAGCCCGCCGATGCCAGGGAGAATGCCAAGCACGAGCCCCAGCACACAGCCCAACGACAGGAACATCAGCCGGTAAGGGTCCATGATGATCAGCAAGGCTTCGCCTGCTGCGGTAAGCATATCGCCTGCCATTTCTCGTCAGCCCCGAGGTCTACTTTGGCTATTAGTCCAATACGGCCGGTCCGCTGCGTCGTCAGCGGCATCGGCCCGCGTCATCATTGGCTCTGTCTTCGTCTTTAAGTGGTGCTTTGAAGCGCCACCTCGATGTCGGTCTTACTGTTTGCTCAAAGGTGCAAGTCTTCCGCACCGGCACCACGCGTTGTTACGTCTTCCGTTCGGCCGGCGTTGGCGTCGGTAGAACGCAGCCGGGTTGACGATAACCGGCCGCTCCAGCGGCGGCTTCGGTGCAGGAGGGGGAGCAGCCTCTCTTGAAACGACAGGAAAGCGCCGTACAGAGACGGACGAAGGCATTGGCTTGATCTCCCCGGCGTCTTTCCCAACAAAAGCAACCGCCGCCCGACTCGGGCGCGGTCCACGTTTCGCTTGTTCTTCCGCTCGACTATAAGCAGAAGATGAAGCAATACGGAAGTCCGTGTCACGCACCCGGCTTGCATTTGGTTAGGGGGGCACAGTTGCCAGCCACGAATTCCAACCTGCGGGATCGGCGTCGTTTTTTACGAGTCGACCGCAAAGCGAATTCTGATCCCTTGGTTGAACCTATGATGGAGGAGAGGCATGCATCTCGACCGGATTGAGGGAGCGCCGGACCCGGCGGTGGCGTGGGGCAGCGATGTCGCGGCCCAGATGTTGCGCAGGTTCGGGATCCCCTATGTCAGCCTCAATCCGGGAGCGAGCTACCGTGGGCTGCATGACAGCCTGGTCAACCATCTCGGCAACGAAAGGCCGGGTATCATCCTGTGCCTCCACGAGGACCACGCGGTCGCCATCGCCCACGGCTACGCCAAGGCGACGGGTGAGCCGATGGCGTGCGTGCTGCACAGCAACGTCGGCCTTCTGCACGGTATGATGAGCCTGTTCAACGCCTGGTGCGATCGGGTGCCGATGTTCGTCCTAGGCGCTACCGGTCCGGTCGACTCCACGAAGCGGCGGCCGTGGATCGACTGGATCCATACTTCCAAAGACCAGGGCGGGCTTATCCGCGATTTCATCAAGTGGGACGATCAACCAACGTCGGCGGAAGCGCTGGTCGAGTCCATGTGCCGCGCCAACATTCTGACGCGCTCCGCTCCGACGGCGCCGGTCTACATCTGCCTTGACGCCGGACTGCAGGAGACGCGGCTCGAGAAGGAGCCGGAATGGCCGGACCTCGCCCGCTACACGCCGCCGGCCTCGCCGCGGCCGGCGCGCTCCGCGATCGAGCAGGTCAAGGGGCTGCTTGAGGGCGCCAAGCGGCCGCTGATGATGGTTGGCCGGGGGAGGCGAACGAGCGAGGCGTGGGCAGCGCGTGTCAAGCTTGCCGAGCGACTCGGTGCGTGCGTCATGTCGGATCTGAAGACGCCGGCCGCGTTCCCCACGGATCACCCGGCCCACGTCGTGCAGCCGTTTAACCAGGTGCCCAATCCGGCGCGTGAACTCATCTGCTCCGCCGACCTCGTCCTTGCGCTTGACTGGGTCGACCTTGCCGGCTGCCTGCGTGCGTCGAGTTCGGTAGGCAGAGTGACGGCGAAAATCATCGCGGTGTCGCTCGACCAGCACTTGCACAACGGTGCACATATGGACCACCAGGGGTTGGCGCCCGCTGACGTGCGGATCGCGGCGGAGGCGGATGAAGTGGTGGCCGATCTGCTCGAGGCGCTGGGTCCGGGCAAGAAAGCGCCCTGGCACGATCCGATTCCGCCCAAGCGCAGGGATGAAAGCTCAGCAGTGACGCTGCCCAGGGTCGCTTCGGCGCTACGCAAGGCCTTCACGGACCCCGACAAGGTGAGCTTCGCGTCCCTGTGCCGGGGCTGGCCGACCGACATCTGGCCCCTGCGCGATCCGCTGTCGTATCTCGGCAAGGACGGCGGCGGTGGCATCGGCTCCGGGCCCGGCATCTCGGTCGGGGTGGCGCTCGCGCTGCACACGCGTGGCCGACAGACCGTGTCGGTGCTCGGTGACGGCGACTTCGCCATGGGCGCCAATGCCTTGTGGTCGGCGGTCCGGCACCGCATCCCGATCCTGTTCCTCGTCAACAACAACCGCTCCTATTACAACGACGAGCTGCATCAGGAGACGGTTGCAAAGCGGCGCGGTCGGGAGGCCGGCAACCGCTGGGTCGGGCAGCGGCTGTCGGATCCGGACGTCAACTTTGCCAAGCTGGCCGAAGCGCAAGGTGCTATCGGCATCGGCCCGGTGCAGACCGCGGCCGAGATCGCGCCAGCCATCGAGAAGGGCGTCGAAGTGCTGAACTCTGGAGGCGTCGCGGTCGTTGATTTCCACATCACGCCGGGGGAGGAACGACATGCGCAGGCCGCGCTCGGCGTACGCAAGACGGATCAGTGAGGAGCCGTTCGGCTAACCCTCGGTCTCAAGGCCGGTGGGAACGGGCACGTTCTCGGGTTCAAGCTTGATGCCGGCGCCGAGGGCGACCGTCTCAAGGAGGGCGGCGAAGTCCCTCTCGAGGTACGCGACGGGGTCGGGCTTCAGGCTTGCGGCGCCGAAGTGTACTTGCAGGGCCTCACGTGCGGCCGCCGTGACCGGCACAGGCACGCCGAGCCGGCGGGCAGCGGCGAGCCCGAGGTCGAGGTCCTTGCGCAACAGTTCGGGCGTGAACGTCGTCGTCCAATCGAGGTTGACGAGAGCGTTCGACTTGTAGCGGGTGAACATTGACCCCATCACGCTGTTGTTGATGAAGTCGAGAAAGGCATGGCGCGGCACGCCCAGCTTCTGGGCAATGAGGGTCACCTCGCACAGGTTCTGAATGACGACGCCCAACATGACATTGTGGGCAATCTTGCAGATGCGGGCGAGCTCGCCTTCGCCGACGTAGGAGACGCCGTAGGGGGCGAAAGCGAGGATCAAAGGCTTGACCGCCTCGAAAGCGCCCTTCGGTCCCGAGGCCACGGCGCTCAACTTGCCAGCTTTGATGACCTTGGCATTGCCGCTCACCGGGGCGGCGATGAACGTAGCACCCAAATCGGCAAGTCGCCTGCGCATGTCGGCCGATTCCTCCACCGAGATCGAGGAGCAATCGACGAAGACGGCAGGGAGCCGCCCCCTGCCTGCGCTCGTCACGCCGTCTTTGCCGAAGCAGACCTGTTCAAGATCCTTGCCGGTGGAGACCATGGTGAAAAGCACTTCGGTGCCGGCGAGGTCGCTCGGCCTGTCTACAATGATGGCGCCCTTGGCCGCCAGCGGCTCGGCCTTAGACCGAGTGCGGTTCCATACCGAAACCGGATGCCCGTCAGCGAGAAGCCGCTCCACCATCGGCAAACCCATGCGTCCGATACCGATCCAACCCACGGTAGGCTTACTGGTTACCATTGCGCGTCCTTCAACTTTTGTTGCCCGAGACAGCAGGTAGCAGGTTGCCGGCTTCTTCCGTTGTTGCCGGTTGCTCCCTAATACGCATTGGCGATGGGAAGGTCCTCCGCTGGGAAGTGGGTGATGAGCCGGCAGCCGGTGTCGGTCACCACCACCTCCTCCTCGATGCGGGCGGCCGAGCAGCCATCCTTGGCGGGGCAGTAGGTCTCCAGCGCGAACACCATGCCGGGCTTCAGCTCCATGGGCTGATCAAGCGAAACGAGCCGCGAGATGATCGGGCGCTCGTGCAGGGCAAGTCCGAGTCCGTGGCCGAACTGCAGGCCGAAGGCCGCCATCTCGTCCGGGAATCCGAACTCGGGCGCTTTGGGCCAGACGCTTGCGACCTTGTCCGTCGACTGGCCGGGCCTGATGAGGGCGATGGCGTTGTCGAGCCACTCGCGGCAGAGTTTGTAGGCATCGCGCTGCGCGTCCGTGGCGCGACCAACATTGAACGTGCGGTAGTAACAGGTCCGGTAGCCCATGTAGGACTGCAGTATGTCGAAGAACGCCTGGTCGCCGGGGCGGATCAGGCGGTCGGTGAAATTGTGCGGGTGGGGATTGCAGCGCTCACCGGAGATGGCGTTGATCGCTTCCACGTCATCCGAGCCCATCTCGTAGAGCATTTTGTTGGCGCGGGCGACGATGTCGTTCTCGCGCACGCCGGGTTTCAGCTCCTCCCAGATCATGTGATAGACGCCGTCCACCATGGCGGCGGCCTGGTTGAGCAGCGTGATCTCGTCGATGTTCTTGATCTCCCGAGCATCCAGCATCACCTGCTGGCCGTCCACGAGCTTCAGCCCCTCGTTTTCGAGTGCCAGCCACATGCCAGGTTCAATGAGATCGACGCCCAGGGGCTCTCCGGCGACGCCCGCCTCCTTGAGCAGGGAGGCGATCTCCTTCGCATGCCTTGCCATGAGCCCGGCCGAGGGCGGCACTGTGCCGCGCATGCCGAGCATGCCGGCGCGGAAGTTTCTCTCGGGCAGCCAGTCGCAATAGAGCCGGTGGTGCACGGCGGCCGAGCCGAAGTCCCACAGGATCGGCTCCTGGTCGCCGGCCAGCAGCGCAAAGCGGCAGAGCTTGTCGCGCTCCCACTCGCCGATTTTGGTGCCAGTGACATAGCGGATGTTGTTGACGTCGAAGAGGAGCAGCGCGCCAAGGTTTGACGCTTTCAGCGCCTGCTTGGCGCGGCCGAGCCGGTAGCGATGCAGGCGGCGGAAGTCGACGCGCACCTCGAAATCGACGTTGGTGTGACCGGGAGCGGGCAGGGCACGCTTCCAGTTCCAATGAGGCTCGAGCGCGGCAGCGGCATCGTCCTCGCGCACTGTCCGGGGCTCGGCTTTGAGATCGTTCATCGCACGCTCTCCTTTGGGGCGGCCTGGCGACCGCTCTGGTATGCGAAACCCTGCCCGTGCTGCGCTGGGGCTGTCAATTGCAGGCTGCTGAGGCAGCCCCGTTGCCCGGCCTTCGGCCGACAGGCTAAGGTTTGGCCCGCCCATCCGACAGAACACAAAGCAAGGTTATCCGATGGCACGAGTGAAAGACCGCACCGCGGCCGCGCCGAGCCCTGGCCTCAACGATGACATCGGGGAGGAGATGCGGTTGCGCATGTTTAGTATGCTGGTCCGCATTCGTGAGGCCGAGCAGCGCGCCTACGACCTTTTTCTGCAGAACCTGGTCAAGGGGACAAGCCATCTTTCCCTCGGGCAGGAAGCGGTGGCGACCGGGTTTGCCGCCGCTATGCAACCGGGCGACCTATCGTTCTGCACCTACCGCGGCCATGCACATACGCTCGCCCGCGGCGTCCCGGTCGAGAAGATGCTGGGCGAACTCATGCAGCGCGACAATGGGCTGATGCGAGGCAAGGGCGGCTCGATGCACTTAACGTCCGCCGAGCATGGCGTGATGGGCTCCTACGCCATCATCGGCGCGCACCTGCCCATCGCTTGCGGGGCGGCGTGGCGAGCGCAATACAAGGGAGACAAGGACGTCTCGGTCTGCTTCTTCGGTGACGGCACCACCAACATCGGCGCCTTCCACGAGGCCCTCAACTTGGCCGCGGTGTGGAAGCTGCCGGTGGTATTCGTGTGCGAGAACAACCTCTACATGGAGTACACGCCGATCGCGGAGGTGACAGCGGTAGAGCATCCGGCAGCGGACCGCGCGCGCTCCTACGGGCTCGACTCGATCGTCATAGACGGGCAGGACGCGGATATCGTCTACCGCACGGCGCGGGCAGCCTACGACAAGGCTCGATCGGGTGGTGGGCCGTCTCTTATCGAGTGCAAGACCTACCGCTACAGCGGCCACTCGCGCGCCGATCCAGGGAAATACCGACCGGAGGGCGAACTCGAGAAGTGGATGCAGCGCTGCCCGGTTAAGATCTACCGCGAGCGGCTCAAGCAGTTCGGAATCCCGGAGCAAATTGTCTCCCGCATCGAGGCGGAGGTTCGGGCAGAGGTCGATGCGGCGACCGAGAAATGCAAAGCCGCGCCGCCGCCGCCGCTCGAGATCATTTCGACCGACGTCTATGCCGACGGAGGCTGGGCGTGGCGGAACTGACCTATCGCGAGGCGGTGGCGCGGGGCATCGCCCAGGAGATGGCGCGCGATCCCGACGTGGTGTTCCTCGGCGAGGATGTCGCCAAGGCGGGCGGCGTGTTCAAGTCTACGGTCGGGCTCTTGGAGCAGTTCGGACCGAAGAGGGTGCGCGATACCCCGATCTCCGAGCAGGCGATCCTGGGCGCCGCTATGGGTGCGGCGATGACGGGTCTCAAACCGATCGCCGAGATCATGTTCTCGGATTTCTTCGCGGTCTGCTTTGATTACATCGCCAACGAAATCCCTAAGAGCCGCTACATGTCGAACGGCCAGCTCAAGTGCCCGCTCGTGATCCGCACCGGCAACGGCGCCGGCTCGCGGTTCGGGGCGCAGCACAGCCAGAGCGTCGAGAACTGGGCGATGATGATCCCCGGCCTCAAGGTAGTGGCGCCGTCCACCCCACGCGACGTGATTGGGCTGCTGGCGGCTGCGGTGCGCGATCCCGATCCGGTGATCTTCTTCGAGCACAAATCGCTCTATCCGACCAAGGGCGAGGTGCCGGACGGGGAGATCGTCGACGAGCTCGGCACCGCGGCCATCGTCAGGCCCGGCAAGGATGCAACCATCGTTGCGCTGGCTCTCATGGTGCCGCGCGCGCTGGAGGCGGCGAACAGGCTCAAGGCGGAGCACGGCATCGACTGCGAGGTGATCGACGTGCGTTCGCTGGTGCCGCTCGATACGCAGACGATCCTCGGTTCTGTTGGCAAGACCCATCGCTTGTTTACGGTCGAAGAGAACCCTCGTCTATGTGGCTGGGGTGCGGAGATCGTGTCGATCGTGGTGGATGAGGCCTTTTACGATCTCGACGGGCCGCCGGTCCGGATCACCACGCCGCACATCCCGCTGCCCGCGGCCGACATCCTGGAGGATCACGTTCTGCCGACGCCGGAGCGGATCGTGGACCGAGTGAGGCGATCGCTCTCAGCTTGAGGGCCAGTTTATCAGCCAGCAGAGAGCATTGTGAGCATGGCTCGCTTGGCACATACTGATGAAGCTGCTGCTTGGAAACCCTTTCGCCAGAGATGTTGAAGACAAAGACACGCCCGTCCATCTATGCGGACATCGAGGCACTGCCACCCAAAGTGCTGGCACTTGCAGGCGACAAGTGGCTTCTCGCCGCGACGTTCAAGAATGCTGATTCCGTAACGGCTCCGCCGTTCGAAACTCACACCCTCCCGCTCGACGTGCTCTGGGTGCCGGAGTCGAAGACGGCTCCTCCGGAAGGGTGACAGTCGGCGAACCTTGCCGGCAAAGTGCGCACAAATCATAGGTACGCCCATGGCCCACGCCAGCTACGACAATCTGCTCGCCCGTGTGCCGACCGATCTGTGGATCGCCGGTCAGTGGCGCAGATCCTCCGACAATCAACGTTTCGAGGTCATCGATCCGGCGACGGAGAACACAATCGCGACGGTGGCGAGCGCCAGCGCGGAGGACGCCAAGGCCGCAGTCGATGCGGCAGCCGGCGCCTTCGAGGGTTGGGCCGGGACAAAACCGCGCGAGCGCGCCGAGGTGCTCCGCAAGGCCTATGAGCTCATCGTGCGCGATGCAGAGCGGCTGGCCAAGCTCATCACATTGGAGAACGGTAAGGCGCTGCCCGACTCGCGCGCGGAGGTGCTCTATGCAGCCGAGTTCTTCCGCTGGTTTGCGGAGGAGGCGGTACGCAACCTGGGCAGCGTCTCGATGGCACCGGCATCGGGCGCGCGCATGTTGGTGCAGCACAAGCCGGCGGGCGTTGCCGTGCTAGTGACGCCGTGGAACTTTCCGGCGGCAATGGCGACTCGCAAGATCGGGCCGGCGCTGGCAGCCGGCTGCACCGTCGTTTTGAAGCCCGCCTCAGAGACGCCGCTCACCATGTTGGCACTGATGCCGCTCCTCGAGGAGGCCGGCGTGCCGGGCGGCGTCGTCAACGTGATCCCATCGCGCCGGTCGGGGCCGGTGGTCAGTGCCATGCTGCACGATCCACGCGTGCGGGTGTTGTCATTCACCGGCTCCACGGCGGTCGGGCGCAAGCTCCTGAAGGAAGCGGCCGACAACGTGGTCAACCCCGCCATGGAGCTCGGCGGCAACGCGCCGTTCATCGTGTTCGAGGATGCCGACATCGACGCGGCGATCGATGGGGCCATGGTCGCCAAAATGCGCAACATGGGCGAGGCCTGCACCGCGGCTAACCGCTTCTACGTGCATGAGAAGGTGCACGAGGAGTTCGCCAGGAAGCTTACCGACCGCATGAAAGCGCTGAAGATGGGCAACGGGCTCGAGGACGGGGTGACGCTGGGCCCGCTCGTCAACAAGGAGGGCCTCGACAAGGTGGTTGCTCTCGTCGATGACGCGGTCAAGAAGGGCGCGAAGGTGCTCACGGGGGGCAAGGCGCCGGGCGGGAAGGGCTTCTTCTACCCGGCGACGGTCCTGACCGACGTTCCCGACTCCGCCGACATGCTGCGCGAGGAGATCTTCGGTCCGGTGGCCGCGATCCAGACCTTCACGTCAGAGGAGGAGGTCATCAGGCGCGCCAACGATACCGAGTATGGGCTCGTCGCCTACCTCTACACGAAAGACCTGGCCAGAGGCTTGAGGGTGGCAGAGCGGCTCGAGTCGGGTATGGTCGGCGTCAACCGCGGGCTCGTGTCCGATCCGGCGGCGCCATTCGGCGGCGTCAAGCAGAGCGGCATCGGAAGGGAAGGCGCACACGAGGGACTGATGGAGTTCCTCGAGACGCAGTACGTATCGGTGAGTTGGTAGCGCGGGGGCAGCATGGACGTGCTGATGCCGCAACTCGGCGAGACGGTGGCCGAGGGCAAGATCACCAGGTGGTTCAAAGCGGTCGGCGACGCAGTGAAGGCTGGCGACAACCTGTTCGAGATCGAGACCGACAAGACCTCCATGGAGGTTCCAGCCATTGCCGCCGGGGTGCTCGCGGAAATCCGGGTTCCGGCGGGAGAGGTGGCGCCGGTCGGGGCCGTGGTGGCGGTGCTTTCCGATGGGGCGGCAGCGGTTTCATCCGCTGCCGCAGGCCGGGCCGCGTCCGCCACGGCGCATGTTTCGGAGCCCGCCGCGGCGCAGGTGTCGCGCGGGAGAGCGCGCACCGTCGCGCTCGACCCATTCTTCGAGGTACGGACGGCGAGCGGCAGCTACGGTCCGGCTAGGCTCGCCTCGGGCATCGTGCTGACGCCGCTCGCCCGGCGGCTCGCCAAGGAGAGGGGTGTCGATCTCCACACCGTCAGGGGTTCAGGCCCGTACGGGCGGATCGTGGCGCGGGATGTGGAAGCGGCTGCCGGCGCGCAGCTAAGCGCGGCTCCAGTGGGGGTGAGTCCCGCTGGTCCGACGGCGGAGCGGGTGAAGGCGCTTTACGAGCCAAGCAGCTATGAGGAGGTGCCGCTCGACAATATGCGCCGCACGATCGCGGCGCGGCTCACCGAGGCCGTGCAGTCGATCCCGCACTTTTGCCTTGCTTCCGATGTCGATGTCGATGAGCTTTTGAAACTGCGCGAGGAGGCCAACGCCACGGCGCCCAAGGACAAGGCCGGCAATCCCACCTTCAGGCTCACGCTCAACGACCTTATCGTCAAGGCATGGGCGGCGGCGCTGCAGCGGGTGCCGGCGGCCAACGCGGTGTGGGCGGGCGATCGGATATTGCGGCTCAGATCCTCCGACATCGGCGTGGCGGTGGCGGTCGAAGGCGGCCTCTATACGCCGATTATCCGCAATGCGGAGCGCAAATCGCCGAGCATGATCTCGGCCGAGGTGAAAGAGCTCGCTGCGCGCGCCCAGGCCCGGCGGCTCAAGCCGCAGGACTATCAGGGCGGTTCGAGCGCCATCTCCAACCTCGGCATGTACGGCATCCGTGCGTTTTCGGCCATCATCAACCCGCCGCACGCGACGATTCTCGCGGTCGGCGCGGTGCGCCGCCAGCCGGTCGAGACCGCGGACGGTGGCGTGCGCTTCATCAGTCAGATGACGGTGACGCTTTCCTGCGATCACCGCGTGGTGGACGGCGCGCTCGGGGCGGAGCTGCTCGGCACGTTCAAGGGGTTCGTTGAGAAGCCGGTGACCGCGCTGGCCTGATCGGTAAGCCGCCCACGGTCCTTTGCCTGAAGGTCCCTCCCGGCCAAGTCGAGCGAAGCGAAGCGCGAGCCAGCATCTTCAGGGTTGCGGCAATAACTTTACCGCGGAAGGTGCCGGAGGGTCGCGCTGGCGCGCGGCCATCCGGGAATGCGCGGGGAGGCCTCGATTACATCCGCAGCAGGCGCTTGGCGTTGCCGCTCAGAACCTTAGCCTTATCCTCGTCGCACAGGGGCACGCTCTCCATCCAGCGTGTGGCCGGCACGTTGGCGACGAAGGGATAGTCGACGGAGAACAGGATGCGGTCGATCCCCATCTCCATCATGCAGCAGAGCAGCGCAGGGTTTGAGAAGTTGCCGCTCGTGGTGATGTAGAAGTTGCGGCAGAACACGTCGCGGAAGCTCACTTGCTTGTGGCCGGGTCGCGACAATGCCGCGTTGATGCGCCAGATCAGGAAGGGAAGCGTCTCGCCGAGGTGGCCGAGGATAATCTTGAGCTTGGGGTGGGCATCGAACAGTCCGCTCAGCACCATCCTGATGCCGAGAGTCGCCGTCTCCACTGTGTAGCCCCAGGCGGCGCGCACTACCATCGGGAAATCCTTGGCATAATCGTTGTAGTAGGCCTCCATCACGCCCGCATGCGGCAGACCCGGGTGCAGATAGATCGGAACATCCAGCTGCTCGGCCCGAGCGAAGATCGGCCAGAAGCGCTTGTCGTCGAGGAACACGCCGTTGGCTAGGCCATGGATCATGGCGCCCTTGAAACCGAGCTTTGTGACCGCCCTTTCGAGCTCGTCGGCGGCCGCCCCGGGATCGGCAGTCGGCAGCGCCGCAAATCCGGCAAACCGGGTCGGGTGAGTTGAGATCGCTGCGTGCAGGCGGTCGTTGACGCGCCTGGCGAGCGGGACCGCAATATCGGCCGCGAGCTTCTGCGTCGACGGCGCGCCGTGCGAGAGCACCTGCACGTCAATACCGGCCTCATCCATCTCCTTGATGCGCAGCTCACCGAGATCGTAAAGGCGCTTCTCCACATCACCGCCGCGGCCGGATTCGATGCCGGTGAAGTGCGAGGCGAGTTCCTTGTCCCAGTAGTGCTCCTCGAGCGCGATCACCTGGCATCTCGGCTTCTGAAACATGTCGGTTCCCTTCCCTTCGCTTGGGCCTTTCCTCAGGCGGGGCCTTCTTAGCAGCCGTGCCGGGCGCTGTCAGGCGCCGGCGTTGATCGGGTGAGGTCGATACGGCAATATGCGCTCAATGTCTGCATACCCCCCGAAACCGCGAACGGAGTGCCAGCCATGTCACGGCCCCGCATCAGCTACGTCGATCCGGCCACCCTGTCGGATGCGGCGATGCTCGCCGAGCTCGAGCGATGCCGGCAGGAGGGCACGCCACGGCCCGAGAGCCAGGCCATTCGCGCGCACGTGCCGGCCGTATTCTGGTCGTTCGCCAACAGCTGGCGCGAGGTGTTCAAGAACGGCGTCGCCGACCACGCCATAAAGGAGCTTTGCCGGGTCTACGTTTCGCGGTCGGTAAAGTGCGAGTACTGCGGCAATCAAAGATCGGTCAAGGCCGGAAGGGAGGGCCTCGTCGAAGAGGATTATCGCGACCTGCTCAACTTCGAGACGTCGACACGGTTGAACGAACGGCAGAAGGCGGCGCTCGCCTATGCGGAAGCGATCACCTGGGACCTGCCGGCGGACGACAAGCTGTGGCAACGCCTGCATCGGCATTTCAGCGAGCCGGAGCTCGTCGAGATCGGCTACTTCATCGCGCTTACCATGGGCCAACAGCGCTGGCTCAAAACGCTCGACATCGAGCACCATGAGGTGTTGGCCGGCACCTCCGCCTCGATGGCGCCCGGCTTCGAGACCGAGGAAGCCCTGAAGCGCTCCAAGGCGAAGGCGGGCTACTGGGCACGGAGCCCGGCGAAGGCGCGCGACGTGGCCGCCGAATGAGTGCGAAGGCGTGGCGAGCCGCACGCTGAATACGCTGCTGTCGCAGGTTGGTCAGTCGGACCTGGAGCGCTTGAGCCGGCGGGCGCCCGCGCTAGCCGGCGACGTCGCCTTCCGCCGCTTCTGCACGCCACTGCTGTCGGCGCAGCGCCCGGCCAACTACGAGGAACTCGCCGATCGCGCGCGCTTTCACCTGCGCGGGGCGCGTTCAGAGCGGATTGCAACGCCGCAGGCCGAGCTGCAGGTTTATATCTTCGAGCCCGATACGGTGCCGTCGGGACGAAGCGTGCTGCTGGTGCACGGCTGGACGGCGGAGGCCGCCTTCATGACGGCTTTCGCCGAGCCGCTCAGGCGCAGCGGCTACCGGGTCGTCGCCTTTGATTTTCCTGCACACGGCCGTTCGGAGGGCCGCTACACCAACCTTGCCGCCTGTGCCCGGGCAATGCTCGGGCTTGCCGACGCGGCCGGTCCCTTTCAAGCCTTCGTGGCGCACAGCTTCGGCGGACTGGTCGCCCTGCTTGTCGCCGAGGGCGGGCCGCCGCTCTATCGCGCGCACCGGTTCGAGCGGTTGGTGCTGCTCGCCTGCCCCAACCGTTTGAGCGACGTTGCGCGGGATTTCGGCGCGGGCCTCAAGCTCGCTCCGGCAGCGCAGCGCGCCTATGAGCGCCACATCGAGCGCGTCGGGCAGCGCACCGTCGCCGGCTTCTCCGCCGCTAACCTGCTCAGGAAGATCGGCCAGCCCGCGCTGGTGGTGCACAGCCGCGATGATGAGGATGTGCCGTTCGCCCAGGCCGAAGAGATCGCAGCGACCGTGCCAGGCGTCGAGCTGATGGCCTTCGAGGGCCTCGGTCACCGCCGTCTGCTCTATGCGCCGCCGGTGACGCGCGCGGTCACCAAGTACCTTGTTTGACGCCGAGGCCGGCGGTCCGTTGAGCAGGGGTCGACGGCGCGAACATCGCTTCCATCTCGCGCCGGGCTTTGACGGCGCTGCTCTGCGGATCGATGGCTACGTCCCACCAGGTGAGGGGAGCGCCCTCGGCGACATCACGGATCAACTTCACGCCGCTGGCGAGGCCGAGCGGCAGGCATCCCTGTTGCAGCGAGACGCCCGCCGGCGTCTGGCGTCCCCACACGCAGAAGCCGCCCTCGCCGTCGAGCGTCTCGCCCTTCTTGAGAGGGCGCTTGGCGGTGGCGACCACGTCCGAGTTGAAGCAGCGAGGCGCGCCGGTCGGCTCGCGGCGGAGCGCCACCGACGCGACCGATATGCCAAGCTCGAGCCCGATCATATGGGTGGGCCGATAAAGCGCCGCATACGTTCCGCTCCGATCAGGCAAGCAATGGTATTCGGCGAAACACTGGCGCGCGTAGCGGCTCGCGCTCGTGACCACGACATAGGTCCCCATCGCGATATGGTGGGGCACATCCCTTTCCTCGCGGGTCAGGGACGAGACGACCTCGGTGACACCCTTCTTCTCGAGCGTACCGCCGTCAGACTTTGGCTTGCAGACGTCGGCGAGTTCGAAGCGCGAGGCGGGCGGAAACGACAGCCCGGTGCTCTGTGGTACGAGTCCAGTCGCGTTGCACACCGCCGTCATCTCGATGGCCGACTTGGAGCCGTCGATGAAGGAGTTGAACATCTTGGGGTTGATGTGGGAGCGATCATTGAGCTTAAGGTAGCGGTCTAGGATCTCCCATACGGTGTCGGGCGTGGAGCGGTGATAGCTCGGGTGATAGCGGGTACCCTTGCCGGCGGCGATCACCTCAAACCCGCAGGCGCGCGCCCAGTCAACGTGCTCGCAAATGAGGGCGGGCTGGTCGCCCCAGGCGAGGCTGTAGACGACGCCGGCCGCTTGGGCGCGGCGGGCGAGAAGCGGGCCGGCAAGCGCGTCGGCCTCGACGTTGACCATGACCACGTGCTTGGCGTGGGCGATGGCGGCTGCGGCCAGCTCGACCCCAGTCGCCGGGTCGCCCGTGGCTTCGATGATGACCTCGATGCCGGGGTGGCATATCAGCGCCGTGGCATCGTCGGTAACGAAAGTCTTGCCTGAGTCCAGCGCATCGCCAATGGAGCGGACCTCGAACTGTTCGGCAGGCCAGCCGGCATCTGCCAAACGCTGCCGAGCGCGGGCGGGGGCGAGATCGGCGAGGCCGACCATCTGCATGCCCGGTGTCAGCCGAACCTGGGCGAGAAACATGGTGCCGAACTTGCCGGCGCCGATCTGGCCGATGCGGATCGGCCTCTGTTCGGCGGCACAGCGTGCGAGCATTGCGGAAAGGTTCATCGGCGGTCCGGTCACTCTGCCGCTTGCCGGTGGCGGCGCGCGTACTCGAGCAGCGCATCGTCGGCGCAGGGCTCGATGGGCGTGAAGTCGCGATGGGCGATCCACTCGGGCCGGGTCGGTTTGCGGATCCAATTGGAGACGGCGCAGAGCGTGAGATAAACAATCTTGCGGGGGTAGGGCGTGATGTTGCCGGAGGAGCCGTGCACGAGGTTGCCGTGGAACATCAGCACGGCCCCGGGCTTGCCGGTCGGCGCCACGAGGCCGCCTTCGGCGCACAGGCGCTCCACCGTGTCATGATCGAGCGTCCATAGCGGATAGCTGGTGGTCTCCTTGTCGTGGCCGGCTTCGAGCACACCGTGCTTGTGGCTCTTGGGGATCAGCATCAGCGGACCGTTGAATGGGAACACCTCGTCGATGAACACGGAGATGTTCATGGCCCGCGGCTCGGGCATGCCGTCGTCGCGGGCCCAGGTGCCATAGTCCTGATGCCATTGCCACACATCCCCGTCGAACTTGGCCTTAGCGTTGATCTTGTACTGGTGCATGTAGACCTTCTCGCCGAATAGCTGTTCGACGGGCCGGATCAGGCGGGGGTGGCGCCCGAGCAGGCCGAAGGCCTCGTTGTAAGTGTGGGCGGCAAAGGCCGTGCGGGGGGCTCCCGACTTCTCGCGCCAGATCTCAGGGCGGTCTAGCCGATAAATGCGCTCAGCTTCGGCGCGCAGGACTGCTACCTCCTCCTCCGAAAACAGGTCAGGCAGAAACAGCCAACCTTCGATGTCGAATTGCTGGAGCTGAGCGGGCGTGAGGTGCACGAGTTTCCTCCCTCGGCTCGACCTTGCATCGCAGTAGGCGTTGCCGGCGAGGAGCCTAGCACTTCCGCCCGTGATGCCGCAAAGCGGGTTGCGGCGGCGGGGGTGATGGAAGGCGGCCGTCAGGCGGAGGCGCTGCTGCGCTGGGCGTCGTAGTGCTTTGCCGCCGAGATGATGGCGTTAATGATGCCTTCGCGCGAGGCTTTGGGCTTTGCTGCCTCCCCGGTCAGCACCAAGCCAGAGGCGCGCGCCACGGCTTTGAGGTCTTCCAACGACCTGATCTGCTCGAGCTTGCCGCGCAATACCGGCTCGCCATGCTGGCGCAGGATGTTGATGGCGTGGAAGTTAGCCGGATCGAAAGCACGGCGCGGCCGTGGCTTGGTGTTACCGAACTTGACGACAACCGAGTTGGGCAGCGCCGCGATCAGCTTGCGGGCGAAGGCCTCATTCTTCTCCGCCTCGCTCAGGATGGCGCTGAACAGGCGGTTGAGGATGATGTGCGCGGGAACCTCGTTCATTGCGCAGCTACCACGTAGGGCTGGTTGATCACGCCGAGAAGGGCGTCGGTCAGCGCCGACACATGCGGCCCGCCCGAGCCAAACTTCGATGCGAGCGTTCCGGGCTGCTCGCGGTGGTCGAGGGCCGTTGCCAGCGCCTGGGTTACCGGGATCTGGATGCCGAGCGGCGCGTACTTGGCCCCGACCGCCGCGATGATGCCTTGAGCGCGACTGTCTTGGCCGGAAACGCGGTTAGGCAGCGTGCGGTACTTGGCGCCACCAATCTCCTCGAGGCGACGCGCCAGCCAGCCGACGTTGTCCTCGGCAGTGCGGTCGGGGATGTAGGGGATGAGCACGAGGTCGGCGGTACGCAGGGCTCCCCATACAACTTGCGACAGGCCAGGCGCGCAGTCGATCACGACCTGATCATAGAGGCCTTCCACGGCGCGAATGATGTGGCCCATCCGTTCCTGTACCAAATCGAACAGGTCGCTGATGTTGTGGTGACGGGCCTGCTGGGCGATGATCAGCCCGGCCTCGGCATCGTCGAGATCGTGTGAGCTCGGAATGATGTCGAGGGCGGGGGGGCTGCCGTCGGCGAGTAACACGTCTCCGATGGCCTTGGTGATGTAGGACTGCGCGCTGATCGGGTTTTGCCCGAACATCTGAAAAAGCAGGCCCGTGCTCGTACGCTTCTCTTCGCGCGCCACACGCCAGCGCTGATGCCCCATCATCAAGATTGAAGTGCTGGCCTGTGCATCTAGGTCGATCAGCAGTACGCGCTGCCGGCCGATCACGCTCAGCCCGTACGCCAGCATCATCGTCACAGTGGTCTTGCCGACGCCGCCACGGCGGTTAGAGACGGCAATGTACTTGGTCACCGGCGCATACCTCGTGCCGTTCCTCCCGGCCCCGAACCGCAGGCGGAAGGTGCGCCGTCGGCCTCGGCGCACGCATGGGGACGCCGCCCGTGCGCGGACCGTCCGTCAGCAAAAGATGGATGGAAGGGGCGCCGCGCGGCATGGCGGCCGACGCCTCCAGTGCCAGCGTGGCGGAAAAGCGCGATTGCCCAACTCGCTCCCTCGGGGCTCGCGCGATCCGCAGAGCCCCCACACGTGGGGCTGTAACAACCCGGCACCGAAAGCACCCGTACCCTGCAGCAGTCGGCACCCCGCTTTCGCAAATGCTAAAGGAGTATCGCGTTCCAGGCCATAGATATTTTGCAGGATGCAGGCAGACGTTGCTTTAGCCGGAGCAGTTGTCGTTAACCACAGTTCCGGGTGGGGCAGTTGGCGCCAGTCGAACAGAGGTGCGCTCTAATCTTTTGACTGCAGCCCGCTGACAATGCTCACAAATTCGCACAGTAAACCGAGCTGGCGCGGCACACAAAACAAAAGGTAGGACAGGACGCACCTGTCCTACCTTCCTCACGCCTCGGCTTCCATGAACGCGGCACAATCCGAGACGTTTGCGTCAGGGGCTGGTTACGCAACACGTGAGGGCCCAACTGCCGCCTGTGTCTCTACAACGACGCCCACCGATACGTTATTCGGCCCCGCGTGGCAGTTTCCATGTGGATAACCGGCCCGATCACGACCTACGCCGCCACGCGAGAGCCCCTTTTCAACAGGGGGTAGCTCAAACCGCTTCCAGAGCCAAGGCTATGCCCTGGCCGACCCCGATGCACATGGTGCAGAGAGCGCGCCTTGCGTTTCGCTCGGCCAGCTCCAGCGCGGCGGTCAGCGCCAGCCGCGCCCCCGACATGCCGAGCGGGTGGCCGAGCGCGATGGCGCCGCCGTTGGGGTTGACGTGCTCGGCATCGTCGGGCAGCCCCAACTGGCGCAGCACGGCGAGCGCCTGGGCGGCGAATGCCTCGTTGATCTCGATGACGTCGAAATCTCCGATCCTGAGGTCGAGCCGTTCCATGAGCTTGCGGGTGGCCGGGACCGGCCCGATCCCCATGATGCGGGGCGGCACGCCGGCCGAGGCCGCGCCGATGACGCGCGCGAGCGGCTTAAGTCCATATTTCTCCAGCGCATCGCCAGAGGCGACCAGCAACGCCGCGGCGCCATCGTTGACGCCCGAGGCGTTGCCGGCGGTGACGGTGCCTCCCTCCTTGCGAAATGGAGTAGGGAGCCTGGCAAGAGCCTCCAGGGTCGTCTCGCGCGGGTGCTCGTCCTGGGAGACGACAACGGGCTCGGCCTTGCGCTGTGGGATGGTGACGGGCGCGATTTCTTTGGCGAGACGACCCGATTTCTGCGCCCTGGCAGTGCGCATCTGGGAGCGCAGCGCGAAGGTGTCCTGGTCGGTGCGCGTCACCTGAAAATCGGCAGCGACGTTCTCCGCCGTCTCCGGCATCGAGTCAACGCCGTGCGCCGCCTTCATCAGCGGGTTGACGAAGCGCCAGCCGATGGTGGTGTCGTAAATCTCGGCCGAGCGCGAGAAGGCCTCCGTGGCCTTGCCCATGACGAAGGGCGCGCGCGACATGCTCTCGACGCCGCCGGCCAAAATCACCTCGGCCTCCCCGGCGCCGATGGCGCGGGCGGCCAGGGCCAGCGCCTCGAGGCCTGAGCCGCACAGGCGGTTGACGGTCACCCCCGGCACCTCCTGGGGCAGGCCCGC
>DATLZB010000253.1:0-8188 GCA_035574175.1 Hyphomicrobiaceae bacterium
GTGTGGATTCATGCGGCGAGTGTCGGCGAGATCAACGCGGTGCTGCCGCTCGCGGACGCGCTGCGCGAGGAGCGGCCCGAGCTGTCCTTCCTCTTTACATCCGGCACGGTGACCTCGGCCGGGCTCGCCGCACGCCGGCTCAATGTCGACGACATTCACCAGTACGTGCCCCTCGATTCCCCTCAATTTGTGCGAAGCTTTCTCGAGCATTGGCGGCCCGACCTCGCCGTGTTCACCGAAAGCGAGGCGTGGCCCAACCTGATCATCGAGACCGCCAGCCGAGGCGTCCCATTGGCACTCGTCAACGGACGAATGTCGAACCGCTCGTTCAGCCGCTGGAAGCGGTTCAAGAGCCTGTCGCGTCCCCTGTTCAGTCGTTTCGACGTGGTGCTGGCGCAGAACGAGAAGTTCGCGCGGCGATTCGCCCAGATCGGAGCCCGTCGCACGCTTACCGTTGGCAACCTTAAGATTGACGCGCCGCCGCCGCCGGCGGACGGAGCCGAACTCGGCCGCCTGAAGCGCGCCATGGCCGAGCGGCCAGCATTCCTCGCCGCCAGCACGCACGAAGGCGAAGAGCGCGCAATCGCCGCCGCGCACCGCAGGTTGGCGCAGGAGCGGGCCGGTTTCTGCACCATCATCGCACCGCGCCACCCGGAGCGGGGAACCGAAATCGCCGAGCTGATGAGGGGGCTCGGGATGGTGGTGGCGCAGCGCTCGCTAGGCCTGCTGCCGACCGCGGCCACCGACATCTACATCGCCGACACGATCGGCGAGCTCGGCACACTCTATGCGCTCGCTCCGGTCGCCTTCATCGGCGGCTCACTGGTCGACAGGGGCGGACAGAACCCGATCGAGGCCATACGCCACGGCGCCGTCGTGCTCACCGGGCCGCACTATGTCAATTTCCGTGATGCCTACAGCGCACTCTTGCGCCACCATGGCGCCATCGAGGTGCGCTCCGCGGACGAGGCGGCGAACGCGGTGCTCCGGCTCATGGACGACGAGGTGGAGCTCGCCCGCATGCGGGCCGGCGCACAGTCGGCGCTGCTCACCCTCTCGGGCGCTCTGCAACGCACCGTCGATGAGCTCCTCAAGTTCCTTCCCGAGGACAAGGGACTGCTGCGTGCCAGTTGATGAGCCCTCGTGGTGGTACATGGAGCAGTCCGACTGGCGCGCCCGCCTGCTCTATCCGATCGCGGCGACGTACGGAGCGCTGGCCGTACGCCGCTTCACCCACGGCAGGCCCTTTCGGTCCCAGCTGCCCGTCATTTGCGTAGGGAACTTTACGGCCGGCGGCACCGGCAAGACCCCGCTTGCACTCCTCATCGTTCGGGCGCTGAAGGGCCGCGGGGAACGACCGGCAGTGCTTACGCGCGGGTACGGCGGCCGGCTCTCCGGGCCTCGCCGGGTCGATCCAGCGCGCGATACGGCGGCTGAGGTCGGTGACGAGGCGCTGCTCATGGCCCAGGAAGCGGCCACGTTCGTCGCCCGCGACCGCCCGGCCGGAGCCAGAGTCATCGCGCAAGAGGGCAAGGAGCGGGCAGACGTCATCGTCATGGACGACGGGCTGCAGAACCCCTCGCTCGCCAAGGATCTGACCATCGCGGTCGTCGACGGCATGAGAGGTTTCGGCAACGGTCGAGTGCTGCCGGCGGGACCGCTGCGGGCGCCGCTCGAGTTTCAGCTCGGCCTTGCCGACGCCATCCTGGTGAACCACCCGCCGCAAGGTGCGGGGCAGGAGGCGAGCGCCGCCGGCGAGTGGCTCAGGCGGCGTTTTCCAGGCCCCGTGCTGGACGGGCGACCGCAGGCGGTCGGCGATACGGCAGCGTTCAAAGGGGCCAGGGTCGTCGCGTTTGCCGGCATCGCCAATCCGCACCGGTTCTTCCGGTTGCTCGAAGCGCTGGGAGCGATCATCGTGGAGCGGATCCCCTTTCCGGACCATCATCCCTTCTCGGAAGCGGACGCCGGCCGTTTGCTGCGTCTTGCCGCAGCGAACAACGCGATGCTGGCAACGACGGAAAAGGACCACGTCCGGCTCGCGGGCAGTGCGGGGCTCAGGGGCGAACTGCGAGCGGTTGCGCGCGTGCTGCGCATCGAACTCGCTCTTGAGATGCGGGATGCAGAGCGACTTTCCTCATTGATCGATCTCGCGCTCAAGGCCAAACGCGGCCGGGCGGGCACCGGGGTCGTGGAATAGGCCCGGAATGGGCGCGCCGCTTCAAGCCCGCCGGCGGCGCACTTCAAGGTAGCGACGAAGCGAGACCTCGACGGAGGCGTAGGCCTCCTGCAGCTCGACACTCCAGTACTTGAGCTCGGTCAAAGGAATGGGCTCGCCAGTGACCGCGCAGCGAACAAAATCGCCGGGTGACAGTACCTGAAACTCGCCGTCGAGAAATCTGACGCGCGCCTCCCCTTTCAGCCCGAACAGCCTGTCGATCCGGTTCATGGTCCATCCTGCGGCTCGGTCCCGGTTTCTCTCAAATCGCCAATGGCGCCAGCTACGTCAAGTGCATGTACCAATTTGAGGTCTGACATTCAGAACAGCGAACCCTGCCCGCTACCGTCGGAGCGGCCGGGACTGGAGGTGCGCCGCCTCTCCGGGCGCGCGGTTCGAGCTTCATCACGATCCCTGTCCTTCGTGAGCTTGCCACCATCGAGCGCCTCGGCGGGGAACGTCCCATCGGACACCTCAACGGAAAGTCGTGTGCCGGGGGGGGCCTGCGACACGCTCCGCACCGTGCGCCCGGCTTCATCCCGCACCAGCGCATAGCCGCGCTTCAGCACCCTCTGGTAGCTCAGCGCAGCGAGCAGCTTGCCACAGCCGTCGAGGCTTTCGCGAGCGCGGCTGATGCGGTGCAAAAGGATTTGCGGGCCGAAGCGGCCGGCCACACGGTCAAACCTCGACTGGCTGCGTGCGGCCAGGCGCGCAAGACCGCGCTCGCCGTGATGCCAGGCGCGCCCGAGCTGCTCTCTCGCCCGCTCAAGACGCGCCGTCAGAAGGCGGGGATTTAGGCGTGTCGACAGCCGGGCGTGGCGCATGGCATGGACGCGCGTGTTGGCGAGCAGTGCACGAGGGAGGCGACGGTCGACGGCATCGAAGCGCTGGCGTGGGAGGGCGATGAGGTCTTCGAGGCGCGGCAAGCCGCGCGACGCTGCCTTGAAGTGAGCGCGCTGACCGGCAAGAGCGCGAGCAATCGCAACCCGCGCCCGGTGGCCCAGCGTCCGCGTCGCTTCCACGAGGTCGCTAAGCTTGGGCACCGCCCATTCGGCCGCCTTGGTCGGGGTCGGGGCGCGTGCGTCGGCAACGAGATCGATCAGGGTCCAGTCGGTCTCGTGGCCGACCGCCGAGATTAGCGGAATGCGGCTTAAGGCAGCGGCGCGCGCCACGATTTCTTCGTTGAAACCCCACAGGTCCTCCAGGCTGCCGCCGCCGCGCGCCACGATCAGCACGTCGGGCCGCGGTACCGGCGCACCGGGCGGGATCACATTGAAACCGCGGATGGCGGCGGCCACCTCCTCGGCGCAGCCATCGCCCTGCACCCGCACCGGCCACACCACGACGTGAGTCGGAAAGCGCTCGTTGAATCCATGCAGCATGTCGCGAATGACGGCGCCGGTCGGCGAGGTGACGATGCCGACCACCTTCGGCAAGAAGGGGAGCTTCTTCTTGCGCGCTTCATCGAACAAGCCCTCGGCGGCGAGTTTTCTCTTGCGCTCTTCCAGCAGCGCCATCAGGGCGCCCACGCCCGCCGGCTCCAGCGTCTCGATGACGATCTGGTAGCGGGACGAGCCGGGATAGGTAGTGATGCGCCCTTGCGCGATCACCTCCATGCCCTCTTCAGGCCTGATCTTCAGCCGCTGAAAAGTGCTGCGCCAGATCACGGCATCGATCTTGGCCTTGTCGTCCTTGAGCGCGAAGTAGCAATGACCCGAGGCGTGTGGGCCGCGGAAGCCGGAAATCTCGCCCTTTAGCCGCACGTGGGCAAACCCGTCCTCCAACAGCCGTTTGATGGCATTGGAAAGTTCAGAGACGGTGAACTCCACCGCATTGCTGGCGGGGGGTTTGTGGTAGGCAGGTTCGGCCACGAATCGTTCCGGGTCTGCTCGTCGCTCCAGAGATGATACAACATCGGCGTTGGGTAAGGCCCTCTCAGGGCAGTTTGTCCCGATTTTCCTAAACGGCGGCAACAGGATGAACATTCTGCTGATCGGATCGGGCGGACGCGAGCACGCCCTGGCGTGGGCGCTGGCGGCGAGCCCGCTGCTGAGCACGCTCTACGCGGCACCGGGCAATCCAGGCATCGCCGCGCTCGGGCAGTGCGTTCCGCTCGATATTGCCGATCATGCGGCGGTGGTGCGCTTCTGCAGGGAGCAAGCGATCGGGCTCGTCGTGGTGGGACCCGAGGGCCCCCTGGTGGCAGGCATCGCCGACGATCTGACGGCGGCCGGCATCAAGGTGTTCGGGCCGTGCAAGGCGGCGGCGCGCCTGGAAGGCTCCAAAGGCTTCACGAAGGACCTCTGCCGCGAGTGCGGGATCCCGACTGCGGCCTATGGTCGCTTCCGCGACGTCGAGGCGGCCCGAGCCTACCTGGGGCGACAAAAGCTGCCCGTGGTCATCAAAGCCGACGGACTGGCTGCCGGCAAGGGCGTCGTCATTGCCGAAACACGTGCCGAAGCCGAAGCCGCGGTTTCAGCATGCTTGGCGGGCGCGTTCGGCGCGGCCGGAACCGAGGTCGTCATCGAGGAATATCTCGTCGGCGAGGAGGCCAGCTTCTTCGCGCTCGTCGACGGACGCCACGCGCTGCCGCTCGCCACCGCTCAGGACCACAAGCGCGCCGGCGACGGCGACCGCGGCCCCAACACCGGTGGCATGGGCGCCTATTCGCCGGCGACGGTGGTCACGCCCGAGATCAGCAAGCAGGTGATGGACCGCATCATCCTGCCGACGGTGGCCGCGATGGCTAAGCGAGGCACACCATTTAAGGGCGTGCTTTATGCCGGCCTGATGCTTACAGCCGACGGCCCGAAGCTCATCGAGTACAACGTACGGTTCGGCGATCCCGAGGCGCAGGTGCTAGTGATGCGGCTCAAGTCCGACCTGCTGCCGGCACTGCTCGCGACCACAGACGGGGTGCTCGACGCCTTCGATCTGCGCTGGCACGAGGATGCGGCGCTCACCGTCGTGATGGCCGCCAGGGGCTATCCCGGCACCCCGCTCAGAGGAACTGAAATCAAAGGTTTAGCTGAGGCCGCCAAAGTGCCGGGAGTGGAGATCTTCCATGCCGGCACGCGGCAGGAAGGGGGCCGCATCTTCGCCGACGGCGGGCGCGTACTCAACGTCACGGCGCGCGGGGAGACGGTGGCCGAGGCCCAGGCGCGGGCCTATGAGGCGGTGCGGCGCATCGACTGGCCGGGCGGGTTCTATCGCTCCGACATCGGCTGGCGGGCGATTGCGCGCGAGCGAAAGTGGCCCACGGGTGGCGGCAACGAACGATGAGCGCACGCAAGGATCTCTACCCAGGGTTTGCACAGCATTGGATCGACACAGGTCGGGTAACCATCTATGCCCGGGTCGGCGGCACCGGACTGCCGCTTCTGCTGCTGCACGGCTATCCGCAGACGCACGTCTGCTGGCACAAGATTGCACCGGAGCTGGCACGACGGTTCACCCTGGTCATCCCAGACCTCCGCGGCTACGGCGCGAGCTCGGCGCCTTTGGGCGATGCGCAGCATGAGGTCTATTCGAAACGGGCGATGGCCGAAGACTGCATCGCGCTGATGCGGGCACTTGGACACGTCCAGTTCACGGCGGTGGGTCACGACCGCGGCGCGCGCGTCGCGTATCGCTTGGCGCTCGACCACCCGGAAGTGCTCGAGCGGCTCGTCATCCTCGACATTCTGCCAACGGCCGAGGTGTGGGCGCGCATGACGTGGCAGAGCGCGATCAAGTCCTATCACTGGTCGTTCCTGGCACAGCCCGCACCGATACCCGAGACGCTGATCGCTGCGGCGCCTGCAGTCTACGTCGAGCATACGCTCAAGAGCTGGACGCGGGCGAAGTCGCACGATTGCTTCGCGCCGGAAGCGCTCGCCCACTACCGCACCATGCTCGATCGGCCCGAACGCATCCATGCGGTATGCGAGGACTACCGGGCGGGTGCGACTTGCGACCGCGAGGCCGACGAGGCGGACCGGCGGGCGAAACGGAAGATCGTTTGCCCGACGCTGGTGCTGTGGAGCAGCGATTACCTCGTTGCGAGCAAGGGGGCGCCGGATCCGCTGGCGGTCTGGCGGGAATGGGCTAGCGATGTCGAAGGGAGGGAGATCGTCTCCGGCCATTTCCTTGCGGAGGAAAATCCTGAGGCAACGCTTGCCGCGCTGCTGCAATTTCTCGACCGGACGGCAGAGGGATGCAATTGACGGTCGCCCACCCAAACGGCTGGCATTGATGGTCTGAGCAGAACCTTCCCCATGTCGCCCATTCGCCCCTCGCCCAAGCCTCTGTTGCATCCAGGCCGACCCAGCATCGCGCTGGCGCTCGGCAGTGGGGGGGCGCGCGGGCTCGCCCACATCCTGGTGATGGAGCTGTTCGACGAACTGGGCCTCAGACCCAAAGTGATCGCCGGCACCTCGATCGGCGCGCTGTACGGGGCGGCCTACGCTGCCGGGCTGTCGGCGGCCAGCATCCGGGCCGTCACCGAGGAGACGCTCGGTGCCCGCTTCGACCTCGCGCGGCAACTGTTCGCGGCGCGCGCGGAGCCGGTGCAGAAGGTGCTGCGGCTTCTGCCGGTGAGGTCCGCGCTGCTCGATCCGCAGAGCCTGCTCGATCTGCTGGTTGCGGATCTGCTGCCCAAAGACTTCAGCGGGCTTCAGACCCCGCTCAAGGTGGTGGCCACCGACTTCGAGATGCGGGAGGCGGTCGTGCTGACGGAAGGGCCGCTGCGACCAGCAATCGCCGCCAGCATCGCAATTCCAGTGATCTTCTCGCCGGTCAGGCTCGGCGGACGGGTGCTGGTCGATGGTGGTCTGGTGAACCCGTTGCCCTTCGAGCTGGTGGCCGGCGAGGCGGACATTACCGTCGCCGTCGACGTGAGCGGGGCTGCGACAGGTTCCGGGGCACGCCGGCAGTCGGCGGTCGACGTGCTGATGCGCTCGGTCCAGATCCTCGAGAAAAGCATCACGCGCGAGAAGCTCAAATCGCTACAGCCCGACATCTACGTCGACGTCAGCATCGAGTTCAATGCGTTGGAGTTCTACAAGCCGCGCGAGATTTTGGCGGCGGCGGCGCCCGCCAAAGTGGCGCTGCGGCGTCAGCTCGAGCGGGTGATCGCGAGCGAGACGGTCGAGGCGGCCGCCGCCGTCCCCCCGGAACCCCAGTCGCCGCCCGGCAAAGGGCTGCGCCGTGGCCTGCTCCGGCGGCGTAGGAGGGACGGGAGCTGATAGGTTTTTCGAGCCGCGGCTTACGAGGCGCGCATGGCTTCCTACCCGACGGGGGCGGGCGTGGCGCCGTTGCGCGGCTCAATGCAGAGCGCTTCTCGTAGGAGTAGGAAGACCTGCCCCTTCGAGGCGAGGTGGAACGATCAACCGCGTGGCCCCTTCGCAGATGCGGCTAGGGCCCCGCCCAGCCGCTCGCGGACACGGGAGCGGATCAGTTCGTCGGCATCGGTGGCGCAAATCTCAAGGTAAGGCACGCCCGCCTTGCGCAGCGCCTCCCTCTTCACCGCGTCGCGGCCTGCCGCATCGCCCTGGTCGTGCCCCTCGTGCTGGAACTCGACGGCGAGCAGGGGCCAGCCGCCTGCATCGACCACGAGGATGTCGATTCGCTTGCTGTTGATTGAGCGAAAGGCGCTGCGGCTTGGTGACCGCAACATCTCGCCCATGGAAGTTTGTGCGAACACGCGCCAGCCCTCACGCCCGGCCGCAACCTCCTCCTCGATGAGCCTGAAGGCGCGATACTCCGACGTGCTCAAGAGCCGCTGCCTCTCGAACGGCGCCAGCATCACGGCGCGGAGCTGCTCGCGGACGTCAGCAAGGTCGCGCCCGCGACAGCCCCGCCGCCCGACCGCAACCTCCTCCTCGATGATCCTGAAGGCGCGATACTCCGACTCGCTCAAGAGTTGCTGCCTCTCGAACGGCGCCAGCATCACGGCGCGGAGCTGCTCGCGGATGTCAGCCAGGTCGCCTCCGC